>JANNNB010000303.1:0-22119 GCA_031398325.1 Actinomycetes bacterium
CCGGCGCCAAACGAGGCGGACCCCGCCGCCCATACGGGCCCTACGGACCCCGAAAAGCGAAACAACCCGAACCCTGACGGGGGTTCGGGCTGTCCTCGATGTCTCGCGACATCACACAGCGCCCTCGGCAGGATTCGAACCTGCGACCTTGTCATTAGAAGGGACTTGCTCTGTCCAGCTGAGCTACGAGGGCTGACAGCGCCAATGTACCTGGGTGCCTCGTTCCCTTCGATGTCACCCACGTCGCAGGGCGGTCATCTCAGAGGTTGGTGGCGTCGGACCGTCCAGCCGGTCCGGGCTCGGCACCGGGCCCGCCAGCGCCGCCCGACCCGGCGGCACCACCCTCGATCGTCTCGCCGTCGAGGATCTGGCCCGTGGCCCCGTCGTCGAACCATCCGAACGACGCGCCGCCGCCCGCACCGCGCCCCCCGGAGCCCGTCTGCTCGGCGAGTCCCGCACCCGACACGCCACCGGCGGAACCGACGCCTGCCGTACCGGCCGCCCCGTCCCGACCACTCTCACCGCCGGGCCCACCGATTCCTCCTGCACCGCCGCGCACGGTCGACGAGCGCACCTCGACCGTGTCGACGGCGACCGTCACGACACCGATGGATGCGCCACCGGCGCCCCCACCGCCCTGACCGCCTTGAGCTCCGGCACCTCCCGCACCTCCGCCACCTCCGCTTCCCGGCCCATCGGCCTCCGGACACGGAGCCGGGGAACACACCGGTGACGCACCGGCTCCCCCGGCCGCCCCGCCGATCGTCGGTTCGGTCGCCGTCGCCCCCACGCCACCGGTCCCACCGGCGCCGCCGGCAACGAGTGATTCCACGATCCGGATCCGGCCGACGTCGGACGCGACGAGTCCGGCCGACACACCGCCGCCGAGACCCCCAGGGCCGCCACTCGAACCGCCGCTCGCGCCGCCGCCACCACCACCGCCACCCCCGCGTCCCGATGCCGGCCCGTAGCCGCCCCCGCCGCCGTTCCCGGCCGTTCCGCCCCCACCGACACCGCCGGGCGCTCCGGACGACACCAGTGGAAGGACGACGTCGTCGGTGGGCGGTTCGAACCCGGTCCCGCCCGCTCCACCGGCCCCACCCGCCCCGCCGACGCCGCCCGCGCCGGGAGCCCCTCCGCGCGACCCCGATGTCCCGCCGGCCGCGGGCGTTCCTGATGCCACGGCGCCCGGCTGCCCATTGCCGCCCGATCCACCGCGCCCGCCCGATGCGCCGTTCGAGTCAGCTCCTGCCGCACCAGCGCCCCCGTTTCCGCCGCTGTCGGCGGAACCCGCCGCACCCGTCCCCGGCGTTGCCGTCGGTGCGGGGTCCGTACCCCCACCCGCACCGCCTGTGCCGGCCGCACCGCCGGTCACCGTGGAACGCACGATGTCGAGCACGCCGAGATCGGCCACCGACACCGCGACGCTCGATCGTCCCGGTTGCCCGGCGTCAGCGGCCCCCGCTGCGCCAGCGACGATCCGGCTGTCGACGATCGAGATCTCGTCACCGCCGTCGACCACGACGGCGACAGCCGACGCACCAGCCGGCGCGTCGATCGACACGACGTCGAGGGCCGACAACGTCGCGACACTGGCATCGACGTACGAGAGACCGAGTACGCCAGCCCGAACGGGCGCTCGGGCTCCGACGTCGCGCACCCACTGGACGTCGAAACCGCCGTAGATGCTCGTCGTCGCATCGATCGACAGCGGCGCATCCGACACGTCGTACACCCCGAACGATCTCAGGTACACGTCGCGCCCACTCGCGGCATCGACGCCTCGCCGCAGGGTCAGGTAGGGCGACGCCATCGTGCCGTCGCCATCGTCGTTGCCGACTTCTCCGTCGACGAACACCGACTGGTCGGCATCTTCGAACACCCGGATGACGAGGTCGTCGGTGACGACCCCGTTCGCCCCGGTCACCGCGAGCTGGAAGGTGACCGTGCTCACGTCGTCTGGCGCATCGAACGACGCCGCAGGACCGATGAAGGTCCCTGACCCACCCGTGACGTCAGGTCCGGACGACTGCGTCCACACGACCGCCTCGTCGGGTGTGCCGGTCGTGAGGCCTGAGGCGGCGATGTCGACCGCTGCTCCCACATCGACGGCCAGATCGACGCCGGCGTTGGCAACCGCCGTCAGCGGCGTGGTGGTGGTCGTGGTCGACTCGGCAACAGCGGTCGTGGTCGTGGTCGAACTCGTCGAGCTGGTCGAACTGCTGGTCGTCGAGCTCACCGTCGCGTCATCACCACCTCGAGTCGCGAGGAAGACGCCCATGCCGGTGAGCAACACGACCACGGCGGCGATGCTCGCCCCGATCGTGATGCCGCGCCGGCTCGACTCATTCATCTCGTTCGAGATGTTCGCGCAGGAACCCGAGTGACGTGATCACGGCGAACTGGCGCATCTGATCGCGCAGCCCAGGAAGCTGCACGAGTCGCACCTCGTCGAATCCGGGTCCGACCATGCCGACGTACAACGTGCCGACCGGCTGGCCGTCCTGTTCGGCAGGTCCGGCAACGCCGGTCAGCGACAGTCCGATGTCGGCGCCCAAGGCCTCGCGAACTCCAGCGGCCATTTCGCGTGCCGCTGACTCGCTCACGACCGGGCCGTCGCTGACGCCGAGCAACGACTGCTTCACGTCGGTCGCATAACTCACGATCGATCCGCGGAACACGTCGCTCGATCCCGGGATGCCGGTCAGGCGGCCGGCCACGAGCCCACCCGTCACCGACTCGGCGGTCGCCAAGGTGAGGCCGCGTCGGCGGCACAACTCGAGAACGACCGATTCCATCGTGTCGCCGTCGACGCCGAACACGAGATGTCCGATCTCGGCACGGACGACCGCCTCCCAATGGTCGAGCTGGGTGACGCATTCCTCGAGCGTGTCGGCCTTGGCGGTGAGCCGCACCTTGAGACCTTCCCATCCACTGGCGAGGAATGCGAGCGTCGGCACGCCGGGAGCGTCGAGGCGAGCGATCACGCCGTCAAGACGCTCATTGAGTCCACTCTCGCTCTCACCCCATGTGCGCAGCACCCGGCTCGCGATCACTGCGTGCTCACCGCTGCGAGCAGCAAGGTCCGGCAGGATCGCCCGGTGCATCATGTCGTACATCTCGTGCGGCACTCCCGGCACGGCGTAGATGACCTTGTCGACGCCGTCGACCACGACCGGGCAGATGAGACCGGGTGCGGTCCCTCGGGTCTGCGGGATGATCGTCGCGCCGACGGGCACATCGGCCTGACGAAGGTTGTTGTCGGACATGGTGCGTCCCCGCTTGGCGAACATCTCGCGGATCACGTCGGCGACCCGTTCGTCGCGTACGAGTTCGACACCCATCACCGCGGCGATCGCATCGCGGGTCAGGTCGTCGTGGGTGGGCCCGAGGCCACCACACATGATCACCGCGTCGGCGTCGGCCAGCACCCGGCGCAACTGCACGATGATGCGCGACACGTTGTCGCCGACCTTCACCTGCACGAGCGAATCGATGCCGTGAGCGGCGAGTTCACCACCGATCCATGCCGAATTCGAATCGATGATCTGGCCGAGCAGCAACTCGGTTCCGACCGCGACCACGTCACAACGCACAGGGAATCCTCCGGATCTCGCGACGACGGGGCACTCAGCCGACCTGGCCCGCCACCGGGGTCGCCTGGTCGATCGGCCGTGCCTGCCGGGCGAGCCAGAAATACTGCGCGCCGCTGATCAGGGCCAGCACGACCGCAGCCCACAGGAAGCTGTTCCACAGCCACGACGCGTCGAGCGCCGTCAGGGGGAGCAACGCGAACCCGACCGCCAACTGTTGACACACCGTCTTGTACTTGCCCAGCCTGCTCGCCGGGACGCTGACGCCCCTGCCACCGACGATCACCCGGTACACACTGATGACCAGCTCCCGGCCCGCGATGATGATCACCGGAACGACCCAGAACACACCGATCGAGACGAGCGTGAACATCGCTCCGAGCACGAGCACCTTGTCAGCGAGCGGATCGAGGAATGCCCCGGCTGACGTCACCCCATGGCGGCGGGCGATCCAGCCATCGATGCCGTCGCTCAGACAGAAGATCAGCCACAGAACGAATGCGATCCACGAGCCGCGCGGATGGTTCGGGATCACCCAGAACATCAGCGGCGACAGCAACAGGCGACCAACGGTCACCGCATTCGCCCACGTGGCAATCTGACTCGACTCGACCATCAGCGTTCCCCCACCGCGTCCTGTTCAGTCCATCGAATCGAGCGAGGCCAGGTCGAATCCGGCAGCAACGAGATCGGGGCCGAGTGCGTCGACGATCTGCACGTCGGCGAAGGTCCCCACGTCGACATCTTGGCCGACGTGGACGATGCCATCGATCTCCGGAGCCTCGCGATGCGATCTGCCCACGCCGACGGCATCGACCAGGACGGACACGGTCGAGCCGATGAGAGCGTCACGCCGGTGCGCGGTGATGTCGTCTTGCAGCTCTCGCAGCTCGGCGAGTCGCTCGCTCATCAGGTGCGGATCGACGACACCGTCGAGGTCGGCCGCGTAGGTGCCCTCCTCGTTGCTGTACGAGAAGAACCCGCACCAGTCGAGCTGCGCCTGTTCCACGAAATCGAGCAACTGGTCGTGGTCGGCCTCGGTCTCGCCCGGGTACCCGACGATGAAGTTGCTGCGGAAGGCAGCGTCGGGCTCCCGGGCTCGGATGTCGGCGATGCGATCGAGGAACCGTTGCCCGTCACCCCAGCGCCGCATCCTGCGCAAGAGTGGCTTGCTGACGTGCTGGAGCGAGAGGTCGAAGTACGGCACACCCGAGTCGCAGATGACGTCGATGAGTGCGTCGCTCAGGTCGCTCGGGTAGAGGTACAGCAGACGAACGCGGTCGACCGCTGCGGCGACCGCCTCGACGAGCGGCACGATCGAGCCGGCACCGAGTTCGCCGGGGCGGTCCTTGCCGTACGACGCGAGGTCCTGCGCGACGAGGACGATTTCCCTGGCCTCGAGCTGATGGACCTCGTCGAGGATCGACGACACATCGCGGCTGCGCTGCGGCCCGCGGAAACTGGGGATCGCGCAGAACCCGCACGAGCGGTCGCAGCCCTCGGCGATCTTCACGTAGGCCCACGGCACGGCCGACTTCGGCCGTGGCAGATTGAGCAGGTCGAACGTCGGAATGGCGGTGCTGGACACCGGAATCAGCTTGCGACCGGCCGGAGCCGGGCTCATCGACGCGGTGAACGACGTCCCGAAGCCGGCGACCTGATCGACTTCGGGCAGCTCTGCAGCGAGCTCGTCGCCGTATCGCTCGGCCATGCAGCCCGTGACCACGAGGCGCGAGCCCTCCATGCGGAGGTCGTCGAGGGCGAGGATCGTGTCGATCGACTCTCGCCGCGCCTCGTCGATGAAGGCACAGGTGTTGACCACCACGAGGTCGGCAGCCGAGGCGTCGTCGGTCGACTCCATACCGTCTGCGAGCAGGGCGCCGACCAACTTGTCGGAGTCGACGTCGTTCTTCGGGCAGCCGAGCGTCTCGATGTAGAACCGCTGCGCCATGACCCGCAACGCTATCTGTCGACGGCTACTCCCAGGGTCTACTGGTGGGCGAGGCGGAGGCCGGGGCGGGGCCAGGGGAACGACACGAGGCGTCCGGTGCTCGACAACGTGACATAGGCGGTCCGGAGGTCGTCGCCTCCGAAGCAGATGTTCGTCGTCATCAGATCACCGGTCGCGTGGTGTTCGATCTGCGTGCCGTCGGGCGAAACCGCCGTGATCCCCCCGTTGAACAAGGTCGCTGCGCACACCCAGCCGTCGCCGTCGACCGCGAGCGAGTCGAGATACTGCATGCCCGGCAAGCCGCACAACACTCCGCTCATGTCGAGGGGGATCGTCGGCGCGAGTTCGCCAGGTCCGACGATCGACCGCTTGTGGAGCCTGCCGACGCTGGTCTCGGCCCAGTAGAGCGTGTCGAGGTCGGGCGACAGGCCGATGCCGTTCGGCCCTTCGACCGGGAAGACCACCTCGCGGATCTCGGAGCCATCGACCTTGGCGTAGTAGATCCCGGTCAGATCACTCGTGCGGGTCGCGTGGTCACGGATCCCGTGATCGGTGAACCAGAAGCCGCCGTGGCCGTCCATCACGAGGTCGTTCGGAGCGCGGAGTGGGTGGCCGTCACACTCGGTGTAGAGATCGGTCACCGCACCCGTGTGGACGTCGACCCGTTGGATCCGTCCCCCGATGTAGTTGTCGGGAACGAAGGCACCGGGGAACATCATCCCCCCGAACTCGGCAGGGGCGAAGCACCCACCGTTGTTGCACAGGTAGATCGCGCCGTCCGGGCCGACGGCCGCTCCGTTGGGTCCACCCTCGATCTCGGCGATCGTGGTCTTCGTGCCATCGGGGGCGACCCGGGTCAGCCGTGGGCCGAACATCTCGACGAGCACGATCGAACCGTCGGGCATCGCGATCGGGCCTTCGGGGAAGCGCAGACCGTCGGTGATCTCGGTGAGTTCTGGCGTCAGCTGGAGAGGGTCGGTCATGCCCGTCATGTTGGCAAACTCGGACCGGCGATCCCGCAGCCGAGGGTCGTGCGGGTCAGACCTGGCCGTTCTGCTGGAGGAGTTCGAACTCCTCCACGGTCATCAGCACCGCGCGGGCCTTCGAGCCCTCGCTCGGCCCGACCACCCCACGCTGTTCGAGCAGATCCATGATGCGCCCAGCGCGGGCGAAGCCGACCTTCAACTTGCGCTGCAGCATCGACGTCGAGCCCAGCTGACTGCGCACGATGAGCTCCATCGCCTGACGCATCATCGCCGTGTCCTCGTCGTCGTCACCGGCCGAGAACGCATTGGCATCGGACGTGACGTCGAGTGAATCGTCGATGCCGGTCATCGCCCCCATCGATCGCGGCGTCGGCGGGACGAGCGCATTCGACGACAGCTGCATTCCATTCGGCGAGGCGGACTCGCCGCCCTCCTCGACGTCGTTCGAGTAGATCGGTTCGGGCGACTGGGCCCGCCAGTGAGCGACGACCTTGCGTACCTCGTCCTCGCTCACGAACGAACCCTGGATGCGGCTCGACACCGACGAGTTGCCCGGCAGGAGCAGCATGTCGCCCTTGCCGACGAGCTTCTCCGCCCCCGGCTGATCCAGGATCACGCGAGAGTCGGTGAGGCTCGAGACAGCGAACGCCATACGGGCCGGGATGTTGGCCTTGATCACGCCAGTGATCACGTTGACCGACGGACGCTGGGTCGCGACGATCAGGTGGATCCCGACAGCGCGCGCCTTCTGGGCGATGCGAGTGATCGATTCCTCCACGTCTCGGGCGGCAACCATCATCAGGTCGTTGAGTTCGTCGACGACCACCACGATGTACGGGAGGTGCTCGTACTCCGGGGCGAACTCCCCCGAGGCTGAGCCGGGAGGCGGTACGAGCTCGCCCTTGGCGAAGGCCGTGTTGTAGCCGCCGATGTCGCGGTAACCCATTTCGGACAGCAGGTCGTAGCGACGCTCCATCTCCTTCACCGCCCACCCGAGGGCATTTGCAGCCTTCTTCGGGTTCGTGACCGGCTGGGTGAGCAGATGCGGCAGGCGCTGGTACTGGCCCATCTCGACCTGTTTCGGGTCGATCAGGATCAATCGCACGTCGTCGGGGGTGGTGCGCATCAGCAGCGACGTGATGATGCAGTTGATCCCGCTCGACTTGCCCGCACCGGTCGCGCCGGCGATCAGGAGGTGCGGTGTGGCGGCGAGGTCGAGGAACACCGCCTTGCCGGCGATGTCCTTGCCGACGGCGACTTCGAGCGGGTTGGTCGCTTTGGCCGCCTCGGGAGAAGCGAGCAGATCGCCGAGCGCGACGAGCTGGCGCTGCCGGTTGGGCACCTCGACGCCGATCGCCGACCGGCCGGGAATGGGGGCCAGGATGCGCACATCGGTCGCCGCCATCGCGTACGCGATGTCCTTCTGCAGGCTCGTGACCCGAGCCACTTTCACGCCCATGCCGAGTTCGAGTTCGTAGCGCGTCACCGTGGGGCCAACCGTCATGCCGACGAGCGTGGTCTCGACTCCGTGCGAGGAGAGCGACTCCTGCAGCATCCGGCCACGCGCCTCGACTTCCTTGCGGTCGATGGCCTGTTCACCAGGCCGATCGAGGAACGTCAAGGGCGGCAGGATCCACTCCCCCACCCGAGCGCCAACGGCCGATGCCACCCCCGGCTGGCTCCCGACCGAGACCTTCGGCTTCACCGAGCGCGAGCGCTTGCCGGGAGTGCCGGCCTCGCCGACCGGGTAGTCGTCGGCATCCTGGTCGAAGTCGTAGAGCACCGGCTGACCGGCGACGGCACCGAGACCGTCGGCCTCACCGACGCCTGCGGAGCCATGGGCACGGTCGCTGCTCAGTGTCGTCACGTTCGACAGACCGGACCGGGTCCACCGCAACAGCGGAGTGACAGCCGTGGCGAGGAACCCGCCCGTGTGGGACGCCATCGTGCGCATCGACGTCCGTGTGATGAGCAACGCCCCACCGAGCAGCACGAGCACCAGCAGGACTCCCGCGCCGACCGGGCCGATCAGCGCTTCGAGTGGCTCGGCGACGATCACGCCGAGCCAGCCGCCGGCCTGCTCGAGCGGCTCGACGTCGGTGGTGAACTCTTCGGGGCCGCGAATGACCTGGAGCAGACCGAGCGCTGCAGCCCCGACCATCGTCCATCCGACGGCGAGCCGGAACACACTTGCGGTCTTGCCACGCCGGACCAGCGAGATTCCGACGGCGACGAGGATCACCGGCACGGCGTACCTGCCGAGACCTGCGAGCCAGCCGAACAGCGTTTCGGTTCCCCGGCCGAGTGGGCCGGCGAGATTGACGTAGATCGCAAGACCGAGCAGGACACCGAGCCCGATCAACCCGAGCCCGAGGAACTCGTGCTCACGACCGGCGACGGCATCGCGCATCTCGGCGTTGGCTCGCGTCCGGCGAGACGCCTGGTCGTCCGGCGGCGTCGCGTCGCGCACGCTGCCACTCGACCGTGAGGTCGCCGACTTGGTCGCCGGCGCCTTGGAGCCGCCTGCTTTCGACCCGCTCGACTTCGACGGGACAGACTTGGACGACGCTGACTTGGACGACGCTGATTTCGACGACGCAGGCTTGGAGGGCGACTTCGAGCGCGAAGACGCCGACCCCTTCGACGAACCGGACCGGCTCGCGGGCGTGCTCTTCTTGGACGATCCCCAATTGGACATGTCCCCTCCACCGTACCAACCGCTGACGCGCCAGGGCCGGTACCCCGACGGGCCACCGAACGGACATCGGCAACGGCTACCGATTTCGGGTCCGACCCGGCTCAGACGGGATCGGCGCTGAGGATCGCTCCGGTGGGGCCGACGATGACCTCGAGGAGACCGCCGTCATCCGAGCGCGCCGACACGACGTACCGGACCGCTCCGCCGGGGCCACCTTCGACGCTGACCGACTCGATGATCGCGCTCGGCAGTTCATCGGCGATGCGCCCGAGCAGCACCGTCTCGTCGAACGTGAGCGCGTCGGCCTCGAACGTGTAGCCGGTCACCCCGTCGATGGTCGGCGCCGGTGGCTCCAACACGCCGTCGATGAAGACGTACGGCACTGCGGCGGTGGCCTCGTCGATCGCCACGAACACGTTGGTGAGCTTCGGCGTCGCCGTCAGCTCGAAGAACGACTGGGGTGCGCCGAGTTCGGCGTCGACCGCAGTGGCCGCGTCACGAAGGGCGACGGCGAGCGCCTGCAGGTCGTCGTCGGCCTCGACGACGCCGCTCTCGACGCCGTCGGAGCTCCCGTTGCTGCCGGACGTTTCGTCACCGTCGTTCGAGCAGCCGACCACAGATGTCAGCACCAACAGGGTGCCGAACGACAGCCACCTCGATCGCATGACCGGGCGTCAGGTCTCCATGACGACGGGAACGATCATCGGACGGCGCTTCGTGCGCTCGCTGACGAACTTGCCGGCGGCGCGCCGAACGTCCCTTTCGAGCGCTTCGACGTCGCGCACACCGTTGGCCAGTGCCTTCTCGACTGCCGCCGCGATCGCATCGCAGGCTTCGTCGAGCAGATCCTCCGCTTCGGGGGCATACACCCAGCCACGGGTGATGATCTCGGGGCCGACGAGCACCTTGCCCGTCTGGTGATCGACGGTCACCACGACCACCACGACGCCCTCCTCTGCGAGCTTCTGGCGATCGCGCAGGACTCCCTGCCCGACGTCACCGACGATGCCGTCGACGTAGAGGTACCCGCTCGGCACACGTCCGACGGGACGCAGCCCGGCATCGGAGAGCTCGATGACGTCGCCGTCCTCGCACAACACGACCCGGTCGCGCGCCACACCCATCAGCTCGGCGAGCTTGGCGTTCGCCACCATGTGGCGGTACTCGCCATGGATCGGGACGAACCAGTCCGGGTTGACGATCGAGAGGTACGTCTTGATGTCGTCGGCCTGCGCGTGGCCGGTCGCGTGAACGTCCATCACACCCGAGTGGACGACCTCCGCACCGAGTCGCAGCAGCCCGTCGATGACGTTGTTGACGTTGCCCTCGTTGCCGGGAATCGCATGGCTCGACAGCACAACGACATCGTTCTCGTTGAGCTTCAGCCACTTGTTCTCGCCGCGGGCCATCAACGCGAGCGCAGACATGGGCTCGCCCTGTGACCCCGTCGAGATGATGCAGACCTTGCCCGGTTCGTAACGGTCGATCTCGTCGATGTCGACGATCGACGACTCGGGAACGTCGAGAATTCCGAGATCGAGACCGAGCCGCACGTTCTTCTTCATGCTCAGCCCGAGCGTGGCGACAACCCGACCGTCGGCGATCGCCGCGGTCGCGATCTGTTGGATGCGGTGAAGGTGGCTGGCGAAGCTGGCGGTGACGATCCGCTTGCCCCGCTGCTGGTTGAACAGTGCGCGCAGTACGCCACCGACGCTGGTCTCGCTCGGCGCGAACCCGGCCTCCTCGGCGTTCGTCGAGTCGCTCATCAGCAACCTGATGCCCGGATCCTTGGCCAGCTGGCCGATGCGGGCGAGGTCGGTGCGGCGGTGATCGACGGGGGTCAGGTCGATCTTGAAGTCGCCCGAGTGCAGGATCACGCCTTGCGCCGTGTGCACTGCGATCGCGTGGGCGTGAGGCACCGAGTGCGTCACGGGAATGAACTCGACGTCGAACGGGCCGATCGTGATGGTCTCGCCGTCGCCGACCGACTTCATGTCGGTCTTCTTCGTGAGCCCGGCTTCGTCGATGCGATTCCGGGCGAGTCCGAGCGTGAGCTTGGAGCCGTAGATCGGCAGTGGCTCGTCGCGCAGATCGCCGATGCCGTCACCGTCGCGGAGCAGGTACTGGATCGCGCCGACGTGATCCTCGTGGCCATGGGTGAGCACGAGCGCGGCGATCCTGGTGGCGTTCTCGCGCAGGTAGGTGAAATCGGGCAGGATCAGGTCGATCCCGTGCATGTTCGCGTCCGGGAACATCAAGCCACAGTCGATCAGGATGATCGACCGGTCGGGGTCGTCGGCGGCGCCGTGCTCGAGCGCCATGCAGTTGCGACCGATCTCGCCGAGGCCGCCGAGGAAGACGACGCGAACGGGCGGATTGGCGGATCGACGACCGGTGGCCTTGGCGTCAGCCACGGGCGGCGACCAAGCGGTCGTAGACCTGTCGGGCGGCGTCTTCGAGGCCGTGGGGAGTTGGACCCATCGGTGAGCGACACTCACCGACGTCGTGGCCGAGGGCACGCATCATGGCCTTGGACGGTACCGGGTTCGGGGCGAGGTCGCCGGTTTCGAACTCGAAGCTCTCGAGCATGCGGGCGTTGATCCGCTGTGCTGCACGGGTGTCGCTGCGCTCCCAGGCGTCGAACAACTCGACTTGATCCGGTGCACACCAATGCGTGGCAACACCGATCGCGCCGACCGCACCGATCGCCAACAGTGGGAGTGTCATCGCGTCGTCGCCCGAGTAGATCTCGAAATGCTCCGGGGTGTTCGCGTTCACGGCGGCGGTGGCACCGGGGTTTCCTGCCGCATCCTTGACGCCGACGATGTTCGCGACGTCGTTGCCCAGGCGCACGAGCGTGGTGCTCTCGATCTTGCGGCCGGAGCGGACGGGGATGTCGTACAGCAGCATCGGCAGATCGGTTGCACCGGCGATCGCCCGGAAGTGCGTCTCCAGGCCCGCCTGCGAGGGGCGGCTGTAGAACGGGCAGACACCGAGGACGCCGGCGATGCCGAGCTTTGCCGCCTGCTCGGTCAGGCCGATGTCGAGACGGGTGTTGTAACCGGTCGTGCCGGCCAGGATCGGCACGGTGACCGCTGCCGAGATCGTCTCGAACAGCGTGAGTTTCTCGTCGATCGACAGCGTTGCCGACTCACCTGTGGTGCCGCAGACGACCAGGCCCTCGTTGCCCTGTTCGACGAGCCAGCGGGCCAGCGCGACCGCCGCATCGACGTCGAGTTCTCCGTCGGCGTCGAACGGGGTCACCATCGCGGTCAGTACTCGACCGAAACGCGCCATCAGGAGTGTCCTTCGGCCGACCGCTCGACGCCGCGTTCGGAGGCGACGCTGAGGACCAGTTCCTCACGCAGTTCCGTCCACACGTCTCGGTAGCTGCCACACATCACACCGGTGAACATATTCGGTTCGCCGTCGAGAATCCTGACGAGTACGGATTCCAGCCGCGGTCCGTACGCGTTCACGTGCTCGAACATCGCACCCAGCGTGCGGATGACCGGCTCGGCCGAGGTGTGGAGGTGTGACAGGTTCTCGATCACCGCAGCGTCGTACTCCGCGCTCGAATGATCGTTGGGTTGCCCGCGGAAGACGAGCCAGGCAGCGCACAGGCGCTCGAACTGTCCGTCGATCACCAGGAACTGCTCGTACACGTCGTCGAGGTCGGCCATGCTGCGTCGATCGTAGTGATCGACCCGATGGCTCGGCCGGTGTGTCGGGTCGTCAGTGCTCGTTCAGTACTCGACGATCGCCGGCACGAGAACGCGGGACCCGACCATCTCGTCAACCGACTCCTCGCCCGTCGCCTCGGCGCGGGCGGCGACGCCACCACGCCAGAACAGGTACAGCACACCACCGATCAGGATCGGCATGACGTACGTGATGAGGCGGTACACGAGCACGGCAGCCAGTGCGCTGGCCGGGGCGACCCCGCTGGCGACGAGCGCGCCGCTGAGGCCGGCTTCGATGACTCCGACACCTCCTGGCGTCGGGATGAACGACCCCAGCAGCGTGACGATGAAGAACACCCGGAGGAACTCGACCGTGTCGAGTTCGCTGCCCACACCGACGCCTCGCAACGCGACGAGCAGCACGAGCGCTCCGCAGAGCTGCGCGACCGTCATCTTGGCGAGCAGGCCCCACGGACGTGCGGCGACCGAGATGAGCCCGGATCTGATCTCGTCGACCGATGCCGTCGTGTCGATATCGCGGGCGGCCGGGATCCGCTTGCCGGCCCGCGCGTACAACTGGCGACAGCGCCGCTCACACCAACGGTGGATGCGATCCGAGCCGAGCATCACCCACCAGAAGGCCACCGATCCGAAGACCACGACCGAGCACACGATCAACACGACGAGATCGGTCATCTCGGCGTCGCGCCGGGTGAGGTCGAGGCCGAGAATCAGGAGCGGAAGGGTCCACGTGACGAACGCAGCGGCGGCCCCGGCCGCGATCATCGTCACCGTGAAGGCCGTGGTCGGGATCGAGGCGTCGCGGCACATCGACCAGCGCAGGGCAGTGGCGAGCGGCCCGCCCATGGGTACGCCCTTGCTGACCGCCGTACCGACCTCGTGGACCGTTGCCGCAGTGCCGAACGTCGGGCCACCCAGGAGGGTCCGGAACAGGTCGATGCGCACCACCCGCTCGATGACGCCGACCACGACGAGCGTGCCGACGATCCACCACTGAAGAAGTCGGAGCTCGCCAACGGCAGCGGCGAACGTCGACCGCTGGGTCCAGATCGCGATGATCACCGCCAGGCCGAAGACGGCCAGCGCCAGGGTGCGTCGATGCTCGGGGCGGCCGAACACGGAGCGGGACATACGTCATCATCGGCCGGTGGGCGCGAAAAGTGAAGCGGAGGATCAACGATTCATCCTCCGGAAACGTTCAGGCGGATCGACGCGCCCACATCAGGATCCGCTTGAACGAATACAGGTACGGCTCGTGCAGTCCGATGCGTTCCAGCAGCGCCGCTCGATAGGTCTCGACGAACGGCTCGTGAAGTTCGACGGGCAAGCGCTCGAAGAAGCGGTTGAGGTTGGTGCCACGGACCCACTCGACGACATCGGATGAGTGCGCCAGGACGTGGGGATACACGCGCAAGGCAACGTGTTGTGCCTGGAAGCCGAGATCGAACAACAACTCCGCATAGCGCTCGGGTGTCAGCACGTACACCGCCGACGGGTCGACCGGCACGCTCCCACCCATCGCTGACAGGAACGGCTCGGTCGCGCCGACCTCGTTGGCCACTTGATGCGATGCATGGGTGCCGTTCGATGGCACCTGCACGGCGAGCTGACCACCCGGTTTCAGTGCATCGGTCCAGCGTGCGAGCACCGTCTCGTGGTCGGGAACCCATTGCAGGCTGGCGTTGGCGAACACGAGGTCGTACTCGTGATCCCCCGTCCATTCGGCCAGGTCACCGCGCTCGAAGCGAAGGCCGACCCGCTCGTGCTTCGCTGCTCGCTCGAGCATTGCGGTCGAGGAATCGATGCCGATCGCCTCGCCCGCCCCGAGGCGATCCGTGAGGCCAGCGGTCAGCTCGCCGTCGCCACATCCGAGGTCGACGACGCGGGCGAACGAAGACGGTTGCAGGAGGGCGGCGAGCTCCCAGAACGGTGCCGAGCGCTCCGCGTCGAACTTTCGGTACTGCTCGGGGTCCCAGTCGCTCATGCCGTCGAACCTACTTGTATTTAACTTGTATTGCAACGGTGCGTTCGATCGCATCGTTCTGCAGGTCACACCGGGGCCGAGCCGGTATCTTCAGCCCAGCGTGAACAGCTCGCCGTGACATCACAGCGACCAACAACAAGGAGATCTCATGCGACGCTCCACATCCGTCCGCCGACTCGTGCCGGCCCTCGCTGTCGGCGCGCTGCTGCTCGCTGCGTGCGGGAGTGACGACGACACCGCCGACACCGCCGACACGACCGCCGACAGCGCGGCACCCGCCGGGACCGCGGCTCCCACCGGGACCGAGGGCGACGACGCGGCCGCCGGCGACTGTGCCGCCACGATCGAGGACGGCACGCTGACGATCGCCACCGGCGAGCCGGCGTTCTTCCCCTGGGTGATCGACGACGCGCCCGAAACCGGTGAGGGTTTCGAAGCCGCCGTCGCACTGGCTGTCGCCGCCGAGATGGGCTACGAGGGAGATGCCGTCGTCTGGACCCGGACGACCTTCGACGAGGCCATCCAACCCGGCGCGAAGAGCTTCGACATGAACCTGCAGCAGTACTCGATCAGCGACGAACGTAAGGAGAACGTGGACATGTCGGTCCCGTACTTCACGAGCAACCAGGCCATCGTCGCCCTCGAGGGGTCTGCCGCCGAGGGCGCCACGACCGTCGCAGACCTGAAGGACGTCAAGTTCGGTGCCCAGGCCGGCACCACCAGCCTCGACTTCATCAACGAGGTCATCCAGCCCACCCAGGAGGTCTTCGTCTACGACGACAACGTCGGCGCCAAGGCTGCTCTCGAGGCCAACCAGATCGACGCCGCGGTGTTCGACCTGCCGACCGCTCTCTACGTGTCGGGGGTCGAGATCGAGGGCAGCGTCGTCGTCGGTCAGTTCCCCGCCGAAGCCGGCGGGACCACGGACGAGTTCGGGTTCGTCCTCGAGAAGGACAGCGCGCTGACCGGATGCGTCAACGACGCGATCACGGCGATCAGCGACTCCGGCGAGCTGGCAGCGATCCAGCAGGAGTGGTTGTCCGACACCACCGGCGCTCCGATCATCACCGTCGAGTGACCGGTCGCGTCGGCCGTCGCGCCGCCTACGAGCAGGCACAGCGACGCCGCGCGATCGTGATCGCCGTGACGAGCACGACCATCGCCATCGTGGCGCTGGTCGTGCTCGTTCCTCGTGCGCCGGGGTGGGACAAGGTTCGCCAAGCGTTCTTCGACGGCGACGTGTTCGTCGACTCGTTCCCGCGCCTGCTCAGCGCGTTCTGGCTCGACGTGAAGATCCTGCTCTGGTCGACGCCGCTCATTCTCGTCGTGGCCCTCATCGTCGCCCTGGCCCGCAGCGCACGAAGCCCGGCGCTCTTCCCGGTCAAGGCGCTCGCCGTCGTGTACACCGATGTGTTCCGCGGCATCCCGGTGATCCTCCTGGTGTTCCTCATCGGCTTCGGCGTGCCGGCGCTGGGTCTGTCGCGCGAATGGGCCAATCCGGTGATCTGGGGGACGGTCACCCTGGTCCTGTCGTATTCGGCGTACGTCGCAGAGATCATCCGTGGCGGCATCGACGGCGTCCACGAGAGTCAGCGCGCCGCAGCCCGTTCCCTCGGCATGTCGAACCGCCAGACGATGTCGACGGTCGTGCTCCCTCAGGCGTTTCGCAGCATCGTGCCACCGATGATGAACAGCTTCGTGAGCCTGCAGAAGGACGTCGCGCTCGTCAGCCTCATCGGGCCGGTCGAGATCCTTCGTCAGGCCGGCATCGACAAGGCCAAGTACGCCAACTTCACGCCGTACGTCGCGGCGTCGCTGATCTTCCTCGCCATCACGATCCCCTGTACACGGCTCGCCGACCACATGCTCGCCCGTGAACGCAGGCGCACCGGCGCGACGGCCATCTCGTGAGCTCCGAAGCCGTGATCTCGGCACCGAACGCCAACTCGTCCGGGCTGCCGCTGCTCCGGTTGCGCGATGTCTGCAAGTCGTTCGGGTCGGCCGTCGTGCTCGACGGTATCGACCTCGACGTCGAGGCCGGCGATGTGATCACGCTCATCGGTGCATCGGGTTCGGGCAAGTCGACCCTGTTGCGTTGCATCAACCTCCTCGAGCCGGTCGACGACGGAACGATCCTCCTCGATGGGGTCGACATCGCCGAACCGGGACTCGACCCCGACCCGATCCGACGACGCATCGGGATGATCTTCCAGAGCTTCAACCTGTTCCCCCACATGAGCGTGACCGACAACGTGGCGATCGGGCCGCGCAAGGTGCTCGGCGTCGACAAGTCGACCGCACGGCGGGAGGCGCTGGAACTCCTCACCCGCCTCGGTCTCGCCGCCCGCGCCGACGCCTACCCCGACCAACTCTCCGGTGGACAACAGCAACGCGTCGCCATCGCCCGCTCCCTCGCGATGCGCCCCGAGGTGATGCTCCTCGACGAGATCACCTCTGCGCTCGACCCGGAACTGATCGGCGAGGTGCTCGATGTCGTACGAGGACTGAAGGCTGACGGCATGACCATGCTGTTCGCCACCCACGAGATGGCCTTCGCCCGGGAGATCAGCGATCGGGTGTGCTTCCTGCACCGGGGACAGATCCTCGAGGAGGGCCCACCGTCGCAGATCTTCGGCGAACCCACCGAGCCACGTACCCGCGAGTTCCTCCAGCGCGTCATCGACTCCGGCCGCCTCTGAGTTGTCGCATCACGCATCAGAGGGCGATGTGCAGCCCCTCGCCCTCGGACGGGTACTCGGTGGCGAAGTGGTAACGGGCCTGGAGAGCGGGGTCCTCCCAGAAACCGTTGAGGTCGGTGCGGTAGTTGAAGTGGAGCGTCGGCATCGGCCCGCCGTGCAAGATCACCCTCGCTATCGCGGCACGGTCTGGATGGTAGAAGAGCGTGCCGTCGGTTGGCACGAGGTAGTGCGAGCACTCGATCGTGTCGAGGAACTCCTTGGTGGTGGCATTGGCGCTGCCGTGATGCGACATCTTGAGGGCGTCGAGGCGGAGCCGTTCGCCGGCACGACCACGCTGCTCCTGGAGTGCAGAGATCGACGCCGCCAGCACGTCAGCGTGGGCATCGCCGGTGAACAGCACGGCCCGTCCGCCGTACTCGGCCAGCACGGCGATGCTGCTGAGGTTCGGGACACTCGAGTCCTTCGTCGGGCCGTTGGCGGCGATCTCCGCCAAGTCGAGTGCCTCCGGCCGCTCCGGGGGGATCGGACGCGCCCGCCTCCCGAGCATCGCCCGCTTGTCGTCGAGCTCGAGCAGTGCGGCGCGCCAGTTGGTGGCCAGGCGCTTCAGCCCGCGCGGCGTGGGCGACAGGACCGTCAGGCGCATGCCGCCGGCGAGGCACGTGTCAGGATGCGCGACCCCGTCGGTGACGACGGGCGGTACGACATCGTCCCCCGGCTCGGTGCCGTTCCAACGGAACGACCGGCCCCTGTCACCGAGCAGCGCACTGAACGCCTCGCCCTGTGACACGCTGAGGAACCCACGCAGCTGGTCCCAGCCGTTGAACCAGACGTCGCCGAACCGGCTGGACACCTCCGAATCCTCGAACAACGGGATGACGCCGCTGATGTGGTCGGCGTCGATGTGCGTCAGCACCAACAGCTCGACGGCGGGCACGGCCAGCACCCGCTCTCGTGCGAACTCGGCGGCCTCCACCGAGCCGCAGTCGAACAGCACGTAGCGTCGTTCGTCGTCGGTGCCGTACGTCAGCCAGAGGCAGTCGCCGTTGCGCGCCGGCAGCAGGTCGATGTCGAACACGCCCGAGCGGGCGGCAGCAGGCGCCGATGCGGATGATCCGTCGCCGTCATCTGCCGGCGTGCCTCCCGCCAGGTCCAGATTTCTGCTGGTAGGCCGGGCACCGAACGACGCGGGAAGACGCCCCCTGGTCGTCGTGACGGCGAGGCGCCGTTTCGCCGTCGCCGCGTGACGAGGCGGGGTGAGCACGGAGATGACCTTGGTCGCGGTCGCGACGACGCCGTGCTCGCCGTTCCAGGGGATCGACCGGTCGATCCCGAACCCGCGCTCCATCTCGATGAAACCGGAGTCGCCCCACCAGCCGACGAAGCGCCGCATCTGGCGGCACGTTGCCATCACGTGCTCGGATTCCTCGTCCATTGCGCGCACCAGATCACGGGCGTGGTCCACCGCACGCTCGGCCGCCTCCTCCGCTGGTCCGCCGATCGCCAGCTCGAGGATCGCCTGCTCGATGAGGCTCACCATCGCCCACCCCCGCACCAGAGGGTCGGGATGATCGAGATCGAACCGGGCGCCGGCCCTGGCGATGCCGGCGAGGTCGGGGTCCATCCGGTCGCCGAGCACCGCCTGCATGATCAGCACCTGGCCGACGATCCAGTGCATCGTCACCTTTCGGTTGACCCGCCCGTCGGTGGTCGCCATCAGCTGGCGAACGGCCGACAGGTAGAGGTCGAGTGCGATCTCGAGTTCGCCGACGCATCGTCGTACGAGTTCGTCCTGACGTTCGGGCGTGGCGTCCGGTGCCAGACTCAGCCAGTAGGCGACCTCGGCCGTGCGCTTGGACGCAGCGGCGCGCAGCCCTTCGCATTCCGCGGCGAACGGGCCCGCGGTGGGAAGCCGTCCACCGGCCACGGATACCGCCTCGACGAGCGCCTCGTGCTGCTCCGGTGCCGGCGAGACGAACTCGGCGGGGAACGGACGGCCGCTCTCGGCGCGTTGGGCCATCCGTTCGATGTCGGACGTCGCCAGCCGCTCGAGCCGGCCGAGGGCGATCTCGTACCCACGCCGCGCCTGGCCGTACTGCAGCTCGTCGAGCCGCCGCTGAAAACTAACCGGGAGCGCCTCGTACGCCACGACGCTCGCCCACGCGTGCTCGTCGATGAACTCGGTGGCGAGCTGACGTCGCATGTCGGTGATCGACACGAGCGGATGCTCGCCGTGCAGTTGCCCGACGTAGAACGTCTCGGTGAACGGGATCGAGGCGAGCTCGCTGATCGGGAACTGCGACCCGACCACGAGCGGGATGCCCGACGCGTGCAGGTCGTGAGCGACGCTCCCACCCGGCGTGGTCAACGAACCCTGCGCGGCACTGTCGCACGACGCCAGCGTGACGACGCTCGGCAGGTGCCGTTCGCCGCCCACCGATGATGCCAGCGCGAGGGCCAGTTCACCACCGGTCACGACCCGATCGCCGAGCGAAAGCCCGTACCGAGCCGTCCGCCGCATCTCGATCTCGGCCCCGTGGGCGAGCACGTGGACGTGACTGAACCGTTGGGCCCGGGCGATGTCCCGCACCTCGTCGAGGGTCGCCCGCTCGATAACCGTCAGGTGCTCGCTCGTCCAATGGCGGGGCGTGTCCTCCATCGGCTCGAGGCGATCGGTGCGGAACGGTTCGAGGATGCGCTCGAAGATGTCGAGGTGCGCCTCGAACGGCACATCGTCGCCCGAGACGTAGAGGATCTTCACCGCGAGCGGCCAGGTCGCCGCGCGTGGAACGCCGCGGACGTGGCGGGTGAGGCACACTGGCCGGTCCGGCTGCAACAACAGCCAATCCTCGCCGACGCCGCCAGAACCCACCGGCCCCTTGGACATCTCGAAGGGCAGTAGGGCGAGCTCCGCCGCCGACGTCACGAGACGCACGTGGGTCAGCGACACGGTGTTCGAGTGATCGGTCGCCAGGATCCCACCGAGGCCGGGCACCGCATCCAGCATCTGGGCGAGTTGTGTGCCGGCACGGTCGCGCACCGACGCGAGGCGCTCGGACGACTCGCTCGACGAAACGGTGTAGCGGAGGTCGTCGAGCAGGTTCTGCGCATCCGACTGCTCGTACGGGACGTTGACGACCCCACCCGGGAAGTCGCCGCAGACAGCGAGGTAGTCGGTGAGTGGTGAGAGCAGTTGGTTGTGGCGCGGCCCCCTGCGCAGCAGTTCCACTTCGACGACTCTGATGTTCGGGGCCATGTCAGCCAGCGTCCGTCACCGGAAAGTCGAGGTCACCGTACGCCTCGAGCGTCAGGGTCGAGGTGGCCGGATCGGCGGCGGTGTCGAAGCCGACCGTGAGGATGACCCGCTCGGTGGGTTCGGCCTGCTGGTCACCCGTAGCGCTCAGACACGCGATCGCCGGGAGCGCGATGCCGTCGACGAGCAGGCCCCCGATGTCACCGGCGCCGACGTATGTCTCGTCGGACGTGCCTTCGACGGATTCGCTCACGTTGCGCACATCCACCGCCACGAGCACCATGGGGTCCTCGCCGTCGCGGCCGCTCCACGCGTCGGCGACCTCCACCTCGACGGTCACCACGTCGTCGACCGGGACCTCGAGAGGGGCAGCGTCGACCGTCTCGGCCCGCACCCAGGTGTCGTCGGGCACCGGGCATGGCGGCAATTCACCGCTCTCCGCGTCGCCGTCGCCGCCGTCCTCGTCGTCGGGAGACAGGAGCAGCAACCCTGCCCCCGCCGCGACGACCACCGCGACCGCGCCGGCGATGGCCCACCACCGTCGACGGCGCCGATGGAGCGGCTCGCGCTCCTCGCCCTCCAGCCGTCGGATCAGATCGTTGACGTCTTGGTGCCACGAGACGTCCCGAACGCTCACCGCCTGCCGGCGCAGCATCCCGGCCAGCTCGTCGGGCAGCTGATCGCTCGTCGGCAGCTCGGCCCCATCGACCAGCACCGGCACGACGCGGATCCCCGCGGCCAGCGCGGCGCTCACCTCGCGCCGCACGAAGTCGTCGGGTTGATCGATGCGACGGTCACCGTCGGCTCTCGCGCTACTCAACCACCCGCGGCCGATGACGACGAGCATCACGTCGCTGTCGACGATCGCCGCATCCACCCGTTCGGCGAAGTCGATGCCTGGTGAGGCGGCGTCGACATCCTGGAACACGTTGCGGGCTCCGTAGCGCGTCGTGAACACGTCGGCGATCCGACCTGCGCGTCCGGCGGTGTCGTCGCGGCGATAGCTGAGGAAAACCCTCATCGAGAGCCCGCCGGGGAAATCCGACGCGGACCGCCGGATGCAGCGTGACGCGTCGCATGCTGAGGGGGGAAACCCTCGAGGAGCGGCGATCCAATCATGACCTGCCGCATGTGGTTGTCGAGCTCGCGCCCGAACGCGGCGATCTGGCCGGCCGGCGCGCCGACTACGACGCAGTGAACGACGTCCTCGCCGAAACGCTGCCCGAGGCAGTGACGAGAACCCTGCTCGGCCAT
>JANNNB010000195.1:0-6811 GCA_031398325.1 Actinomycetes bacterium
GCAGCGACCTTGATCGTCTCCCGATTCGTGCACGCGATCCACATGGGGGGATGGGGCTTCTGGCGCGGTTTGGGGATCACGTTGCGGCACGGCAGCGAGAACGACTCCGACGAGTAGCCCGGATACGGGTCGAGCACCATCATGTTGGCGATCTGTTCCGCCGCCTCGAGCGACATCGCCCGCTTCTGCTTCGCCGGGATGTCGAACCCGTGCAGTTCCATCCTCGTCGCACCCTCGCCGATGCCGAAGTCGACGCGACCGTCCGAGATCAGGTCGAGCGTCGCGATGCCTTCGGCGGTGCGCGCCGGATGGTTGTAGTTCGGGATGACCTGGCGGATGCCGTGCCCGAGGCGAATGCGCGTCGTGCGAGCGGCCGCCGCAGCGAGGAACACCTCGGGCGCCGACGAGTGCGAGTACTCGTCGAGGAAATGGTGCTCGACCTCCCACGCCTAGTCGAACCCGAGGCGATCAGCGAGCTCCACCTGGTCCAACGCGTCACGCAACAGGTTGAACTCGTCGTCGACGGTCCAGGGCTTGGGAAGCTGGTGTTCGTAGAAGATGCCGAACTGCATCCGGTCAGCTCAGCACATTCGCAGCCCTGAGCCGCCGTCGCGCCGACAACCGAAGCGTGAAGCTCCGTACGCTCGCTCCATGCGAGTCGTGTTCACCGGAGGAAGTGGGAAGGCGGGTCGCCATGCGGTCGATCACCTCGTCGGCCAGGGCCACCACGTCGTGAATCTCGATCTCGTCCCGCTCGGGCGGCCCGATGTGCTCGATCTTCGGGTCGACCTGACCGACTCGGGCCAGGTGTTCAACGCACTGTGCGGATACGCCGGATTCGATGATCTCGACCTCGATCTCGACCGAGGTGCGGGCACGAGCACGCCGCCCTATGACGCAGTCGTGCACTTCGCGGCGATCCCGGCGATCCTCGTCCGGCCCGACAACGAGACCTTCCGCGTCAACACGTTGAGTACGTACAACGTGCTCGACGCGGCCGTGAAGCTCGGCATCCCCAAGGTGATCTTCGCCAGCTCGGAGACCACGTACGGCATCTGCTTCGCCCAAGGAGTCGTCAGGCCCCACTACGTGCCCGTCGACGAGGACCACCCGACCGTGCCACACGACAGCTACGCGATGTCCAAGGTCGTGAACGAGGCCACGGCGCGTTCGTTCCAGGCCCGCTCCGGTATCGACATCTACGGCTTGCGCATCAACAACGTCATCGAGCCGCACGAGTACGCCGAGAAGTTCCCCGCCTTTGTCGACGACCCCTCGTTGCGCCGCCGCAACATCTTCGCCTACATCGACGCACGGGATCTCGGGCACATGGTCGATCGGTGCCTGCACACGGACGGTCTCGGCTACGAGATCTTCAACGTCGCCAACGACGACACCTCGGTCGGCATCACGAGCGCCGAGGTGTACGAGCGCTTCTACGACGGTGTGCCGACCCGACGACCGATGGCGCACTTCGACACCTACGAAACGTTCTATTCGAACGACAAGGCCAAACGCCTCGTCGGGTTCGCACCGCGTCACTCGTGGCGATGACGGCGCAACCCATCCCGACGGTCTGGGTGCTCGGCGATCAGCTCTCCAGGACTCGGGGAGCGCTCGCCGGCATGGAGCCCGGTGGCTGTCGCGTGCTGCTCGTCGACAGCGATGCGCAGATCACGTCTCGACGTTGGCATCGCCAACGCCTCCATCTCGTCCAGTCGGCCATGACCCACTTCGCCGCCGAGTTGCGAGCGGAAGGTTTCGATGTCGACCATCGGCGTGCCGAGACCCTCCGGATCGGGCTTCGCGACCACCTCGAGGAATTCGGCGTGACCACGGTGACCGCAACGGAGCCGATGAGCTGGAACGCGCGGGCCATGATGCTCGCCCTCGGTGTCGAGTTGGTCCGTGATGACCACTTCCTGTGCCACTACGAGGACTTCGAGCGGTGGGCGGCCGACCGCAAACGCCTCACGATGGAGGACTTCTATCGGTGGCAGCGCCTGCGTCTCGGTGTGCTGATCGACATCGGGGCCGAGGGACCGGAACCCGCCGGCCGCCGCTGGAACTTCGACCACGACAACCGGGAGCCACCGCCGCGAGACGGTCGGGCCTGGCCGTCGGTCACCCGCTTCGAGCTCGACGACATCGACCGCAGCGTGATCGAACGACTGCCGTCGACGACGTTCGGCGCCGAGCCCGACGGCACCTGGCCGGTGACGCGCACCCAGGCGCTCGTGCGGTTGACCGAGTTCATCGACCACGGCCTGGCGCCCTTCGGGGCGCACGAGGATGCGATGCTCGCCGGCGAGTGGAAGCTGGCGCACTCGGTGCTGTCGTCGTCGATGAACATCGGCCTGCTGCAACCCGCCGAGATCGTCGCAGCAGCAGAGGCCGCATACCGCTCCGGGGCCGCGCCGTTGCCCTCCGTCGAAGGCTTCATCCGCCAGGTCATCGGCTGGCGTGAATACGTGTGGGGCGTCTACTGGCTGTGGATGCCCGGGTACCGCGACCGCAATGCCCTCGCCGCTGAGCGCCCCGTACCACCGGCTTTCACCGGAACATCCGCCACCGAGATGAACTGCGTCGCGAGCGTGGTGGGCCATGTCGACGACCACGGCTACGCGCACCACATCGAGCGGCTGATGGTGCTCGGCAACCTCGCACTGACGGCGGGTGTCGATCCGTGGGCGATGACCGAGTGGATGTGGGCGAGTTTCGTCGACGGCGCAGAGTGGGTGATGCTGCCCAACGTGATCGGGATGGCGCTGTTCGCCGACGGCGGCTCGATGGCCACGAAGCCCTACGCGTCCGGTGGGGCATACGTCAACAAGATGAGCGACTTCTGTCGGTCGTGTCGGTTCGACCCGAAGCAGCGCGTCGGACCGGACGCCTGCCCGTACACGACGTTGTACTGGGACTTCCTCGCGCGCAACGCCGACGACTTGGGAGCGAATCACCGAATGGCCCGCCCGCTCGCCGCCATGCGAAACCTGAGCGATCTTCCCGCCGTTCGTACTCGGGCGGTCGAGGTCCTCGACCGTCTCGATCGGGGAGATCTCTGACGTTCGCGCCAACGCCTACCATCATCGGGTGCCTGCGACCAACACCCGCGTGACCCTGCTCCGCCGACCCGTCGGCGAGGCGACACCCGACTGCTTCGACCTGGTCGTCGAACCGCTCCACGAGCTCGAGGACGGGCACGTGCGGGTACGGGTCGAGTACATCTCGGTCGATGCCGGCACTCGGACGATGCTGCGTGGCGAAGGTTTCCATCGACAGGTCCAACTGGGCGAAACGATCCTCGCCGGCGGTGTCGGTCGGGTCGTGGAGTCGCGAGCCCCCGGGTGGGATGTCGGCCAGGCCGTGCGCGGCGGGCTCGGCGCTCAGACGCACGCAACGCTGCCTGCCGACCTGCTCGAAAGGATCGACGACTCCGCCGCACCGCTGAGCGCCTACCTCGGAGCGCTCGGCCACTCGACCGGAATCACGGCATGGATCGGTGTCCGTCGTGTCGCCAAGCCGAATCCTGGCGACATCTTCGTGGTGTCAGCTGCCGCCGGTGCGGTCGGTTCGATCGCGGGACAGATCGCCAAACGCGACGGAGCGTTCGTGATCGGAATCGCCGGCGGCGAGGCAAAGGTCAGGTTCGTGGTGCAAGAGCTCGGCTTCGACGCCGCCATCGACTACAAGAACGAAGACGTGAGCGCACGGCTACGAGAACTGGCGCCCGATGGGATCAACGTGTTCTTCGACAACGTCGGCGGCCCGGTCCTCGACTCGGTCCTCGACAACCTCGCCCTGCGCGCCAAGATCGCAATCTGCGGTGCCATCTCTCAGTACGACGACATGGACAACGTGACCGGGCCGACGATGTATCTCCGACTCGCTGAACGCCAGTCCTCCATGGAGGGGTTCGCGTTCTTCCACTTTCCCGATGACATCGCGACGGCGAGCACCGAACTTTCGGCGTGGGTCGCTGACGGCACACTCCGCTGCCCCGAGCAGATCCTCGAAGGGATCGAACGGTATCCCGAGGCGATCCAGTTCATGTTCAACGGTGGCAACACCGGCAAGCTCCTCGTGAAGGCTGGCTGACCGCCACGTGCCGTCCGCGCGTCGTCGCGGAGTCAATTGCAGGGGCGACCGAAACGCGTGCGACCGGGTTGCTATGTTCCTCGGACGACACGGCGGGCGCCGTCTCATGGAGCCAACGAATCTGCTTCCTCTCACCTCGGACCGCACATCACCGCGCACGGCTCCTCGCCGTGGACGACTTGCCGTGGCCGCCCTCGTGGTCGTCTTCGCGGCGACCGCACTGACTTTGCTCGTTCCCGCTGCGGACGTCGATGCCGGTGTCAATGCCGGTTCAGTGTCGCAGCGTCGTGCGTGCGCGACATCTGGTGTCGCCACGTACACCGTTGCCGACGGCGACTCGTGGTTCGGCATCGCCGCCGCCTCCGGCACCACCACGAAAGCGCTGCTGAACGCGAACGGTGCCGACTCGTCGACGCTCCTCTACCCGGGCGACGTCGTCTGTCTCCCGAACGGCGTCGCGTCGCCGGCGCCATCGTCACAAAGTGGTTGCGCGAGCCAGCACGTCGTCGTGCGCGGCGACAGCTGGTTCGCCATCTCGCGAGCAGCGGGCGTGTCGTTGAACGGTCTGCTGCAGGCCAACAACGCCGAAGCGACGACGGTGATCCGGCCTGGTGCCGAGGTGTGTCTGCCGGCCGGCGCCACGCCGACAACCGGTGCCGCAGCGGCCACGGCAAGCGCGTGCGTCAGCGAGCGCTCCGTTGCGGCCGGCGAGAGCTGGTACGTCGTCTCGCGGTCGACCGGTGTTCCGATCGATGCGCTCGTGGCGGCGAACGACGCAACCCGCTCGTCACCGATCTATCCGGGCCAGAAGCTCTGCCTGCCCGAAGTCGGATTCGGGCGGGACCTGCCGGGCGTCGTCCTCGACGCCGCTCCCGTCCGCGGCCAGTGCCGGTTCGCCAACTCGTGGCAAGCGAGCCGTGGCGGTGGCCGCCTCCACGTCGGCGTCGATCTCATCTCGCCCGCCGGCACCCCCGTGATCGCCGCAGCGAGCGGCACCCTCACCCGCCAGACGACCGACGGAGCACGTTCGGGCAATGCCTGGTGGCTCACCACGTCGTCGGGGACCTACTTCTTCTACGCCCACCTGGCGAGTTTTGCGAACGGATTGTCCGTGGGGTCGTCCGTGCGCGCCGGCGACGTGATCGGTTACGTCGGATCCACCGGCAATGCGGTGTCTCCGCACCTGCATTTCGAGATCCACCCGGGCGGCGGCGGTGCGGTCAATCCGTACTCGGCGATCTGGATGGTCGGCGGCTGCAACTACGACCGACGGTACGAGCAGACCCCGCTGTCCTGAGCCCACGCTCCGAGCTGATGAAATCGCTGCGAGCGAGTTCTGCTGCGCTCCTCGGACGGTAGAGTCGTCGGCGAAGGGGAGTATCCCGACGGCACTGTCGCCATCCCGGACCGCGATCGGTCCCGGCAGTCCGGCTCCTTGAGCGGAGAGACCTTCGAGCGGACTTCGGTCCATCGAAAGGTCCCCCATGCGCACGAAGACCAATACCGGTAGTCGGCACCGAGACCGACGACGACGGCGAGACGGACGACGACGGCGACGAGGACTGAGCGGTCGTTCTCCCAACCTGTCATGCGGCGGCCCGCCTGCGCCCTGCCACCGCTCGCGCCACGACAACCGAAATATCCGAACGACTCCCCCCGTCCACGAAGAAGAGAAAGACGTCGATGGTCTTCGGAGATCATCGACGTCTGATCTCGTCGCCGTCTCACCATTGGAGGAACACACATCATGATGGCCAACACACTCAAGACCGGCGTCCTGCTCGCCAGCCTCGGCGGGTTGATCGTCCTGGTCGCCGGCGTGCTCGGCGGCGGCAGCACCACATCTCTCGTCATCGGCCTCGTGCTCGCACTCGTCATGGTCGGCGGCTCGTACTGGTTCTCCGACAAGCTCGCGCTGAAGAGCGCTCGGGCACGCATCATCGACCGAGAGGACCATCCCGAGTTCTACGACATGGTCGCCGACCTCGCTCGACGGGCGAATCTGCCGATGCCCACGATCGCCATTTCGCCGAGCCCACAGCCCAACGCGTTCGCGACCGGGCGCGGCCCCAGTCGCGCCGTGGTGTGCGCCACCGAGGGGCTCCTGGCATCGATGCCCAGCAACGAGGTGCGCGGCGTCATGGCGCACGAACTCATGCACGTCAAGCACCGCGACATCCTCATCGGCTCGGTGGCAGCGGCGATCGCAACGGCGATCAGTTTCGTGGCCAACATGGCGATGTGGGCCACGATGTTCGGCGGCAACGACGATGAGGAGAACCCGAACCCGATCGCCATGCTCGCCGTGGCGATCCTGGCCCCCATCGCAGCTGGACTCATCAAGATGGCGGTGTCGCGCAGCCGCGAATTCGAGGCCGACCGCGGTGCGGCCGAGCTCCTCGGGTCCGGCGACAGCCTGGCTGACGCACTCGGGCGCATCGAGGTGCTCGCCCACCGGACACCGATGCCGGTCAACCCGGCCCAGGCCTCGGCCTACATCCACAACCCGCTGGCCGAGGCCGGCTCGAGCAGCCGCTCAGCCAACATGGCCAAACTGTTCTCGACGCACCCGCCCACCGAGGAGCGCATCCGCCGTCTGCGCGAGTACCGCTCCGTCGCTGCGTGACTGGGCCCCATCGCCAGGTCGCAAGCTCGAGGTAACGCCGCTGACCAGGACTTTGGTGGGCGCAGAGGGACTCGAACCCCCGACATC
>JANNNB010000369.1:0-19781 GCA_031398325.1 Actinomycetes bacterium
AACCGCAAGATGGGCGATCCGGGCCCCGAGGGGTCGATCGGCAAGATGGCATCGGCGGACCTCAACAAGGACATCTATGCAACGCTGATGGACGTCATGGGTGCCGACGGGATGTTGTACGGCAGCTACGAGATGATCCGACCTGAGACCGCGATGGGCTCCACCACCCCCCAGCAGGCGTTCCTGCGCAGCCGTGCGAACTCCATCGAGGGCGGAACCACCGAGGTGATGAAGAACATCCTCGGGGAGCGAGTGCTCGGCCTGCCCGGCGACGTCCGCGTCGACCGCGAGGTGCCCTGGTCAGAGGTCCCCCGCAGCTGAACTTGGGGGCTGCGTCGATCGGGTGGGATCGCGCAGCGCTCTCACGAGCACGACGAGCACACTCAGCGTGACAAACCCGGCGAACGTCACCACGGCGTTGCCCCCAAGGTCCTGGTCGCTCACCACGTACACGATCGACCACATCGCCACGGTGGCGACCACCACATAGACACTTCGGCCGAGCCAGCGAATCAGAATCGACCGATCGACACGCGCGCCGATCGGCGTCACCGCCATGAGGGCGATCGTGGTGTGGAAGGCGAACAGGCACAGTGCCATCGGCACCACCCACGGCGTCGCCGGGTCGTCGGTGCTCGCCAGCCACTGCCACACCACGATCGCCTCGGCGACGAGCGCTGTGTGCGATTCGGGTGCGAAGGCCGCACCGATCGCCAACGCGATGACGAGCACGAGCACCGGCACGATCTGATGGCCTCCCTCGAACGAGGTGATCGTCGACGCAGCGACAGGCGCGACGACGGAGATTCCGATCAGCGTCCAACGTTGTGGGGCGATCAGCCACAGGTGATCGATGCACCGCTGCAGCGCGCCGGCCGTCATCGCAGCACGATTCTCGGGCCGGTGGCACGGCGAGCGATGTCACGAATCACCTGGTCGAGGCTGCCGGGCCCCCGCCACCGAACGACGGGAATTCCTGCGGCTTGCACCATGCGCAGCTCACGTCGCCGCTCGAGAAGTCGAATCCTCCATGCCAACGCGGTGAACTGATCAGCGTCATCGGTCACGTGATCGGGGAGCGTGTCGACGACGATCACCGCCATCCCTTGCCGGCCGAGCGAAACGACGAGATCGATCGAGTCGGGGTCGATGAGCGGTGACAACATCACGGTCAGCTGCCCGCGGATCGCTCCCGATCCGAGCGCCGCGCGCCGCCGGGCGACCGAGCCCCGGCTGGCGGCCGACACCCCGCCGGCCGGCTGCACACGGGCGAGCGTGTCGAGGATGCGGCGGAGTTGGGCGCGGCCGGTTCCGGGTGGGACCGCCTGGGTCGTGGCGGTCCCGAATGCCCGGAGGGAAACGCGCTCGCCCCGTGGCGCGTAGTGTTCGGCGATCGCACCGGCGGCGCGCACCGATCCGTCGAGGCTCGATGCCCGGCCGTCGACCCCCTCGCTGACACCGAAGTCGTCCGTGGCGTCGATGACGAGCGCGATGTGGGTGTCCAGATCGGCCCAGGTCGCGTTGACCTGAAGTTCGTTCGACCGAGCCGATCGCACCCAGTTGATCCGGCGAAGGCGATCGCCGGGACGGAAGGGCCGGATGCCCGCGAACTCGTTGCCTTCGCCCGCGCGAGCCGATCGATGCAGCCCGACGAGTCCGTCGGACGGGCGCGCCGCCGCGTCGGCGTCGAACACCGCGGGCAGTGGGAGCGTGGTCAGCTCATGTCGGTCGGTCACCATGCTCCATCGGAATGCCGCCCACGGGGTGGCGGCCACGACGCGAACTCGTTCCACTGGGCGCCGACCCCAGCGGGTCGACCGCACACCCATCGCGAGTTGCACCGATCCGGTGCTCGCGGACGCGGTGACCGCCCCGCTCGATGGCCGGGTCTCCGTCCACGGCGCGGGATCGATCACGGCGGCCGCGAGGTCGATCCCACCGGGGCCGGCGATCGTTGCGCGCCAGGTCGTGGCATCGCCTTCGCGCAGCGTCGGATGTCCGAGTCGGTCGGCGAACTCCGTCGCCGAGTCCGGCCGCGTGACGACCGACCAGACGGTGACTACCGCCATGGGCGCGGCGATCACCAGGATGTCCGGCCGGCGCCAGACCAGGGCGAACGCGATGACCGTCACGGCCCCGACCGCCGCCCGGACGTATGCGGCTGTCGGCCGCCAACCGGTGCGATTCATGCGTGGTCCGAGATCACCTCGAGCGGGGCAGGGGCGGCGATTGAGGCCAGCACGGCCTCCACGACGGTCGCTCCCGACACCTGACTCATCCACAGCTCTGGCTTGACGGTGATGCGATGGGAGAGCACCGGACCGGCGACGGTCTTCACGTCCTCGGGCGTCACGTAGTCACGTCCGGCGATCACTGCGAATGCGCGCGCCGCGAGGAGCAGACCGAGCGAGCCACGCGGTGATGCGCCCATGAGCACGTGCGGGTGCGACCGTGTGCCGGTCGCGAGCGCCACGCAGTATCGGGTGATGCTCTCGTCGACCGTCACCCGTTCGACTGCTTCCTGCATGGCGAGCAGCGTGGCGGCGTCGGTGATCCGGCGCAGTGTCTGTTCCTCCTGCCGCCGTGCGATGCGTCGATGCAGCACGTCCCGTTCGTCGTCGACCCCCGGGTAGCCGAAGCTGGTCCGCATCATGAAGCGGTCGAGCTGGGCTTCGGGCAGTGGGTACGTGCCTTCGTACTCGATGGGGTTCGCCGTTGCCAGGACATGGAACGGTGGGTCGAGCCGGAACGTCTGACCCTCGACCGTGATCTGTCGCTCCTGCATCGCCTCGAGGAGTGCCGATTGGGTGCGCGGCGGAGTGCGGTTGATCTCGTCGGCGAGGAGCAGCCCGGTGAACAACGGGCCGCGCCGGAAGGAGAATTCACCAGATCGTTGGTCGAAGACGAAGGACCCCGTGAGGTCCGACGGCAGGAGGTCGGGCGTGAACTGCGCGCGGGCGAACTCGAGCCCAAGCGTCTGGGCGAACGAGCGGGCAGCGAGGGTCTTGCCGAGGCCGGGGAAGTCCTCCAACAGGACGTGTCCTCCGGCCAGGATCGCAGCGAGTACGAGGGTCAGAGCATCGCGCTTGCCGACGACCGCGACCTCGACCTCGTCGAGCACGTCCGCGGCAAGCCTCGACACGTCGGGTAGTTCGAGATGGTCCATGATGCCCCCTGTGCCGGTACTTCGTTGATCAGAGTCGTTCGATGAGTGTCAAGAGATGGTCGAGGCGCCGCGGCTGGGCCAACTCCCGCGCCGATGTCGGGTCGTCGAGGAAGGTTGCGAGGTCAGGACCGATGAGGGCGCGAGCACGTTCCGGATCGGTCGCACGGTCGACGTGATGAACCGAGCGGAGCTGATCGTCGACGAGTTCGACGAGGTCGTCTCGCAGCGCAACCAGCGAACCATCGTCCCGACGAGCGTAGGTCAGACCGTGACGCAACCGTGTCACACGACGATCCGTGCGTACCGTCGACTCCGGGAATCGGCCTCGCGTCGTCTCGGCCGGCACGGTGGGCGTGCTGATGAGATCGAACACACACCACGCACCGATACCCACGAGGACACAGAGCGCAGCCACCAGTCCGATGGCGGGACCGGCGTCTCCGACGAGCATGACGAGTTCGACAGCGACCGTCAGCGCGACGATGACGGCGATCGGACCCTTCCACCGCTTCACGTCACTGCCACCGTTGATGAACCGGATCGGAGGCTGTCGTGGACGGCATCGAGCGCATCGATGGCGGCCCGGCGGGCCTCTTCGCCCATCGAATGGTCCGAGAATCGGGCCTCGCGGTACAGCGCGGCAAGGGCGGCGATCGCTGACGGTTCGACGTGATGCACGGCGAGCACACGCTCCGTGAGTTCGGCGGAGGTGTCGGACGGTTTGCGTTCCACCCCTGCGGCGACCACCGCTGTCTCGAGCCGCAGCCAGCACTCCACGATGCCATTGCGGGGTGACCCACGCCGAAGCGCGTCGCGCTGTGCCTGTGCGTCTGCGGCGAGTGCGCCGGCAAGGTCGTCGAGCGAGTCGAAGTCGGCATGGTCCACGCGTCGTCGCCACCAGCGCAGGCGAGGTCGATTGCGCCACGCGTACACCAGCACCGTCGCTGCGACGATCGCCACCGCCCCGTAGAACACGATTCGCAGCAGGACCAGCAGGATCGGCGGCAGCTCGAGCTCGACAGGCTCCGATGGTCCTGGTTCGTCGGGACCGACGGCAGCGGGAGCCATGGTCGGCGGCGGAGCGATGACGGTGGGCGATTCGTTCCAGAACGAGGGAGAGCGTTCGGCGTATTGCACCTCACCACCCGCTGCGATCACGGCGAACAACACCGCCACGATCGTGCTGGCGAGCACCACGATGGCTGCTCTCCGATCCACCGTCGGAGGCTAGTGCCGTGGACGCGACCGGGACGCAGGCAGCGTCAGCCGGTCAACGCCGCGAGAACGTCGCTGGCGCCCACACTGCGATCGTCCATGCCTGGCCGACCGAGCAGGCTCCCGCCGAGCAGTGCCGTCGCCGCAGTCTCGATCGAATACTGCAGATCGCGAATGTTGCGCGGTGGCGGGAAGTACTCGTCCTCTTCGGTCACGTGGACGATCTCGATGCCCTCCGCAGGGGCGAGGAACTCCACCACCTCGGCGACGAGTTCCTCGGGCGCTGATGCTCCTGCGGTGACGCCAACGATCCCAGCGAGGCCGGTCGGCAGCTCGTCGACGCTGTTCACGCGGAACACGCGAGCACACCCGGAGGCCACGGCGAGCTGCTCGAGCGCTCGGGTGTTCGACGAGTTAGCCGAACCGAGCACGATGATCACGTCGCAACGATGCGCCAACTCCATCAACGCGCTCTGACGGTTGGTCGTGGCGAAACACAGATCGCTACGACCCGGTGTCCAGACATCGGGGAACCGCCGCTTCACGGCGACCGCGACACCTTCCCAATCGCGATGCGAGAGCGTCGTCTGGGCGAGCAGGGCCACCGGGCCGTCGATCTCGCCCAAGGCGTCGACCTCCGCGACGGACTCGACCCGATCGATCGAGTCGGGAGCGACCGCCATGGTGCCGACGGCTTCCTCGTGACCCTCGTGACCGACGTAGACGATCCGGTAGCCCTTCCCGGCGCGCACCTTGACCTCGTGGTGCACCTTCGTGACCAGAGGACACACCGAGTCGACGACGTACGAACCGCGGGCGCGGGCCGCCTCGACCACCTGCGGTGGCGAGCCGTGGGCGGACAGCATGATGGGCATCCCGGTGGGCACGTCGGCGATGTCGTCGACGAACACCACGCCGAGCCGCTCGAACCGCTGCACGACCAACTTGTTGTGGACGATCTCGTGGTAGCAGTAGACCGGCGCCGGAAACGACCGAACCATCCACGCGAGAGCCTTGATCGCCATCTCCACTCCGGCGCAGAAGCCCCTCGGCTCGGCGAGCAGCACCTTCTGCACCGCAGGCATCTGTTCGGAGCTCATTCGAAGTCGAATCTACCGCCGCACCGAATCGACGGGTCCAAATCCACCTGATCGGGCCCCAGGTAACCTTGACACGCATGTCTTCGACCACCGCTTCCCGAGTCGCGCGCCCCAAGCGCTCGCTCGCGCCGCTGATCGTGTCGGTGCGCGACGGCTCGCCGGCCGCACAGCACGGGATTCTCGTGGGCGACGAGATCGTCCGCGTCAACGGGGATGTCCCGCGCGACATCATCGAATGGCAGATGGCAGCCGACGACGCCGAGATCGACCTCGACATCTCCCGGGGTGGCCTCGACCTGTCTTTCTCGATCGACAAGATCGCCGGCGAGTCGCTCGGCATCGAGGTGTCCAGCGCCGTGTTCGACCGCGTGCGCACGTGCGACAACCACTGCGAGTTCTGCTTCATCTATCAGCTGCCGAAGGGCATGCGCTCCAGCCTCTACTTGAAGGACGACGACTACCGACTCTCGTTCCTGTACGGAAACTTCACCACCTTGACCCGGTTCACCGAGGCCGACCTCGAGCGCGTCGTGACCGAGCGACTCTCGCCGCTGCACGTCAGTATCCATTCGACCGACCCCGTCGTTCGGAGCCAGATGCTGAAGAACCCGCGCGGTGGCATGAGCCTGCGGTGGTTGCGAGCGTTGCTCGACCACGGCATCACCGTTCGCGGGCAGATCGTCGTGTGCCCGGGCGTGAACGACGGCGCAGTGCTCGACGACACGTTCGCAGGGATCCTCGACCAGTACCCGGAGCTCGACTCCGTGGCGATCGTGCCGCTCGGCATCTCGAAGTTCAACGGTGAGTCGGCGATGCGACTGCACACGATCGACGAGGCCCGAGCCGTCGTCGACGCGGTCGCCGACTGGCAGGACGTTTTCGAGGCGACGCTCGGCAGACGGATGCTGTACGCCGCCGACGAGTACTACCTGATGGGCCAGCGTCCGTTCCCGGAGCCTGAGCGGTACGACGGCTTCCCGATGCACGAGGACGGCATCGGGATGGCCCGCACCTTCGAGGCAGAGTTCCACGGGAGCAAGCACATCCCGACAGGTGTGCAACGGGGCTTCTTCGCATCCGCCGACGCGCCGCCGAATCCCGCTTCCTACACCGCCCTGCACTCGACAGTTGGTGCGCGGGGTCAGGCACCGCGCACCAACTCGTCGCCGTCCGGAACCGGCGCGAACGTCGAGACGGTCCCTGTCATGCTGACACCACGCCGTTCCGCGCCGATCGGCGTGCTCACGGGCGAGCTCGGCGCCCCCATCATCACCCCGCTCGTGGCGTCGCTGGGGCGCAACGACATCCGCATCCTGACCGTCACCAACGACTTCTTCGGGGGCAACACGGGCGTCACCGGGCTGATGACCGGCGAGGACGTCAGCCGCGTGCTGACTGCCCAGCCGGAGGGACACAGGTACCTGCTTCCCGACGTCTGCCTGTCCGACGAGGGACGATTCCTCGACGGCGTCACCGTCGACCAACTTCCCCGCACGGTCGAGATCGTGCCGACTGACGGCATCTCGCTGCGAGCGGCGCTGTCGCAACACTGAATCGCACGACACCGAACGCACGACACCGAATCGCAATACCGAGAAATGGATACCTGATGACCGACCACACCGTGACGCCGCCTTCCCCGTCCCCCTCGACAGCCCTGCCGACGGTGGTGATCATCGGCCGCCCGAACGTCGGCAAGAGCACCCTGTTCAATCGGATCGTCGGCAGCCAGCAGGCCATCGTCGAGGACCGTCCTGGAATCACCCGCGATCGCAAGGAACTCGAGGCGGAATGGCTCGACATCCCGTTCCTCGTCGTCGACACCGGCGGGTGGATGCCCGGCGGCGATGCGCTGGAAGCCAAGGTCAGCCGACAGGTCGAGCAGGCGGTCAAGGAAGCCGACGTCGTGCTGTTCGTCGTCGACGCGTCCGTCGGTCTCACCGACGACGACCAGACGATCGCCAACTGGGTACGTCGCACCAAGACCTCCGTGGTCATCGTGGCCAACAAGGCCGACAACGAGCGGCGTGAGGCCGAGATGTGGGGCTTCATGAGCCTCGGGCTCGGCGAGCCGGTGCCGGTCAGTGCGCTGCACGGGCGTCGCGCCGGCGACCTGCTCGACGTCGTGCTCGCCCGGTTCCCCGAAGAGGCCCGTCAGCCGCCCGCCCATCCCGACGAGGACTGGCTGCCCCGGACCACCGACGAGGTTCCGGAGGAGGGCGCACCGCCCCGCGTCGCCATCGTCGGTCGCCCCAACGTGGGCAAGAGCACACTGTTCAACAGGTTGGTGGGCGAGGATCGGGCAGTGGTGCACGACCTCGCCGGCACCACCCGCGACTCGATCGACACATTGGTCGAGACCGAGGATGGGCCCGTCGTGTTCGTCGACACCGCGGGCATGCGCCGGAAGGCCAAGATCGACGACTCCGCCGAGTACTACTCGTTCGTTCGTGCGCTCCGGGCGATCGACGACGCCGACATCGCACTGCTGCTGATCGATGCGACGGTCGGTGTCACTGCCCAGGACCAGCGCCTCGCCGAGCGCGTCGACGCGTCCGGCTGCCCCACCATCCTCGTACTCAACAAGTGGGAGCTGGTCGGCACGGAGGAACGGCTCGAGGTGCTCGGCGAACTACGCCGCAAGCTCGGCTTCGTCGGCGACGCCCCGGTCCTCAAGATCTCGGCTCTGTCCGGCAAGAACGTCGACAAGCTGCATCCCTTGCTGCAGGAGGCGATCTCGCAATACCACACCCGTGTGCCGACCCGAGACGTGAACCGGATCATCGCGACCGCGCAGCAGAGCAACCCGGCGCCCGGTGGCGCCAAGATCCTCTACGCGACCCAAGGAGCGATCGACCCCCCGACCTTCACGTTGTGGGTGAACCGAGAACTCGGACGCCCGTACCTTCGTTACATCGAGCGAACCATCCGTGAGGAGTTCGGCCTGGGTTCCACCGCGATGAAGATCCGAGTTCGCAAACGTGAGTGATCGCGTGATTGGAAGGGCATTCGATGCCTTTTTGTGAGCCCTGTGCCAAGTACTGGACGCCCAACTCGATGAACGAGGACGGCACCTGCCCGCAATGTGGCGAGCTGGTGGAGGAGCCGCACCTGCACCGAGACGAGGAGGGCGACGACCACGACGACGAAAAGACGCCGTGGCACTTCAAACTCCTCGTCGTGACGCTGGTCATCTATCTCGGCTGGCGGTTCGTCCAGATCTTCACCTGAGACCCTGGAGCGGCCACGACTCGGAGGTGACCGCGATTTGTGTCAGCACAATGGTGCGTTGCAGGTTGTGCTGACACAAACTCGGGAGTGGGTCGGTAGAGTCTGCGGGCCACATAGAACGGGCTGTAGCGCAGCTTGGTAGCGCACCTGTCTGGGGGACAGGGGGTCGCAGGTTCAAATCCTGTCAGCCCGACACCGTGGAAACCCTTGCAACACGAGGGTTTCCGCCTACCCCTGGTGTCGTCCCACAGGATCCTGGACGGGTCCTGGACCTGGACTTTCACGGGCTGCGTGCGACATCACCTCGTGGCGCCGGGCGCCCGGGTGGCGGGCGTGGTCCGGATTGCAGCACGACGGCGCCGCATATGCGTCGATCGGGCGACGGGCCGGGCACCGCTTCGTTGAGCGACGTATGTGAGCGGTAGGCGAGTGAACACCTTGTGGGAACGTCGGCTGCGTGCCCACGCCAGGCTCGCAGCAGACGGGATCGGGCAGGCGGATGCGTTGCTCGGCGTGGAAGACGCTGTCGATGGGCGGCGACGCTACGAGCGGCTTGTTGATGCAGTGATCGCGCTCGAACCCGAGGACCGGGATCTCCTGTTCTTGGTTGCGTGGGAAAATATGTCGAGTCGCGAGATCGCCGACGTTCTCGATCTCCGGCCGGGCACAGTCCGATCGCGTCTCAACCGCATTCGAAATCACCTGGCGAAGGGAATGGACGATGGATGAACTGACGATGCTCGCTGAGTTGCGTCCAAGTGAGCCGTCACTCGACGAGCGCCAACTGGCGGTGCTTCGGGTAGAGCTCTTTCCGAACGAGCCAGCGTCGACAGGCCAGCACCGGTCGGCGAGTGATCATGAGGCCGCCTCGGCGGCGCCAGCAGAGTCGGGACCAGGCTTCCGGTCGCGGCTTCTCGTCGGCATTGCGGCGAGCGTGACGATGCTGGGGGTCGTCGGTATCGTGGCGGTGAATCGCACTTCGCCCTCGGCGCTCGAAATCAGCGACTCCGTTGCCACCATCGATCCGGTCGGAGCGCTGTTCGTCCTGCCCGAACCACTCGACGCCTACGATCTCGCCAACCCGTACGTGTCCGAAGCATCCAGTGCTGCCGGCGGCGGCACGGCCGGTCTTGGAGCAGACGGGGTGTTGCTCGGCATCGAGGACGGAACTGGCGACGCCGACCTTCGAACTGCCACGGTCTACGACGAGTCGCCAACCCAGCACGGTGAGTGGACGCAGGTGGACACCCCGACCGGTCCTGCGTACACAACGCCTGGTCCACTTGCTGCGGCCGCCCAGCAGTACGGGGACCAATGGCTCGTGATCACGACTTTCGGGGATGCAAACCTCGCGCTCGATGTCCTCGATGACATCCGCATCGACGACACCGGCGAGATCGTGGTCGACACAGAACCCTCAGATCTGGTCGTGATCAGCGAGTTGACGCAACCCAGTGGGAGCGGGCTTCACGTTACGTCCTACGAGCTCACGACTGCCGGCCAGTCGCGGATCACCGTCGAGACCGGCGTCCACGACACACCCTTGGCTCTCGGCGCCGGCCTTGCGAATCGGCTCGAACCAACTGAAATCGACGGAACCCGAGCCTGGGTCGCCACCCGAGTCGACGCGGACGGGCCGTGGATCGGGCTGGTGTGGAGTGCGACCCCGAACCGGATCGTCGCCGTCAGCGGCCACGATGTCAGCGTCACGGAGATCACACAAGTCGCCGAAAGCCTCCAGTACGTCGATGAAGCGACATGGAGGCAAGCGTTCAGCGACGTCACCATCGACTGAACGACACACCTCGAGCGCACCTCCCTGCTGACTCGGACGCGGCTGCCAAAAAGTTCACCAACGCGCCTGAGCACCCGCAATCAGGAGCCACCGACGTCACAAGGGTTGCTCGCCACCGATCCGCAGCAGCTCCTCCCTTGCCGCGCTCGTCCCACTCAGGCAGGCAGAGCGAGCTGCGTCAGGGCGTGGGAAGTCATGGGTGGGCGGAGTCGCTGCTCGTTCCCGTGAGGGTCACGAAGGATGAAGTGGCCGCCCCCGAGGGGCTCGATACTCCAGTGCTGTTCGTGCAACCAATGGTGGTGCCACCAGCAGGCAAGCACGAGATTGTCCTCGTTTGTCTCGCCGTCGTGGCCCCAGTGCAACGCATGGTGGGCGTCGCAACCTGCCGGGCCGACGGGGCAGTCGCCGATGCGACAACCGTGATCTCTGGCGACGAGCCGGGTCCAGAGGTTGTTCGACACGGTTCGGGTTCGACGGCCGAAATCGAGCGTGGTGCCATCGGCAGCGGCAACGAGCCGGTGGATCCCGGCGTCGCAGCAGAGCCGCTGAATCGTGGACGTCGGGACGACGAACGTGCCAGTCCCCGTGTCGACGAGGCCGGCACCGCTGCCATCGACGAGATCGTCCCACGCGATGGTGGCAATGCTCGTGGGCTGGTTCCGTCGACCAACTGCGAGGTCGGAGCCGGCGGATCCGCTGCCGGAGCTGTTGATCGCGATCTTCGCCATCGTGACGAGTGCGTCGGCCCGTCGCTGCTCCGGTCGCCGGGTGTCGTCCGGGCCGGTCGTTCGAGACAGGTTCCGGATGGCTTCCTGCACCAGCGCCAGCCCCTCGCGAGTGAGAACGCCATCCAAGCGTCCCATCCCATCGAGCATCTCCGACAGGTGCAGGCTGCGTCGGTCGAATCGGTCCGGTGCGGTGCCATCGACGAACGTCGGGTCGACGCAGATCTGCCAACGTTCGAGCACCACCTTCAGATCTCGATGACAAAGGGTGACGGCCCAGTTCACGAGCATCTGCTCGTCACGGGCGAACACCTCGGCGAGGTCGGCTCGCCACACATCGGCAAGCAGGCGCAGCGCCGACTCAGCCAGCAGCCCATCGGTGAACAGCGCCTTGGCGATCGGCATCTGCTGGAGGCGTTCGGCGAGATGGATCGTCACGGAGCACTGTCCCGGCGACTCACCGGTCTGCGCAGACAGCCACCTGGTCGGCGAGCGGTGTCCACGACTCGACCACGCTCCCGTCGTCACCGCGTGGTGAACCCCCTCGAGTTCGACAGCGCGGGCACGTCGACGATCACGAGCGGCAGCTGCCACCGGTGATGTCGACGATGCATCCATGTCCCCATTCTGACAAGGGGGTCATACAGGAAGTCTCGATCAGCGTGTTCTCGATTGGTGGCAGAGTGAGCCGATGACCGGCTGGATCTGCGGCGAGTGCGGGCGGCATTTCGCGAGGACGCGACAGTCACACGAGTGCTCCCCGGCGATGTCCGTCGAGGAGTACTTCTCCACCGGGCCGCCCCACGAGCGGCCGATCTTCGAGGCCGTGCTCGCATATGTGAAGACGCTCGGCCCGGTTCATGTCGAACCGGTCTCCGTCGGGATCTTCATCAAGAAGCAGGGGAGCTTCGTCGAGCTCCGGCCGAAGACACGTTGGGTTGCGCTGTCGTTCTCAATGCCGCGCAGGATCGAGAGTCCGAAGATCGCCAGGAAGCCGATCGACAGCGGCAGCCGGTTCTTCCACGTCGTCAACCTCCGGATACGAGATGATCTCGACGACGACGTCAAGGAATGGTTGGCCCAGTCCTACGCATTCGTCGACTGAGACTCGACGGCCGCTCGACCCCGAATCAGGTGCCGACGAGTGACGTTGTCCGTGGCTCGCTCGATGGCACACGATGGGTAGGCTTCTCGCCACTCTGAGTGGCGGAAATCAATAATGTTTGATGTAAGTCCTGGTTGGTCATCACGTAGCGTGACACAGACTCAACAGGCGGAGGCGGACATGGGCAACCAAGCAACACGAGACGGCGCGGACAAGGCATCGTCAAGGACATCACCGATGCGGGGCACGGCGCGCCGGGTGGGATTCCTCGGCGGAGTCATCATGGCAGCGGGGCTCGGCACACTGCCGTTCGTGGCCTCCGCAGCCTCCCCGGCACCAGGATGCCCGGACGGGACGTATCAGTCGTGGACGGAGACCTACGACCCAGCGACGCCGTCGGTATCCATCTCCAACTTTCCGGTCACCTACGTGTGGGTGGACAGCGTGAGCGGTCGCTTCCTCTTCGGTGACGGCACGCCCATGAACAACAGCGTCATCGATGTGGCCGGCACCATCGGCGTGCCGGCGAACGGCGCAGGATTCTGCAAGGGGACGGCCACGACGACGACCACCTCCACCACCACGACCGTTCCGGAGACGACCACCTCGACGACGATCCCGGAGACGACCACCACGACCTCCACGACCACCTCGACGACGGTCCCGGAAACGACCACCTCGACCACGACCTCCACGACCACCTCGACCACGACGTCCACGACGGTTCCGGAGACCACCTCGTCCACGACGACGGTTCCGGAGACGACCACGACCGCACCGAGTTCGACAACCACCACCGTCCCCGATACGACGACGACGACCGAGCCGACGTTCGGCAACGTTCCGCCGGCTCCCCCTGTGACTTCGGGGCCCCCGCCCTTCGTTCAGCCGCAGAGTCCTCTGCCCGTCGCCCAGTCTCCGAGCCCCGCGCCGGGCCCGATTCCGCTCGCCACGACGTTGCCCGAAACCGGCAGCTCGACGGCGAGGAGCCTGACGCTCGGCGCCATGGCGCTCGGTCTCGGACTGCTTCTCACTGCGATGGCCCGCCGCTCAGCCTGAGCGCCGGGCGGGTCAACGGCTCGTCCCCGCCGCGCCGCGTCGACTGAGCGCGATTAGCGTCGAGGGCGAGCGGTTCGTTTTCGCCGAAACCAGCTGGGGGGCTGAGATGTATCCAGGCAAGTACGCGACGCAACATCCCGATCGGGCTGCGTTCGTCATGGCGTCGACGGGAGAGACGGTCACCTACCGCGAATTCGAGGAGCGGGCGAACCGACTCGCCCAACTGCTGCGCTCCTTCGGGCTCCAACGGCTCGACCACATGGCGATCTTCATGGAGAACAACGATCGCTATCTGGAGTGTTGCGGCGCAGGAGCTCGCACCGGCCTCTACTACACGCCGATCAACTCCTACCTCACCGCGGAGGAACTGGCCTACATCGTCGACAACAGCGAATCGCGCGTGCTGATCACGTCGAAGGCCAAGCGCGACGTCGCCATTGCAGCTGCAGCCGAATGCCCACGTGTCGAGCACATCCTCGTCGTCGACGACGACGGCACGAGTACCGACACCCGGGTCATCGACTTCGCCGCTGCGGTCGGTGACCAACCGACGACACCAGTCGTCGAGGAGCGCATCGGGATACCGATGCTCTACTCGTCAGGCACGACTGGTCGACCGAAGGGAATCACCAGACCGCTTCCCGACGTCACACCTGACGCGCCCAACCCGCTCACGGAGTTCCTCTCGACGCTCTGGCACTACCGCGAAGACATGGTGTACCTGTCTCCCGCACCGCTCTACCACTCGGCTCCCCAGGCGGCGGTCGCCTGCACGATCGGTCTGGGCGGGACCGTGATCATCATGGAGCGGTTCGATCCGATCGAGTACCTGCGCCTCGTCGAGGCCTACCAGGTCACCCACTCCCAACTCGTGCCGACGATGTTCAGCCGGATGCTGAAGCTCCCCGAGGTCGAGCGCGAGCGGTACGACCTGTCGTCGCTCGAGGTGATCGTGCACGCCGCCGCCCCCTGCCCCGTGCCGGTCAAGGAGGCAATGATCGACTGGTGGGGGCCCATCATCCACGAGTACTACGGGGCGACCGAGGGGCTCGGATTCACGACGTGTGACAGCGAGGAATGGCTCGCTCATCGGGGCACTGTCGGCAAGGTGATCCTCGGTGACCTGCACATCGTCGACGACGACATGAACGACCTGCCGGCGGGCGAGCCGGGCACGATCTGGTTCAAGACGGCGACGCCGTTCGAGTACCACAACGACGAGGAGAAGACGCGGGAGGCGACGTCACCCGACGGCACGATGACCACCGTCAACGACGTCGGCTTCGTGGACGACGACGGGTTCCTCTACCTCACCGATCGCAAGACGTTCATGATCATCTCGGGCGGTGTGAACATCTATCCGCAGGAGATGGAGAACCTGTTGATCACACACCCGAAGGTGGCCGACGCGGCGGTCTTCGGGGTCCCCAACGCCGACCTCGGCGAAGAGGTCAAGGCCGTGGTCCAGTTGATGCCGGGCATCGACGCGGCCGATCAGGTGACCGAGGAGCTGCTCGACTTCTGCCGTGAGCACCTGTCGCGCCAGAAGGTGCCGCGATCGATCGACTACGTCGACGAGCTCCCGCGCCTGCCGACCGGCAAGCTGTACAAGAAGGCACTGCGCGATCAGTACTGGGGTGACGGAGCTGCGCGCATCTGACTCGCTGCGCGTCGCTACGGTTCGCCGGATGCGTACTCGCCGTCGCTCGATCGTCCTCGCCCCCGTTGTCCTGCTCGCAGGTCTGTCGGCATGCGGGAGTGACGACGAACCCTCCGACACCACGGTCGCCACCGAATTGGCGAACCCGGCGTCGGTCTTCTGCGTCGAGCAGGGCGGCACCGTGGAGATCGTCGACGAGGCCGACGGCCAAGTCGGCTACTGCAACCTCCCCGACGGCGCTCGTGTCGACGAGTGGGAGTACTTCCGTGCCGAGAGTGGCGACACCACGACGACCGAGCCCTGACCCACCGCTCCACTCATCGGAGAGCGGCAGACGACCGCCAGCGGAAACCGGCGAGGGTCGGAATCTCCTCGTGGCCGTGCATGCCGTCGGGTCCGTCGATCGTGTTCCGGCTGGGGCCTCGCTCGATCATCGCTTCGAGGATCCAGCCGGCATCTGCGGCGGCACTGAGCAGTTCGCCGAGCGGACGGTGGAACAGTTCGACCACCTGGTCGTCGATGTACTGGGGGAGGCGACCCTGCGTGAGGTACGTGCCCCACCGCCACAGGATCTCCCCGTCGGCGTCCACGAGCGACTCCGAGCCGGGTGACGTCGCCACCGGATGGTTGACCACGACGACGAGATGGCCACCAGACCGCACCACTCGGAGCGTCTCGGCGAAGAACGTCCGGTGATCTGGAATCAGATCGAGCAGGCCCACCGACACGACCCGATCGACAGCGTTCGACAGCGCCCACGAGAGGTCGGGCAACCTCGCCTGGACGACGGGTCCCGTCGCCCGGGCGTGCCGGAGCAACGCGATCGACAGGTCCACGCCGATCACGGATCCAGTGAGTCCTCGCATGCCCTGGCCCTCGCCACAGCCGAGGTCCAACGTCGTGCCGCTCATGTTGCGACGGATGTCACCGAGGAGCTCGTCGAGCAGCGCGTGGGTGTCGGTCGACTGGCCAGGGTCGGCGTTGACCGCATCGACCCACCAACCTGCGATGCCATCCCACGTCTCGGACACGACAGGAGCTTGCCACCGCTGGATCCACCGCGTGCGTTCTCACGACGGGTTACGGTGCGGCAACACTCATGCACAAGGGAGCAAGCAAATGATTCTGGTCAACACCTGGAAAACGGTCGTTCTCGAGCGGTTCGCGAAGTTCGACGGGCGCGCCGGCCGGGCCGAGTACTGGTGGTTCGTGCTTGCCAACATCATCGCCTACATCCTGTTGGCCATCCTGACGCAGATCGCGAGCATCTTGGTGATCCTGCTCATCGGGTTCTGGCTCGCGATCATCGTCCCGTCGATCGCGGTCGCGATTCGCCGGCTGCATGACACCAACAAGTCGGGTTGGTTCCTGTTGATCAGCTTGATCCCCCTCGTCGGCGGCATCATCCTGCTCGTGTTCCTGGCCACCCCCGGCGATGCGGGCGCAAACACCTTCGGCGCGCCGGATCCCGGCATCCCTGCCGCCTGACGATCGGCCGAACCTCGTCGCCACGACGCGATCTCCCGGTGCGTTAGCGTTCGCGCATGACGTATGCAGGGGATCGCGTCGTGTTCGACGCTGACAGTCATGTCATGGAACTCCCGGGTTGGCTCGAGGAGTTCGCCGACGCCGAAACACGTGATCTGCTGCGGCCGTTGGCACTCGGCAAAGCGGGTGCGCTCGCTCAGCAAGCGGTCGACGATGCAGCCTCGCGGTCTGTCGACGGAGCGGTCGCTCTCGACGACGATCCGCTGATCCTCCTGCGCTCCAAGGGCTGGGGTGCGGTCGGCGCCTTCGATTCAGCCGAACGCAGCCACGTGCTCGACTCGCTCGGTTTCGCGGCACAACTCGTGTTCCCGACGTTCGCCGCGACCCAGTTCGCGGGTGGCGACGTCGACACGCTCTACGCCGGGTCGGACACCCTCAACCGGGCGATGGCCGCGTTCTGTGCCGACGACCCGAGAATGCTCGCCGTCGCGTCGGTGCCGTGGGGCATCCCAGAACGCACGATCGACTGTGCCCGCCGGGCGATCGAGGAGGGATGCGCGGCCGTCATGGTACCCACCGACCTGCCGCGTGGGGTCGTGTCGCCGACGCACCCCGACCATCACCAACTGTGGGCGATCCTCGAGGCGGCCAACGTCCCCGTCGTCAGCCACATCGGTGGTGGCGGCACCCCGGTGCGCCGTGGCTTCCATGACAACGGCCACACGGTGACCGACTTCCTCGGTGGGGGAGAGAACGTCCGCGCCAAGGACTTCATGGCGATCCATCAGCGTCCCGAGGTCTTCTGGGCAGCGATGGTGCTCGACGGTGTCTTCCAGACGTTCCCCGGCCTGCGCGGCGCGTCGGTGGAGGAGGGGGCGATGTGGGTCGTGCCATGGATCCGCAGACTCGACCGGGCGATGCAGTTCGCCAAGACCGAACCACCCCTGCGGGCGCTGACGAAGCTGCCGAGCGAGTTCGTGCACGATCACCTCCGCTTCACCCCGTTCGCCGGCGAGCCGGTCGGCTGGATGATCGAGCAGGCCGGAGCCGACCTGTTCATGTTCTCGTCCGACTACCCGCATCCGGAGGGAACCAAAGACCCGATCGAGCGATTCGAGTCGACCATGCACGACGTCGACGACCCGGCCTTCGACAACTTCTACCAGCGCAACTTCGCCGCGCTGTACCGCGACGCCGTACCGGTCTGAGCACGTATCGTCGGCTGCATGTGCGGTCGCTTCGTCTCCACAGCGAACCCTGAACGGATCGCGTCGTACTTCGGCGCGGAAGCCAGCGTCGAGGCGCTCGCCGAGAACTTCAACGTTGCGCCGACACAACAGATCTACGGCGTCGTCACCGGCCCGGACGGTGTGGCGCGGGTCCAGACCTTCCAGTGGGGCCTGATCCCGAGTTGGGCGAAGGACCGCAAGATCGGCTCCAAGATGATCAATGCCCGCGCCGAAACCCTGGCCGACAAGACGGTGTTCAAGGGGCTGTTCGCCAAGAAGCGCTGCCTGATCCCGATGGACGGGTTCTACGAGTGGCAGGCCGGTCGCGAAGACGGACCGCTCGACGCGAAGGGCCAGCCGCTCAAGCAGCCGATGTTCATCCACCGTCTCGACGGTGAGCCACTCGCCGTCGCGGGACTGTGGACCGCGTGGAAGGATCCGAGCGATGTGAAGGCCCCGTGGCTGCAGAGCGCGACGGTCGTCACGACCTCCGCGAACGAGACGATGCAACCGGTGCACGACCGGATGCCCGTGATCGTTCCGGCGTCCCGGTGGGCGGAATGGCTCGACCCGACGAACCAGGACATCACGTCGTTGGTCGACCTGTTCGCCGACCGCAACGAAGGGGTCCTCACGATGCATCCCGTGTCGACCGAGGTCAACAACGTCCGCAACAACGACGCTGCGCTGATCGACCCCGTCTGACGGCCGACACTTCGGATCAGAGTTGGGCGCGGATGGCGGCTGCGGCCGCCTCGAGTTCGACCTGGTCCACGTGCGCTGCCGCGTTGGCGAAGCTGAGCTGCCCCATGGAGACGGTCGGAATCACATGGATGTGCATGTGTGGCACCTCGTAGCCGGCGATGATCACGCCGACGCGATCGCAGCCGAATGCCGCTCGCTGTGCCACACCGATCTGTCGGGTGACCTCGAAGAGGTGGGCCGTGAGGTCGGCCGGCGCATCGACCCAGTGATCGATCTCGTCGATCGGCACGACCAGCACGTGCCCCGTCGCCATCGGGTTGATCGACATGAAGGCGACGCAGCGGTCGTCACGCCAGACGAACGTTGCGGGGATCTCGCCGTTGATGATGCGGGTGAAGATCGTCGCCATCTCCCGACCGTACAGTAGGACCGTGAACGACACGATCGCGGACGATCGCCCCCCTTCGATGCGAGCGCCCTCGATGCTGGATGGCATCTGGTCCATACCGAACCTGTTCACGCTGGTGCGGCTCTTGTGCCTGCCGATCTTCCTGTACCTGCTGTTCGGCCGTGACAACCAGGCCGCCGCCGCGTGGATGCTCGGTGCGCTCGGCGCGACCGATTGGATCGATGGCTACCTCGCTCGGCGCCTGAACCAGGTGAGCGAGTTCGGCAAGGTGTTCGATCCGACTGCCGATCGCCTGCTCTTCATCGTCGCGATCGTCGCGATCATGATCGACGGTTCGATGCCGATCTGGTTCGGCGTGGCGGTGCTGGCACGAGAGATCCTGGTCGGATTGATGATGGTGGTCGCCACATTGGTCTTCAAGATCGACCGGATCGACGTCACGTGGCTCGGCAAGGTGGCCACGTTCCTGTTGATGTTCGCAGTTCCGGGATTCCTCATGGGGAGCAGCGACTTCCCGGGCGCACCATGGTTCGAGATCGCCGCCTGGATCCTCGGCATCCCGGGTCTCGCACTCAGCTATTGGACCGGATTCGCGTACATCCCACAGGTCCGAAGGGGAATTGCCCAGCATCGGGCACAACAGGGCTCGGGTGTTGTACCGTCCACCTCTTGAACCTCGAGTTGACCCTCGACCTGTCCAACAAGGATACGGTTGTGCCATGAACGTCCCCGCCGAACTCCGCTACTCGACCGATCACGAATGGGTTCGTCGCGAGGGTTACGTGTTTCTGCTCACACGGACGGACAAGGATGCGCCGAAGCACAGAGGGCTTACCATGTTCCTCGTACCGCTCGACCACCCGGGGGTCGAAATTCAACCGGTCCATACTTTCA
>JANNNB010000371.1:0-26513 GCA_031398325.1 Actinomycetes bacterium
GAGACCGACTCGCAGCCCGACGCCGAGGACACGATCGCGCCGGAACTCGCTCCGCTGCGGCGGCAGGCCTTCGAGGATCTCTATCGCTCGAGGTACACGCCGATGGTGCGCCTGGCCTACGTGCTGGTCGATACCGTCGACGACGCCGAGCACGTCGTGCAGGATGCGTTCCTCGCGCTGTACCGGCGGTACGACCGGGTCCTCACCCCGGAGGCGTACCTCCGCACGTGCGTGGTCAACGGAGCCCGCAAGGTGCTGCGGCGACGAGCGTTAATGCGGCGCCGCCCCGTCGATCCGCCGACGTCCAGCGAACTCGAGTTCAACCACGTCTTCGATGCGGTGCGCCGGCTCTCTGCAGATCAGCGGGTCGTGATCGCGCTGCGGTACGAGGAACACCTCAGCGACGCCGAGATCGCCGCGGTCATGTCCATCCCGGTCGGGACCGTCAAGTCTCGGCTCCATCGCGCGCTAGCGCGCCTTCGCCTGGAGATCACATGACCGACGACAACGATTTCGACCGTCGACTCGACGCCGCATTCGCATCCCGCGCCGGAGGCGTGCACCTCACACCACCCGACATCGACGAACTGTTCAGCCGGGGCCAGCAGCGGACCCGGCGCACACTCGTCGCCGGGAGTCTCGGCGTCCTGGCCATCGGCGCCGTCGGTATCTTCGTGTTCGCCAACGCCGGTGGATCGACGCCGCAGGACGCGCTCACCGAGTCGCTGCCACCGGTCGAGCAGATGGCGTCGACCACCGTCTCCCTCGACCGGACGGCGTGGTCGTGCGTCGGCCCAATGGGCACATCGGAGGATGGTGCGGTCGCATTCTTCGAATCGTGTACACCCGGCGGATCGTGGTCGCCGTATGCCCCCACCACCACGACGGATGTACCGGTCACCACGGTCGTGTGCTCCACCGATCCGATCTCGACGGCCGAAGCGACCACGACCGTTCAGTACTGCGGTGACCCGATCGTGGCCGGCGACACCACCACCACGACGTCGATCGAGTCCGGCGACGTCGTCCCGACATGCACGATCCCCGGCTGCCTGACCGAGTACGTCGTGCGGACCGGTGACTATCCGATGAGGGTCGCCGAGATGTTCTGCATCTCCGTCGACGAGTTGGTCGCCGCCAACGGTTGGGCGGGTCCGAACGCGTTCCCGTTCCCCGGTGTCGCCATCACGCTCCCGTCGACCGCCTTTTACTGTGCCTCGGCGAACCCGACGACGACGTTCGACGCACCGACGACGACCGCACCGGCCTGACGGCGCGCGGTGCGTGCGGCAGTTGGTGCGCGGTGCCTGACCCCGCGCACCAACCCGGAATGTCGGTCGAGGGGTAGCGTCGCGTCGATGACGACGGCGGCGGCGGTTCCGGCTCGACGGCCGAAGAGCGCGCGTGGCGAGGGCGACCGGCTGCGTCAGGATCTCCTCGAGTCGGCGGCCAACCTCATGGCCACCCACGGCGACGTCGACAGCATTTCGCTGCGTGCCGTTGCGCGAGATGCAGGTGTGTCGCCTACTGCCGTCTACCGCCACTTTCCGGACCACCTCACACTCCTGCGTGAGGCCAGCGACTACTGCTGGACGAATCTGCGTGACGCGCTCGCCACCGCGAGGCGATCCTCGACCGACCCGTTCGTGTCGTTTCGCGCCCACGGCGAGGCCTACGTCCAGTTCGCCATCGATCATCCCGGGCAGTACCGGGCGCTGTTCTCGAACAAAATCGATCTCGGTGGAGAATCGTCAGCGGTCGGACAAGCGTGCTTCCAGTTGCTGCTCGACGACGTCACCACGATCCTCGGTCTCCTCACCGATGATCGTGATCCACACTTCGTCGCCGCCCAGGTCCACACGTGGATCCACGGGATCGTCGATCTGCGCAACACCCACCCCGACGTCCCGTGGCCGGACACGCTTGACCTCCTCGACGGCCTCGGCACCGCTCTCCGGCTCCACCCCGGCGCCTGATCGACCGACCGGGCCACCGATTCAGCGATTGAACCACTCGCCGTCAGGCGTCGTTGCGGCCGAGGAACCGGGCAACGCTCAAGAACGCGGTATGGGCGACCATCCGGTGATCAGGTCGGACCGCTTGGCCCTCGATGTGCCAGCCGCGATGGAGCACCTCGATCGTGCGGGCATCGATCCACTTCCCCTTGAGCGACTCGCGCACCTGGGCAGCCTGGGTGATCGAAGGCGTGTACGCAACGAGCAGCCCGCCGGCCGAGAGCACGCCCTCGGCGTGGGGTACGACCTGCCACGGCTCGGGGATGTCGAGCACGACTCGGTCGAACGGGCCGTGCGCCGGGTCGATGCCCTCGTAGCTGTCGGCGATGTGGATGTGGTAGCGCTCGAGCGCCGACGCGCCGAGAAAGCTCTCGACGTTCTTGCGGGCCCGGTTCGCGAAGTCTTCGCGGATCTCGTACCCGACGATCTCGGCGCCGTAGCGCAACATCGTCATCGACAACGCACCTGAGCCGATGCCGCTCTCGAACACGCGCACACCCGGACCGATGTCGGCGAGGATGCAGATCGGTCCGAGATCCTTCGGGTAGATCACCTGTGCGCCCCGTGGCATCTCGACCACGAAGTCTTCGAGCGTCGGGCGCAGCGCCGTGTACTCCGACCCCTTCGTCGAACGCACGACGACACCCTCGCGCGACCCGATGATCGAGGCGTGGGTGACGAAACCTGCGTGCGAATGGAACTCGCCGTCATCCACGAGATCGATCAGGTACCGCCGCTTCTTCGAATCGAGCAGCAGCACTTTCTCGCCGGTGGCGAAGTTCGCAGTCATCGACGTCCCCGGCCACCGTTGCGGCCCGACAACACGAATTCGACCGGAACCGGTTCGATCGCTCGCGACTTGTCGAGCAGACGGCAGAAGGCGCAGACGTCGCCGGTCGTCGGCGACCCGCAACGTTCGCAGTCGTTGAGGCCGTCCACTGCGGCGGCGGAATGCCCGACGAGCAGCGGGGCCATCCGGTCGAGAAATCCCAGGTAGAAGGCCGCCTTCGCGCCGGGCGAGCTCGCCTCGATCGAGTTCAAGGTCTCTTTGTAGCTCAGGTGGCGGTTGCCCTTCGCCATCGGGCACTCCTCCACCAGGTAATCGATGCCGCGAACCACGCACCAGGCCGCCATCTCGCGCTCGGTGAGACGGACCAACGGCTTGACCTTGCGGGGGAAGCCGTCCGCAGCCGGCAGGACCGGCAGCTGCCGTGCGAGATAGTCGATGTCCCATCGCATCGTGTTGCCGAACAACACGGCGGCCTCGTCGTCGAGGTTGTGGCCGGTGACGACGACGTCATATCCGCCGTCCAGCGCTGCACGATCGAACAGGCGTCGCTTCGACAGACCGCACGCCGAACATGGCACCCGGCCGGTTGCGACAGACGCCGTCGGTACGTCGTAGCCGTACTCCTCGCGGAGATCGATCACCTGGAGGTGCAACCCGCGGTCATCGGCGAACCTGCGTACGTAGTCGGCGCTCTCCTCGGAGTACTCCCCGATCCCGAGCCCGATGTACAGGCCGTCGGCCTGGTAGCCCGCCTCGATGAGCATGTCCCAGACAGCGAGGGAGTCCTTGCCGCCGCTCACCGCGACCAGGATCCGATCGGTCGGCTGCAACATGTCGAAATCGTCGATCGCCTTGGCCATCTGACGTCGGCAGAGCTGCTGCAGGTGTTCTGCGCAGAAGTTGGCATTGTGTCGCGGCAGATCGATGACCGCAGGCCCCTTGCACACCTTGCACTTGCTGCCGGAGGCGGTCATTCCGCACCGCCGGAGATCACGGGACGGACTTCGATCACGTCGTCCTCCGTCAGGCGAGCGTCGCCCGGCACGAGCGTGCCGTTGCAGATCACGAGGTGCGACTCGCGTGCCAAGCCGAGGTCGTCGAGCAGCCGATTGACCGAACGGGCCCCCTGCACGTCGATCTCTCGGCGCGGGTTGCGCAACATCACCCTCATGATCGCGACGTCACGGCCGGAACGCTAGGGCCGGAACTTCGGATTTTGGATCTCCGCCCAGGCGGTCTCGTACGCCTTGGCCTTCGTCAGCCCCAAGGCCTTGCGCTGTTTGCGTGTCGTCGGCGTCATCGTGGAGACCTTGATGGTGTGTCCGGGGCCGACGCGATAGCGCGCCAGGCGCTCGGGCCGCCGGCCGAAGGTCCCTTCGACCGGACCACGCAAGAACACGGCGACGGCGACGAACTTCCAGAACAGGCTGGGTCCGAGGAGGCCTTCGGAGATGGCCTTGCGCTGAATGACCACCGATGGCCGCACGGCGTTCGGCAGGGTCTTGGAGAGCCCGAGCGTGTTCAACAGCACCTTGCGGCGCCGAAGCAGTGCAGAGGGGCCGAAACCTGCCATCAGATGCGACGGATCTCGACGATGGCGCTGCGCTTCTTGCCCGACCGCTTGCCGAGCAGGAAGAAGATCATCAACAGGAGCAGCCCTCCGCCGGCCGCGATGCTGACCGCGGTCGACTTCTTGTCGTCGACGACGCCCTGTACGTCACCCTGAAGCGACCGGAACTTTCGCTCGAGGTCCTCCGGCGTGATCTTCGTGGTCTGGTTGGTGGCCATCGTTGGGCTCCTACTTCGGTTCCTTGTTGAGCGTCGTCTTCTTGATCCGCATCAACGTGAGCGCGAGCAGCCCGATCGCCACGACGAGCGTGATGAGGTAGGCCAGCCACGAGAGCGATCCGCTGGACGTCCGACCCCACTCCTCCTCGACCAGGCGCAGCACCCCGATCAGCACGACGACGAGACCGAGACCGAGGCAGAATGCACCCGCGGCCCCGAAAGCGATCCAGCGCCCGACTCCACGCAGCGGGTCGATCGTCTCCTGCTTCGCGTAGGCCCGGACGAACTCGATGAGTTCCGGGATGGAGGTGTCGTCGAGCTTCTTTCGACGACGGTGCAGCGGATTGTGGTCGGACACGGGCACCGTTTCTATCACGTCAGGCGGAACTTGAGCATGGCGTCCACGTCATCGAGGATGTCGTCGAGTGCTTCCAACCGCGCTCTGGGGCCCGGCGACGCGAGCAGGCGAAACCGGTCGGCGGGCCCGAGCGGTGCGATCGCCGCAAGATGGTACGTGGCGACCAACGGGTCGGGTGAGATGTCCGCCTCGAACGGCTCTGATGGCTGGTCGCCTGATTGGGCCTCGACGCGTTCGGCCAGGGCGAGGGTTTCTCGAACACGAGCATGTGCGGCCTCCACCGCAACCGCCAGCCCTTCCGGGTCAGGATCCTCGTCCGGCCACTCGTCGACGTCGGCGATCGGATACGGGTCGTCGGGCAGCCATGCATTCACCTTGATCCGGCGGGTGCCGACCGCCACGAGCGCGTAGCGGCTCTCGTCGAGCGCATCGATCTGGAGCATCTGCGCCACCGTGCCGACCATCGCCCGCTCGTCGCCCCCGCCCGCCTCTCGGCCGTGGGTGATCAGCACCTGACCGAACTCGGGCTCTCCGTCCTCCTGAAGGCAGTCCACGATCATCTGGCGATACCGAGGCTCGAACACGTGGAGCGGGAGGAGACCGCCCGGGAGCAGCACGCTCCCGAGTGGGAACATGGGCATCACCGGCATTCCGCCACCGTAGGCGCGCGCCACGGATCGGACAGAGCGGGTCGGCGCATCACGGATCAACGCGGCGCAAGGTCGGCGACCGCCGGGCCGGACGGGTATGTGTCGAGCCGTTCGGCGAACGCCAGCCAGAAGGGTTCGAACTTGCGGTCGATCGCGATGTCGGGCGAGTTCAGGATCAGCACGAACTCGATGGTGTCGCCGTCGGCACCCTCGACTCCGACCGGCAGATAGCCGGCGAGGGCCTTGACCGACGGCGGATCGGAGATCACCGGCAGGTTCTCGAGCGTCCCCGTCTTGGCCACCAGCCGGCCTTCGACGGGCTGACCGAGGAACTCGATCGCCAGCGCGCCCGTTCGACCGGCCACCGGCAGGCCGGCCTGGACCGCAGTGCCCTCCACCCGTTGGAGCACGGCGAGCATGGCAGCACACGTGACCCGGTTGTCGAGGCTGAGACCCGAGCCGTCGAGCGGGCGAACCCCATCCATCGGCACGTTCCACGAACGAAGGGTGCGATCCAGTGCGTTCAGGCCGGCCGTTCGGGTCCCGGTCGCCGAGTCGGCGACGCCGAGCTCCTTCAGGAGCATCTCGGCGGTGTTGTTGTCGCTCGTGGTGAGCATCTCGGCGACGATCGCATCGAGGGTCGCGGACGGGATCGTCGCGAGCTCGGTCGCAGCGGGGTCGGCCACCCCGGCCTCCCATCCCCCTCCGACCGAGATGCCCCGGTCACCGAGCAGACGTGCCAACTCTCGCGCCGCTGCCTCGTTCGGGTCGGGCTGTCGACTCGACCGGCCGAGCGTTCGCGAGTCGTTGACCATCAGTGCGTCGTACGGGCCGGCTTCGATGCCAGCGACACCTTCGCCCCACGAGTCGACTTCGTACTCGTCGTCGTAGCGACTGCCGTCGCCGATGATCGAGCCGGTGATCCGGGTGATGCCGGCATTGACCAATGCGTCCGCGAGCTGATCGAAGTTGGTGACGTTGATGGCGGGCTGGCTGTCGTTCGCGATCGGATAGTCCGACGCGGTCAGCAACGGATCCCCGCCACCGATGAGGTAGACGTCGCCGTCGATCACTCCGTCGACCGGAGCGGGGCCGGTCACCCGCGTCGTGAACTGGTAGCCGTCGCCGAGCATCTCCAGAGCGACCGCCGCGACCAGGATCTTCTGGTTGCTCGCTGGGATCACCGGCGTCGACTCGTTGATGCCCGTGACATGGCGGCCGTTCACCGAGACCGACGAGCACGACCGCTCGTCGAGATATCCGAAGACCGGGTCGACCTCGTTCGCGAGCTGGTTCGCGTTCGCCACAGCTGCCAACGCGCCAGGAGCACGACGGTACGTCATGAGCGCCGTTTCGAGTACCGCCGTCGGCGGACCGGGCTCGACGTCATTCGACGGAGCACCGACGGTTCGACCCTCGTCGACCGCTTCGTATTCATCGGCCTTGGCGTCGGCCCACAGGAGCATTGTCGTGAGCCCCGCGATCGGAATGAGCGCGACGAGCAACAACATGAGCAACGGCGTGCGCGGGTAGCGGATCGGCGCTGCCACCAGCTCGACCCTCATCGCCCACCGTCCATCAGCGCACGCCGAGCTCGGCCGGCGTCGGCCCTTCGGGGTAGACCGCGAGCACGTCGGCCAGCGCGTTCCAGACCGGCCGGTACTCGCTCTGATCCGAGATCGTGGGTCCGTTCAGCACGAGGGCGTACTCGATCGCCGATCCACCGTCGACCGCCACGTAGCCGGCGAGGGCCTTGACGCCGGGTGGGTCCTCATTGAAGGGGGGGTTGCTGAGCGTGCCGGTCTTGCCGAGCAGACGCCCGGCGATCGGGTGATCGACGAAGATGTCGGACAACGTCCCGGTCTGGCCGGCGATCGGCAGACCGGCGCCGATCGGGCCGGTGGGATCGGATCGTTGCAACACCGACAGCAACGCGGTGCACGTGACCCGGTTGTCCGGGCTCAGACCGGAGCCGTCGGCGAACACCATGAGCGACGTGTCGACAGACCACTCTGCGAGCGTACGCTGGATCACGGCGAGGCCCGCCTCACGGGTGCCGGCACCACTGTCGTCGAAGCCGAGTTCCTTCACCATCAGCTCCGCCGTGTTGTTGTCGCTGTTGGCCAGCATCTCGCCGACGACGTCGGTCAGCGGTGCTGATTCGATCGTTGCGAGTTCGACGGACGTGGCCGGTGCGACTCCGGTCGAGGCGGCTCCCCCGACCGTGATCCCCCGCTCCTCGAGCAAGCGTGCGAACTCCTGCACTGCGCCGAGCGCTGGGTCGTTCGACTTGAGCGGATCGAACAACACGCGGGCGTCGTTCGCCATCAGGGAGTCGTAGGGACCGGCCTCCAGCCCTGCGACGCCGGCGCCCCACGTCGGAGCGAAGTACTCGTCGTCGTATCGCGAGGCGTCGCCGACCACGTTGCCGGTGATCGAGGTGACGCCGGCGCTCACGAGCTCGTCAGCCAGCGTCTCGAGACGTGTCGGAGACAGCACCGGGTACCGCTCCATGTTCGACGTCTCGTACCAGTCCGAACTCAGGAGCGGGTCCCCGCCGCCGACCACGAACAGATCTCCCTGGACCACTCCGGCGACCGGCTCCGAGGCGGCCGATGCGCTCGTCGTATATCGGAAGTCGCCGCCGAGCTGATCGAGAGCCACCGCGGCGACCAGTAACTTCTGCGTGCTCGCCGGGATGACTGCGAGGTCGGCGTTGTCCGCCGCGACCGGCTCGCCGTCGACCGACACGGCGATGCACGACCGGTCGTTCAGCAGGGGCACGACGCCTTCCACCGAAGTACGAAAGGCATCGATCGACAGGTTGCGCGAGAGCAACGTCGACATGCGACGGACGGTCATCAGCGGGGTGGTCAGCGGGGCACTCGGCGGCGGCGTCACCACCGGCGCCTCGGGTGCCGGCGACGACTCGGTGATCTGCGCCTCGGCCCACCGGTGCGTGGCGAACAGCAGGATCGCCGGCACGAGCACGACGACTGCGAGCACGATCATCGGGCCAGGACCGCCGCGCCGCTTCGGCGACGTCCGCGTCGCCCGAGCCGAGGGTGGGGTGCTCACGTGCCAGCCGACCGCCTGAACGCTGCATCGCGAACGAGGTGACCGAGCGCTCGAGCGGCGCGCTCGCCGCTCGGGTAGCACAGCCGCCCGCGCGAGCGCAGGGTGGCCGGCCCGGCGTTGTCCGGGTCTGCGAGCGCCAGTTCGGTCGCCACGAGGATCGGTTTGCCGGTCTTCTGGATCAGTTCGTCAGCGGCCTCGGCGAACCGGGCGTCCTGGCGCTCGTGGTAGTCGACGATCCGCTCGAGGCCGAAGTCCGGGTAGAACCGGCCCTCGCGCATCATCCGGGCCTGGTTCGACTGGATCCCGATCCCGAGATAGATGACCGCGTCGACATCGGGATGCGACGCGATGAGCTCGAGAACCTCGGGGATCGTGTCGCGGGTCTCACCGCCTGCGCAGTCGACCGGGTTGTTGCGGCTCCAGCGCGGGGGCAACTTCTCGTCGATGGCCGCCTGCAGATCGGCGGGCAGCTCCATCAGCACGATGTCGCCGTCACGGGTGATCGCGTCGGCTGTCACGACGCCCCACCCGCCTGCAGTGGTCAGGACCACGGTGTTCGGCCCCTTCGGCAACGGTTGGGTCGCGAACGTCGCTGCCGCCTCGAACGCTTCGGTCACGTCGACGGCGCGGGTGATCCCGGCTGCCCGACATTCTCCGTCGAAGATCTTGTCGTTCGCGGCGAGCGCGCCCGTGTGGCTCGCTGCGGCGTGTGCGCCACCTTCGGTCGCTCCGCCCTTGACCAGCACCAGCGGCTTGACGGCTGCGGTTGCGGCGAGGCTGTCCATCAACGCCCGTCCGTCGGTGATGCCCTCGACGTAGGCGAGGCCGACGGTGGTGGCGTCGTCGGTGGCGTACCAGCTCAGGTAATCGGCCACGGTGACCGCGGCTGCGTTGCCGGCCGAGACCGCCCTGCTGATCCCGACCCCGCTGGCGCGGGACAGGTTGAGGAAGGTCGACACGAAGTTGCCGCTCTGGCTCGCAACACCGATGTGGCCGGCCGGCGGGTAGGGAGCGACGATCTGGGCGCACAGCTCGACCGGCGTGCTCACCACGCCCTGGCCGTTCGGGCCGGCGAGCAGGATGCCCAGTTCGTCGGCCAGCGCCACGAGTTCACGCTCGGCCTGGCGGCCCTCGTCGCCCGCTTCGCCGTATCCGGCCGACGTGAGGAATGCCGCTCGAACGCCCTTCGCAGCACAGGCACGCAACAGATCCGGGTTGGCCGCAGCCGGCGTGCAGACGAAGACGAGGTCGATCGCGCCATCGGGCAGATCCGCTATGTCGGCAACGGTCGTGATGCCGAGCACCTCCTCGCCCTTGAGGTTCGTCCCGTACACGCCGCCCGCGTAACCGCTCGCGAGCAGGTTGTGGAGCGACACGAATCCGAACTTGCCGGGGTGGGTCGACGCTCCGGTCACCAACACGCCCTTGGGCTCGAACAGGGCCCGGAACTGAGCGTCGGTCGGTGGGAGGCGGCGAACGATCGGTGTCGCTCCGGGGTCACGGGTGGCGGTCCCGAGCTCGACCAGGCCATCGACTGCCACGACGTCGCCGTTCGGCTGCACGATCAAGGGGTTGATGTCCACGCTGAGTACATCGGCTCGTTCGGCGGCGAGTCGTCCCAGGCTCACGAGCACGTCGGCGAGCTGCCGGCGGTTGACGACCGCCTCGCCACGGAACTCACCGAGCAACTTCTGGGTTGCCAGCTCGTCGATCATGGCGGCGGCTCGACGGAGGTCGACGGGTGCCGGGCGGAACACGACGTCGGCGACGGCCTCGGCAAGGATGCCTCCGACGCCCAACATCACCGTTGCGCCGAACTGGGCGTCGCGGACGACACCGGCGATCAGTTCCCGGTTTCCGCTGATCATCGGAGCGACCAGCACCGTGACGTCGCCGTCGTCGGGTCGAGCAGCCGCCAGCAGTTCGTCGGCAGCGGACTCGACCGCCGCGCGGTCGGCGAGTCGGAGTCGAACCAGGCCACGCTCCGTCTTGTGTGCAATCGCATCGCCGTTGAGCTTGGCCACCACCGGGTAGCCGATGCGATCGCCAGCGTCGCCGGCCGCCGCCGAGTCGGCGGCGAACTCCTCGGTGGCGATCGGGATCCCGTACTCGGAAAGGAGTTCCTTCGACGCCCGCTCGGACAGGGTGCTCGACCCGATCGGGTCCGCGTTCGTGGAGCCTGGTGTCATGTTCGCCATCGATCAAACCGTACCGGCGCGAGCCGTCGGTCGAGCGGCATGGGTGCCTCAGCGGCTGGCGGCGACGCCCACGGGAATGAGTGCAGCGGCGAAGAACTCGATGATGTGATCACGCCGTCGGTCGAGTGCGGCGGGTGCGAGGGGATTCTCGTCGAGCAGTCCCTCCAGGAACGGGGCATCGGAGAAGTAGCTGAGCAGCGCGCCGTACCCGGTCAGCAGGAGCTGCTCGGGGTTCTGTTCGCGAAACGTGCCCTGTGCCATCTCGCGCCGGAAATAGTCCGCGGCCTGGTCGAACATGGGCCGCAGAACCGCCGCGAGATCGATGCCGAGATGGGCGCCTCCGTCGATCGCCTCACGGCGCACGAGCGTGACGTACGACGGGTTGTCGGCGAAGTACCCGAACCCGGCGCGGAGCACCTGCTCGACCTTCTGCCAGCCCACGGCAGACGACTCGATCGCACCGGCGAGCCGGGCGAACCAGTCCGACAGCAGCCGCTCGAACACCTCGCCGTACAGGACTTCCTTCGAAGCAAAGTGGTGCAGCAGGGACTGACGGCGGATTCCGACCTCGGCGACGATGTCGTTCAAGGACGTTCCGTTGTACCCGTCGTGGGCGAAGCACGACAGGGCGGCGTCGAGAATCTGATCTCGGGTCGACCGGCCTTCGCCAACGGGGACGTCGTCGATCACGGTCATGCTGCGCGAACGTTAGCCCTCTCCGCCTCGAAGTGGGCGGAGAGGGCCAACGGCGCCGGATCAGCGTCCCGGTGTCAGCCGGCGTAGTTGGCGGCGGCGAACTCCCAGTTGAGCAGCTTGTCGACGAACGTCTCCAGGTAGGCCGGGCGGGCGTTCTGGTAGTCGAGGTAGTAGGCGTGTTCCCACACATCGACGGTGAGCAGCGGCGTCTTGCCGTGCTTGATCGGCGTGTCGGCGTCGTCGGTGTTCATGATCGCCAGGCCGTCGCCGTCCTTGATCAACCACGTCCAACCGGAGCCGAAGTTTCCCTTGGCCTTGTCGACGAGTTGCTGCTTGAAGTCGCTCGCAGACCCGAACGACGAGTCGATCGCGGCGGCGAGGGCGCCGGACGGGTCGCCGCCACCCGAGGGGGTCATGGAGTTCCAGTAGAACGTGTGGTTCCACACCTGGGCGGCGTTGTTGAAGAGGCCTCCCGGTTCCGCCACGGCGATGATCTCCTCGAGGCTCTTGTCGGCATTCGGCGTGCCTTCGATCAGCCCGTTGAGGTTGGCGACATAGGTGGCGTGGTGCTTGCCGTAGTGGTAGCTGATCGTGCGCGCCGAGATGTGCGGATCGAGCGCGTCGTCGGCGTACGGCAGTGATGGAAGTTCGATGGCCATGACTCTCCTTGTAGGTGGAACGTCTTCCACCGTACCGTTTCCCTCTCGCCGCCCCAATCAAACGGCCATAGCCTTGCGGCCATGTCCGAGATGCAGATCGTGTCCGCGTTGTTCGTCGAGAACTTCGAGCTTCGCCAAGCGCCAGGGCCGTCCACACGGATCGACATGACCGGGGTGATGTTCTCGCAGGCGGCACCCTCGCCCGCTCCCGTCACCATCACCCCGCACCTCGTGGGACTGATCTTCTGCCCACAGGACGGCTCGGGCAGTGGCGTGTTCGAGGTGATCTTCCGGCGCGGTCTCGACGAGGAGAGCGAACAGGTCGCTCGCAACGTGAGCCCGTTCACGGTCGAGCCCGGCAAGTTCACGTATCGCCTCGTGCGGGGCGAGCTCGAGTTCGACGACTACCGCACGCTGTTCGCGCATTGCCGTGTCGACCGCGGGCCCTGGACCGTGGTTCCGTTCACCCTCCTGCCACCGGTCGACTGATGGCGATCGAAGACCTCGTGAGAGCACGGCTGCGCAGCACCCGACTCTCGCTCGGCTGGTCGCTCGACGAACTCGCCGCCAGGACGAACGTGAGCGCGTCGACGATCAGCCGGATCGAGACCGGTAAGCGCACCATCAGCCTCGACCTGTTGGTGCCGCTGTGCGACGCCATGCAGACCGACATCAGCGCCCTGTTCGACACGTCCGACGCCGAAGACGACGTCGTCATCCGACCGGTCGCGACCCCGTACCACGACGGGGGCACCATCTGGCCCCTCACGCGGAACCGGGACGCGTCGGGCGTCGTGGCGGTCAAGATGCGGCTCGAGCCGGGTGACGTCGACGAGAACGTCGACGGCGGCGTGCATCCAGGCCACGACTGGTTCTTCGTGCTGTCCGGCGTCGTGAAGCTGACCCTCGGCGGGCGGGACATCCTCGTGCACGAGGGCGAGGCGGCCGAGTTCTCGACGATGACCCCGCATCGCTTCCGCGCCCACGGCGGTCCCGCCGAGCTGGTGTCGATCTTCGATCGAGACGGGCAGCGAGCACACATGCACGGCCAAGCCGACGCTCACTGACGCGCTCACTGACGCCGTACTGATGGGTCGGGTTGCTTCACAGCACGTTCGGGTACTGTCCTCGTCGTGTCGTTGACCCCTGAACAAGATGATCAACTCGTCTCGCTGGCCCGAGGCATGGCAATGGACGCCCCACTCGCGGCGAACAGCGGCCATCAAGGCACGGCAATGGCACTCGCCCCACTCGCGCACGTCCTGTTCAGCCGGATCATGAAGTACGACCCGGCTGACCCGGACTGGCCCGATCGCGATCGCTTCGTCCTGTCCAACGGCCATGCGTCGATCCTGCAGTACACGATGCTCTTCCTGTCCGGGTCCGGCCTCGAACTCGACGACCTGCGCGCCTTCCGTCAATGGGAATCGCGCACGCCGGGTCACCCGGAGGCCGGCCACACCGCAGCGGTCGAGGTCACGACCGGCCCGTTGGGCCAGGGCTTCGGCAATTCGGTCGGCATGGCGATCGCTGAGCGCAGCCTGCGCACACGCTTCGGCGCTGACGCTCAGGACCACTGCACCTACGTCATCGCCGGCGACGGCTGCATGATGGAGGGAATCAGCCACGAGGCAGCCTCCCTCGCCGGCCACCTCGGCCTCGGCCGGTTGATCTGCGTCTTCGACGACAACCGCATCACCATCGACGGCTCGACCGATCTCTCGACGAACGACGACATCGTCGGACGGTTCCGGGCCTACAACTGGGACGTCGTGGAACTGGGTGACATCGCCGATGATCTCGACGCGCTGGAGTCAGCGCTCCTTGCGGCGAAGGCCCAGACCGAGCGGCCGTCGTTGCTCGTGCTGCGCACCCACATCGGCCGGCCGTCACCCGACTTCGAAGACGACCATTCGGCGCACGGCAACCCGTTCAAGGCCGCCGACGTGACCCGGACGAAGGCCGTCATGGGTATCCCCGACGAGCCGTTCTGGGCACCCGACGAGTTGGTCGCAGCCAGCCGTGCCCACGCCGGGCAACGTGGCGCCGGGGCTCACTCGGCCTGGACCTCACGTTCGTCGTCGACGACATCGTCGCCCGACTGGACCGCTGCATGGAACGCCACAGGACTGCCAGGCTGGGACGATGACCTTCCCCTCTACGAAGCGGGTGACTTGGTGGCAACTCGCAAGGCGATCCAGAAGGCGCTCGACGCGACGTACGACAGGCTGCCCGGTCTCCTCTCGGGGTCGGCCGACCTGAGCGGCAGCAACGGTACGGTGCTCGACCGGGCGACCTCGCTGTCCGCGACCGACCCCGGCGGGCGATACGTCCACTTCGGCATTCGCGAACACGCGATGGCGGCGTCGATGGTGGGCATGGCCAAGCACGGCGGAATCCTGCCGATCGGCGGCACGTTCTTCGTGTTCTCCGACTACATGAAGCCCTCCATTCGCCTCGCCGCACTGTCGAAGGCGAAGGTCTGCTTCGTGTTCACCCACGACTCGGTCGGCGTCGGTGAGGACGGCCCGACCCACCAACCCATCGAGCAACTGGCAGCCCTCCGAGCGATCCCCGATCTGCACGTGATCCGCCCCGCCGATGCCAACGAGACCATCCAGGCCTGGGCCGACGCCGTACGCCATGACGGACCATCGGCACTGATCCTCAGCCGCCAAGACATCGAGGTGACGACCGACGGGTCAGCCGTCGCCCGGGGCGCCGGCATCGTGGTCGACACGGGCGACGCCGATCCGGCGATCGTGTTGATCGCCACCGGCAGCGAGGTCGCCGTGTGTGTCGCTGCTGCGGGACGTCTCGTGGAGAGTGGAGTACCGACCCGGGTGGTGAGTCTTCCGAGCTGGGACCGGTTCGTCGAGCAAGGACGCAGCTTCCGTGACGAGATCCTGCCTCCGGGCGTGCCGGTGTTGTCCGTCGAGGCGGCGAGCACGTTCGGCTGGGGCATGCTCGCAGACGTGTCGATCGGCATCGACCGCTTCGGCGCCAGCGCGCCGGGTGAGTTCGTCCTCGAAAAGTTGGGCATCAACGTGGACAACGTGGTGGCGACCGCACGAACACTCATCGATGAACGAGCGAAGGGAACGAAGCAGTCATGACCGACCGACTGAAGGACCTCTACGACGAGCGGGGCCAGAGCCCTTGGCTCGACAACCTCCGCCGGGGCTACCTCACCTCGGGCGAACTCGCCGCGCTGCGAGACCGCGGGGTGCGAGGGCTCACATCGAACCCGTCGATCTTCCAGAAGGCGATCCAGGACTCGGTCGACTACGACGAGCAGTTCGGCGAACTCGTCAAGGTGGGTGCGGGGGTGAACGACGACTACTGGTCGCTCGTGATCCAGGACATCCACGGCGCCTGCGACGTCTTCGAACGCGTGTACGACGAGTCGGAAGGCATCGACGGCTACGTGAGCGTCGAGGTGGCACCGAACCTCGCCCACGACGGGCCGGGAACCGAGGCAGCGGCGCGTGCGCTCCACGAGCGCATCGACCGACGCAACCTGATGGTCAAGATTCCGGGCACCGCCGAAGGGCTCGCCCCCATCGAGCAGATGATCGCCGAAGGCCGCTGCATCAATGTCACCCTGATCTTCAGTCTCGAGCGCTACACCGAGGTCATGGAGGCGTACATCGCAGGACTCGAGCGACATGTTGCAGATCGGTCGCACGTCGATCTCTCCAAGGTGGCCAGCGTCGCCAGCTTCTTCATCAGTCGGGTCGACACCGAAGTCGATCGACGTCTCGAGGCGATCGGCACCGATGAGGCGCTGGCGCTTCGCGGCAAGGCGGCGGTCGCCCAAGCGAAGTTGGCGTACCAACAGTTCCTCGACACGTTCCGCGGTCAGCGCTGGGACGCGTTGGCGGCCCGCGGCGCTCGCGTGCAGCGTCCGCTGTGGGCCTCGACCTCGACCAAGAACCCCGACTTTCCCGACACGCTCTACGTCGACGAGCTCATCGGTCCGCACACGGTCAACACGCTGCCCGACACGACGCTCGAGGCGTTCGCCGACCACGGCACGCTCGACCGCCGCGTCGATGCCGATGTCGATGAGGCCCGTCGGGTCTGGTCGGCCCTGGCCGAGGTCGGTGTCGACATGTCCGATGTCGCCGCACAGTTGGAACGCGAAGGGGTGTCCAGTTTCGAAAAGGCGTTCGACGAGTTGATCACCGCGCTGGAGACGAAGGCCTCCGAGCTCTGAACCACCGGTTCGCAGCCTGAGCGCTCATCCCGTCACGTCGAGCGTGATGCGGTGGTACCCCTGGGCCCCGTCGGGTGCCACAGCGCGGGGCTCCTCGGGTTGCGGCGCGCCGTCGCCGTCGACAGCGCGGGCTTCGATGTAGTACTTGCCCGGCTCGCCGTCGTACCGGTACACCCACTGGACCCACGTGTCGTTCGACGGCACCCCTCCGAGTTCCGCGTCGAGCCAAGGTCCTGGTCCCTCGTCGCCGTCAGCAGGCTCGAAGCGGACCTGGACCGCGGAGATCCCCCGATGGACGGCCCACGCGACCCCGCCGATGGTGACGTCACCGACGGCCCGCGTGTTGCCGTTCCTGGGGGTGTCGATGCGAGCCATCGTCTTGACCGGACCGAGTTTCGACCATCCGCGCGGGATCCAGTACCCGTCGAAGTCCTCCCACCTCGTCAAGCGCATGTCCGTGACCCACTTGGTCGCGGACACATACCCGAACAGGCCGGGCACGACCATTCGTACCGGATACCCGTGGAGCGCAGGGAGCGGCTCGCCGTTCATGGCGATCGCGAGCATCGCGTCGCGCCCGTCCATGATCACCTCGACCGGGGTGCCGCAGGTCCAGCCGTCGACCGACCTGCTCGCCAACTGCTCGGCGCCAGCCTGGAGCCCGGCCTCTTCGAGGATGTCCTTGAGCAGCACTCCCTGCCAGAGTGCGTTGCCGACGAGCGTGCCGCCGACCTGGTTCGACACGCACGACAGCGTGATGTATCGCTCGACCTGCGGACGTGCGAGGAGATCGTCGAAGGTCAGCTCCATCGGGTTGTCGACGAGGCCGTCGATCTTCAGCTTCCAGGAATTCTTCGACACCTGCGGGACGACGAGTGCGGTGTCGATCCGGTAGAAGTCACCGTTGGGGATCACGAACGGTGTGACCCCCTCCACCCCGAGGTCTGCATCGACGGGAAGCACGGGCACGGGACCATCGGCTGCGGGAAGCGAGAGTGATGCCCGTTCACCGCCCACGTCGAATCGATTCTGCAGCAGGCGACCGATCCCACCGGCGAGCACGGCGATCGATCCGATTCCGACGGCGCCGAGCATGAAGCGTCGACGATCCATCGGCTGGAACCGTTCTCGGCCGTCCGCATCGACGCGAGATCTCCGCGGAGCCAGCCACCACAGGACCCCGACCGACACGATCGTGCCGACGATCGTCGGCAACAGCTTGCCGACGGTCGGAGCGGGCCGCGTCAACACTGCCACCCCGCCGAGCACACCGATCGCGCATGTGAGCGCGTAGGCCCCGGCGCGCTGCCCGCGGACTGCCATGATGCCGACCGTGATGCCGAGCACGAGCAGCACCACGAGTGCGCCGGCGACGAGCACCGCTTTGTCGTTCGTGCCGAACTGTTCGATCGCCCAGTCCTTGAGCGGCTTCGGGACCCAGTCGATGAACACCTGCCCGACGGGGACCACCGGCGACGCCGACCCTTCGATCACGCCGACCACCACCTCGGCAGCGGCAAGTCCGGATCCGGTGGCGACGAGGCCGAGCGCGACGCCATACCCCAGTCCTGGCCGGTCGACGCCGTAGTCTCGCTCGGGTATGGAATCCGGTGGTGGCAACGGCGCACCCGACTCGGCGCCCGAGGTGTCGGCGATCGAGGTGTCGGCGATCGACATGTCTCCTGGGATCGTGGCCGAACTCGGGGTGACCGCAGACGTGAGGCTCGCTGAGGAACTCGTGTCGGAAGCGCTCGGGCTCATCACCGACCAGCCTGACACGCTCAACCTCAAGATTGCGACCGCGGCGCTCGCGGAGATGCGTGACGCGTTCGCCATGTTCGAGCCGTACCGTGATCAGCCCAAGGTCTCGATCTTCGGATCGGCTCGGATACAGATGGATGATCCGCTCTACGACCACGCACGACGACTCGCCGCGACGATGGCCGAGCACGGCTGGATGACCGTGACCGGGGCCGGGCCGGGGATCATGCAGGCGGGAATGGAGGGGGCCGGCAAGGCCAAGTCGATCGGTGTGTCCATCCGGCTCCCGTTCGAATCCGGAGCGAACTCGATCATCGCCGGAGACGCCAAGCACGTGAGCATGAAGTACTTCTTCACGCGCAAACTGATGCTGATCAAGGAATCACAGGCGTTCGTCTGCCTTCCTGGTGGGTTCGGAACGCTCGACGAGACGTTCGAGCTCCTCACCCTGACCCAGACAGGCAAGGGCATGCCCGTCCCGATCGTCTTGCTCGATGCGCCGGGCGATCCGTACTGGGAGTCGATCGACACGTTCGTGCGCGACACACTGATCGCTCGCGGTCTCGTTGCCGCGCATGACACGACGCTGTACACGATCACCGACTCGTGCGAGACCGCAGCTGCGGTGATCCAGCGGTTCTATTCGAACTACCACTCGATCCGGTTCGTCGGAGACAACCTCGTGATGCGCATGCGTACGGGTCCGACCCCCGCGCAACTCGACGAGCTGAACCGGCGATTCGGGCACCTCGTGGCCAAGGGCACGATCGGCATCGTCGAGCCGTTCAAGGCAGAGCGGCGCGACGATGACCATGTCGACCTCGACCGCATCGCCTTCAATTTTGCCAAGCGCGGCTACAGCGAACTGATCACGATGATCGACGTGATCAACGGCTACGTCTGAATCGACCGCAGCGATTCGGCCGCCTTGTCGAGCGCTCGGCGCGCCTGCATCAGCCGACGGTCAGAGGCGGGTCGGGTGACCTCGCCCTCCGCCGACGCTTCCCGCAGCTGGTCGAAGGCCATGTCGTCGAGGTCGGCGCTGATCGCCTCGATCCGCTCGATCAGATCGCCGTAGTCCCACACGGTCATTCGCCGATCGCGAACACCATGTCGACCGGAGGTGCTTCACCGGCCAGGACCGTGTCCGAATCGGCTTGCGCCGACTTGAAGATGCCCTTCGACATGAGCGACGACTCAGCGGCCCGGCGAGACGCGTAGATCGCCGAGCGCGCTTCGTGCACCGCGTGCGACTCCGGTTCGGCTTCCACGGCGAACTCGATGAGTTGGCATGCCATTCGATGGTCACCGGTCCCCGAGAGTTCCGTTGCCCGCTCGACCAGTACGGCGACGCCGCCGGCGAGGGCGGCCACTTCGGCGCCGATGGCGGAATCCGGCGGGGGCTTGAGCCGTGCCGGATTCCCGTCCCACCAACCACCGAAGAGTCGCCAGATGTTGCGGATGACGAACTCAGGTTCGTCGTACAGCGGCCTGAGGTAGGGCAGCTCCAGGGTCTCTGGCGGGACGGCGACGCTGTGCAGGATGTCGTCCAGAACGGCGCCCGAATTCATGGCGTCGACGACCTCCGCGACCAGTACCTCGAGCGTCGAGGCCACCTTCTCGAGGCAGGTGCGGATGCGCGCCGTGCCGGCGATCGGCAGACCGTGCGCCGGCACGAACAGTTCGGCGTCCATCGCCGCCATCGCGCGGAGCGACTCGGCCCACTCGAGCGGGTACCGCTGCACTTTCTGTGGATTGCCGCAGTTCGGGAAGTTCCAGATGAACTGGTCCCCGGCGCTGATGATCCGCTGCTGGGGAAGCCACGTCCAGGTGTGATCGTCCGTCTCGCCGAGACAGTGCCGGAACTCGAAATCGATGTCGCCGATGCGCTCGGACAGGTGCTCGTCGTAGGTCACGTCGGGTCGCAGGGTTCCCACCGGCAGGAACGGCGTGTCGCGCGCCGTCGATGCCGCCACGGCAGCGCCGCCGAACTGGCGCATGTTGATCACGCGGTTGTATCCCGCCGTGTACTCGTAGCGGTCGAACCTCGCGGAGACGCGCTCGTGTCCGACCACGCGCGGGGTTGGAAGTACGCGTGCACGGGCGTCAGCCGCGAAGGCCCGTGACCCTCCGACGTGATCGGCGTGGCCGTGCGTGTAGACGATGGTGTGGACCGCCTCGTCCGACCAGCCGCGCAACGAGTCCACGACGGCCCCACCCGTGTGTGCTCCGCTCGAATCGAAGGCGACCAGGCCGTCGCCGGTGTCGATCACGAGGACATGACTGAACGACTCGATCAGGGCGACCCCGTCGGCGAGCTCGCTGAGCTCTTGCGTCACCCGGTTGGGTGGTGTGGCGACCACGCCGGAATCGATGATTCGGGTCGACAGCTCGATCGGATGCACGCTCACACGACAAGTGTGGCAGCCACAGGCTCGTACGATGACACCATGACAGCCCCGACAACGGTCGATCAGATCCCCGGAATCGTCGAGCAGGTCCGGATGGGCTTCGGAGCCGGCGTGGTCCGTAGCCTCGCGAGCCGCCGTGCCCAGCTGGTTCAGCTCCGGCGAATGCTCGTCGAACAGGAGGACCGTCTCGTCGATGCCCTCACGGTCGACCTCGGCAAGCCGAGAATCGAGGCGTACACCACCGAGATCGCGTTCACGATCAACGAGATCGATCACACGCTCAAGCATCTCGATGCGTGGAACAAACCGCGCAAGGTCAAAGTGCCGCTCACCTTCAAGCCCGGGAGCGGTCGGCTTCATCCGGAGCCGCTCGGAACCGTGTGCATCATCGCCCCGTGGAACTACCCGGTCCAGCTGCTCCTCGCGCCGCTCGTGCCCGCGCTGGCGGCGGGCAACACCGCGGTGCTCAAGCCGTCGGAGGTGACGCCGACCGTGGCTGCTGCCCTCGCCGATCTCGTCCCGCGCTACCTCGACGAACGAGCGGTCGCCCTCGTGACCGGTGGGGTCGACGAGACCACTGCGCTCCTCGAGCAGCGCTTCGACCACATCTTCTACACCGGGAACGGCGTGGTCGGCCGGGTGGTGATGGCCGCTGCTGCCAGGCACCTCACTCCGGTCACGTTGGAGCTGGGCGGCAAGAGCCCAGCGATCGTCGCCGCCGACGCCAACATCGAGGTCGCCGCTCGACGGATCGCGTGGGGCAAGTTCGTCAACGCGGGTCAGACGTGCGTCGCACCCGACCACGTCCTCGTCGAGGAGTCGATCGAGCGAGAGTTCCTCGATGCGCTCGCAAATGCCATCACGAGCTTCTACGGGCCCGATCCCAGCCAGTCGCCCGACTACGCCCGCATCGTGAACGAGCGCCACTACGACCGGCTGATGGGTCTACTCGACGAGAGCGGGTACGAGACGACGGTGGTCGGCGGCTCTGGTCAGCGCGACGCGAAGTACATCGCCCCGACCGTGCTGGCGGGCGTGAAGCCCGATGCGGCCGTCATGAGCGAGGAGATCTTCGGGCCCATCCTTCCGGTGCTGACGGTGGCCGATGTCGATGAAGCCATCCGCTTCGTGAACGATCGTGACAAGCCGCTCGCGCTGTACGCCTTCAGTTCGAACGACCGCACCTTGGACCGCATCGTGGACCAGACATCGGCAGGTGGGGTGACGTTGAACCACGTTCTGTTGCATCTCGCCGTGCCCGACCTGCCCTTCGGTGGGGTCGGCCCGAGCGGCATGGGCGCCTATCACGGCAAGGCCGGCTTCGACATCTTCTCCCACGCCAAGCCGGTACTCGACAAGCCGAGCCGCCCCGATCCGTCGATCATGTATCCCCCATACACCGGACTCAAGAAGAAACTGATCCGCCGCTTCCTCTGAGCTCCGCCGGGGCGGCTATTGAGCGTTCCACGGCGGGGCGTCGAGGTCACCGCGCCAGTACGCCAGTCGGCGGTCGGCCTCGTCTCGAGCCGAAGGATCGGTCCGCGCCGCCCTGACTCGCATGAGCGTTGCCGCCACGAGCCGGAGCTCGGCGAACGCTTCGGCGGCCGGGTCACCTCGCATCGACTGTCCATAGCCGATCGCGAAGTCGTCGTAGTCCCCCGCCGCGCCTCCCCAGCGCTCGTGCCACGTCATCAACGGGCCGTGGTCCCATCCGGGCGGCGCGAGGCACAGCAGGTCCCAGTCGATGAGCACCGCGCCGGCGTCCGACATCATCACGTTGCCGGGATGCACGTCCCCGTGGCAGACGACCGAGCCGGAGAACTCGCGCCAACCGGCATGTCGATCGACCGCATCGACGAGGCCGGCCAGCGCCTGGTCGTCGATGTCGTCACCCGTGTCGCCGAGCAGTGCATCGAAGTCCCACCATGCGAACGAGTGTGGCGAGCCGAGCGGATATGCACGGGGCAGATCCGACGCGTCGATCTCGTGCACGGTCCGAACCATGGCGCCGACCGCCTTCCAGTCGATCGGTCGGCCAGACGGCACGATCCGCTCCCAACAGGTCACCGACAGGTCATCGACGACGACGGCGTCGAGACGCCGAGGTTGCGGAACGCGCAGCCCGAGATCGGTCAAGAACATCGCCAACTCGATCGCCGACTCCGCAGGCGCCGACGGGAAGCTCACGCGCAGCACGAGGTCCCTGTCCGGATCGGCGGTCAGGTAGATCGCGTTCATCCCGACGCGCACCAGCTTCGGCTCCGCGAGCCCCCACCGCCGTGTCGCTTCCAGCGCCGCTGCGTCAGCGGCCGGACGGTCCGTGACCGGCCGGTCGACGAACGGCCCCGTCACGAGATCATCCCGAAATTGTCGCGTCTCGCGCCGTGACACGGCGCGAGACGGCACGGTTCGGGGAATGCAGGGAGCACGGATCGTGGTGCCGTGATCAGTGAGGGCGTTGGCGTTCTTTGCGGCGCATGACGATGACGCGTCCGCTCTCGACAGGCACGCCGTCGACGAACACCTGGTCCCCGGGCGCTACATGGTCCGCGAGCGATTCGAGCCGTCCCTCGCGCTTGGCCCGGAGCTCGTCCTCGTGGTGTCGCGCCACCAGCCGGCCTTCGCGGACGGCATCGACCACGTCGCGCGATTTCGTGCGGGCCTTCGACGCGGCCGACCTCGCAACCTGTGACGGCGAGATCTGGGCCGCCGTCTGCTTGACCTTCTTCGTGGCGTAGCTCGCGCCGGCCGCACCAGCTGCGGCTCCTCCGACGAACCACGTGACCCGCTTCATCATGCTCGCCGTCTCCTTCGTTGTCGTGTGCCGGCGGACTGCGTGTCGCCGATCTCGATGGGTGGCTCCGCGCCGATGTCGAGCACACGGCTCGGTCCGTTCGGCTCCAATTGATTTCGGGGTCCGACTGCGCTGCTGGGCGCTGACCCGCGGAGCCGGGCGAACGTCCGGGAGGTGCCCTTCGCCAACCCGGCGAACTTGATCATCGGGGTCGAGTAGGCGGTCTTGGCCACGTGGACGCCGACCGCGTCACCGATCGCCTCGGCAGAACCCAGCACTCGATCGAATCGCTCGAGGTCGGACCGGGCCTCGTCGACGGTCTCGCGTGCCTCGATCGTGGTGAGGCGAAGTTCGGTGAGGAGCGGCCGCGTCTCGGAACGGAGGTCCGACACCTCGCGGCGGAGTTCGCGCAGCGAATCGAGTACCCGCACGAGCACCACGACCAATGCGGCGAAGCCGATCGAGCACAGCACGGCCGCCATCAGGACGGCCAGCTCTCCGGCGGTCACGACGGATCCTCGCTCGAACGCTTCATCCGACGGGCAATCGCCGGCTCATCACCGTGCTGGCTCGGTTCGTACCACGTTCGGCCCACGAGTTCATCGGGCACGTACTGCTGCGCGACGAGGCCGGACTCATGGTCGTGAGGATAGTCGTAGCCCACACCATGGCCGATCGTGGCTGCCGCCTTGTAGTGCGAGTCACGGAGGTGTGGCGGCACCTCGCCCACCGCCCCATCGCGAACGGCGGCCCGAGCGTTCCAGATGGCGAGCGCGGCGCGGTTCGATTTCGGGGCGGAAGCCAGATAGATCGCCGACTGCGAGAGGTTGAGTTGCGCTTCGGGTAGCCCGACGTGCTCGAGTGCGTGGGCCGCGGCGACCGCGACGGTCAAGGCGTTGCTGTCGGCCAGCCCGACATCCTCGCTTGCGAAGATGATCATCCGGCGAGCGATGAAGCGAGCGTCCTCCCCTGCCTCCAACATCCTCGCCAGCCAGTAGACGGCTGCGTCCGGATCGGAGCCTCGCATCGACTTGATGAACGCGCTGATCACGTCGTAGTGGTCGTCGCGTCCGTAGCGCAGCGCGCTCGTTCCGAGCGCCTCCTCGACATGGTGCAGTTCGATGTGTCGGTAGCCGCTCAACGCACAGGCCACCTCGAGCGCAGTCAGGACCTGCCGTCCGTCACCGCCGGCCCGGTCGATCAACAAGTCGATCGCGTCGTCGTCGGCGACCACACCTTCGGCCTCGACGCCTCGATCCACGAGCTGTCGAATCGCCGTGCGGTCGAGCGGTTCGAGGCGGAACAATGTCGAGCGACTCCGCAGCGGTGCATTGACCTCGAAGAACGGGTTCTCGGTCGTCGCGCCGATCAAGGTCAACGTGCCGTCCTCGACGGCGGGCAGGAGCGCGTCCTGCTGTGACTTCGAGAATCGGTGGATCTCGTCAAGGAAGAGAATGGTGCCCTGGCCGCGTTCGCCGAGTCGGTGCCGAGCACCGTCGATCGTCTCTCGCACGTCCTTCACGCCGGCGTTGACCGCCGACAATTGGACGAACGCCCGTGCGGTGCTCCCGGCGACTGCCAGCGCCAGCGTGGTCTTGCCCGTGCCCGGCGGCCCCCAGAGCAGCACCGACGACAACTTGTCGCTCTCGACCAGTGTTCGCAGTGGACGGCCGGGTCCGACCAGGTGCTCTTGGCCCACGACGTCGTCGATCGATCGAGGACGCAGCCGAGCGGCAAGAGGGGCTCGCTCCCGACGGAGCTCATCGCCGGCCGCCGAGAACAGGTCGTTGGCCATCAGATGCTGGTCAGCACGCGCTGGTAGGACGGGCGCCGGAACTCGACGACCTGATCGATGAGCCACGATCGATCGACCCATCGCCACGTGGCGAACTCCACCCCGTCCGGTGTCGGCTCGACGTCGTCGGACCGGACCTGGAAGAAGAACCACCGCTGCGCCTGCCCGAGCCGTCGCTCGCCGTGACGTCTGCTCTCGCCCCGGAGTTCGGTCGGCCATTCGTACAAGGTCCACTCGGGGTACTCGCCGACGAGTTCGACGTCGTCGGGCCCGAGCCCGGTCTCCTCGAACAGCTCGCGCCACGCAGCATCGCCGGCTGCCTCACCGACGTCGATCCCGCCCTGCGGCAACTGCCAAGCCCCGGCCACGTCACTGCGTTCGAACGCCAACACCTGGCCGGCCGAGTTCGTCACCACGGCCACGACGCCGGCGCGGAACTGCATGCTCGGCATCGCAGGATCGTATCGATGCTCGTCAGCGTCCGAGGGCGCGAAGGCGCTGCTCGACGTCGGCGAACTCAGGGTCGCCTTCAGCGACGGCCGCGAACCATCGCCGGGCGCTGATCGGGTCGCCCACTCGGTCGTACAGATCGCCGAGTACGTACCACTGGCGAAGATGGTGATCGCGCACCGACTTGGCCCGCTTCGTCGCCGGCTCCATCAGCGCGATCGCACCGCGGAGGTCGCCCTGGTCGGCGAGCGCGCCTGCTGCCACGATCCGGCCCTCGGCCACGACCTCGTGGGACGGCGACATCGCCTTGATCTCTCGCCAGACGCGGTCGACCGATGCCCAGCGGCCGAGCGCCCGGTAGCAATCGGCAACGACCGGCATCACGTTGGGGTCGGGGCGCAGATCGAGCGCCGCCTCGAGCGAGCGGACCGCTGGTTTGAACTGACCGAGCCGGTAGCAGGCCAGTCCGTGAACCTCGTGCGCCGTGGCGACGTCGGGCGCTTCCTTCGCAATCGCCCCTGCGAGACGCTTGGCCTCTTGGAAGCGTTCGCGGTCGAGCGCCTCGGACGCCTGGGCCAGCCGCTCCGACAGTCGGACACCTCGCTGCTTCCCGACCGAATCGACGAGCTCCGCCGAGATCTCCGGATCGAGGGGCTTCAGCTCGCGACGCTTCGCAGGCGCCGCCGTCGCCCGGTCCGCAGCCTTCACCGCCTCGTCCCTCACGGAGCCGTCGTCGATCCACGTCTCGAGCGTGCGAGCCTCGATCTTCTGGCGCTCGAGCTCTGGGTCGCGCGGTGTGCGGGGTGCGCGACGCATCTTCACGTCGAGCGCTCGCTTCTCGGCCTCGGTCA
>JANNNB010000062.1:0-9375 GCA_031398325.1 Actinomycetes bacterium
GCCTTCCCCCTCGGATAGCGGATCCAGTCCAAGACCCGACGTGCCGCCACCGCTGCTTGCGACGAAAGGGTGACCAAACGCCAGCCCCGTCGCGATACCCGAGCACTGCACTTGGGCCGTACGCGGGCGGGCTCCGGTTGGCGAATGTCGGGTTACGGCGCTCGCGTTATGTGCGCGGTCGCCCGTGCCTCGAGTGCTCGTGTGCCGGGGCGAGCTTGGGGCTCGATGTGGCTCGTTTGGTCAAGGCTGGTGAGAATGATGGCGTGACCACCGCGGATGTCGATGCGTGGATGAACCAGACGACCAACCCGAAACGGGACGTGATCGCAGCGGTGCGTGCGGTGGTGATGAGCGACGGCCGGATAGAGGAAGCGATCAAGTACCGAGCTCCGGCGTTCCTGCACAGCGGGATCATGGCCTACTTCCACTGGAACGCCCAGGAGTTCGCGAGCCTGGTCTTCCCGTACGGCTCGAAGATCCCGGGCGAGTTCGAACGGTTGGAGGGCGATGGTCTGCAACGCATGATGCGTTTCGTCGACCTCGATTCGGTCGAAGCGGCCCGGGACGATCTGCTCGACATTGTCGATCTGTGGTGCGCCACCCGTTGATTGCTGATGGTCCGTACCGAAGACTTCGAGCGGGTGCAGGTGGAGTCGGCCGCCGAGCTGCGCGGATGGCTCCTCGATCATCACGAACAGCACGAAAGCGTGTGGCTCGTCACGTACTTGAGGGCGCCGGCCGGGTCCCCGAATGAAGCGAAGTACGTGAGTCGTGACGAGGTGTTGGACGAGTTGGTCAGTTTCGGGTGGATCGACGGGATCCGCCGCAAGCTCGACGACGAAAGGACCATGCAGCTGATCGGGCCGCGCCGCGTCCAGCACTGGTCGAAGACCTACAAGGACCGAGCCGCTGACCTGACCGCGGACGGGCGGATGCACGCCGCAGGCTTGGCCGCGATCGAGTCGTCGAAGCAGAGCGGTCTGTGGGACTTCATGGACGACGTGGACGCACTCGTCGCACCCGACGATCTCCTCGCCGCTCTCGACGCGAACGAACCCGCGCGACAGCACTACGAGGCGTTCCCGCCATCGACGAAGCGCAACACGCTGCGCTGGATCAAGGTGGCCAAGACCGAAGCCACCCGGTCGAAGCGGATCGCCACGACCGCTCAGCTCGCTGCTGAGAATCGTCGGGTCCCGAACGCGTGACGAAATGCGACACCGTACGAGCCCACGAGCCTGTGACCGAGTTCCTCGGGCTCGGCGCACACCTTCTGGCAACTGCCCGTCAGCCCTGGGGCAGCTGCCGCCGAACACCGGCTTCGAAACGTCTGATCGGCGAAGATTACAGCTGCCCTTGGTGCTGCCGCCGTCGAGTCCCTGTTCATTCTGCGAGTACCTCGCCGGCGAGAAGCCATACACGATCCTCGATCGAAACGACGCCACCGCCCTGCTGGTCACCTACGAACAACGCAGTCGTGGCCACCTCCTCGTCATCCCGGTCCAACACCGCGAGACCATTCTCGAACTGGACCGAGACGAACAAGCCGCTGTGATGTCCGACATCGTCGGGGCGACCGCAGCGATCGTTGGAGCGTTCGATCCCGAAGGCGTCGCCGTATGGCAGAACAACGGCATTCCTGCGCACCAGTCCGTGCGTCACCTCCATTTCCACGTCGCTGGCACGCTTAAAGGTGGCGGTACGGAATGGGGCGACGTGCCCAAGCTCCCTGTCGGCCAGACCGACGCGATCGCCGAACAACTCCGGCCGCATCTATCACGCACCGGCCACAGCACAGGCTGATCGTTCCCGAGAACTGCCCCAGAACGCCGGTTGGAGACGCGATGACCGGGTGCGCTGGTTGGGCCGTTATGAGCGGGCCCCTCGACGATGGAAACGGGTTACGACGCTGCAGTTATGGGGCCGCAAAGTGCTGGCCGACCAGTTCCTGCAGGGTTGTCAGGCGTCCGCAGTCGGTCGAGCCCTACGCACCCTTGCCAAGACGATGCTTGTGTAGCCGTGTGTGCGATCGGCTGATAGATCGCCCACTTCGATCTCGCCGTCGTCCCAGTCGAAGTCGGGCTCGAGGACGCGCCGGATGTCTGCCTCGTCGACCGACGCGCTCGGGAACAGCCTGCTGCCGACGACGTAGCCGGTCGAGTTGCGCAGCGCGGCCGTGATGAACAGACCGCCCGGCCGCACCAGCCCGGCGATGTTGCGCATGTACGACTCCCAGGTCGCCCTGTCGGCGGTGGCGGAGTCGGCGCAGTAGGCGCTGATGACGACCCCGTACGGCGCGCTACCGCGGGCGCGGAGCGGATCGGCGTCGCGCGCGTCACCGCCCAGCAGGGCGGTGACCTTTGACCGGACCAGCCGCTCGCGATCTCGGACCAGGTCCTCGGTGGGTCGGGTGACCCCTTCGCACTCGAGCGTGTACTCGACGAACGGGCGCCAGTTGTGTGCCTCGGGCGCGCCGACCAGCCAACGCTCAATTTCGTGGAGGTTGGCGGGCAGGTATTCGGCGAGATGGATCTCGGCGGCCGTCAAGGCCGTGAGGAACACGTGGTGGAGCGTCGGTCCGACTCCGAACAGCAAGACCGGCTGGCCGGGTTCGGCATGCCGCATCGCGTTGACGAAGAAGGCGATCGTCGCCCGCTCGTCGGCTTCCACCGCGCAGTAGTAGTCATTCAGGTACTCCCGCGGCACCCATTCTGTGTCGAAGGCGGCGTAGGCGGACGACGGCTCGTCGACCGTTCGGCGCGATCGGACAAGGCGCCGCGATCGTGCGTCGAGAACGGACCGTGTCAGACGGGAGACGGCGTATTCGTAGACCGCTGCGCCGAGGTTGGCGCCACCGAGGAAGACGAGCGCGTCAGCCGAATCGACGTCTCCGCTCATCAGCGCCGTGCCGAACGCGCCGGCGTAGTAGGGCGCTTCCTTGGCGACTTCGACAACGATGTACCCGATCGCCGAAGCCGCCCGCACGGTCCGCTGGCTGCTCGATCGGAATCGAACGAGATCGAACAGCCCCTTCGACAGCGCGCTCGTGCTCGTCCCGGTCTCCTCGAGGAGCCGCCAGTTGGCCATCATGTTGACCCGCAAGCCAGCGCCCCACACCACGTACGTCAAGGTCAGGAAGCCGAGCACCACACCTTGCGATGCCTCACCGAGCACGTCCGACGCGACGATCAACACACCGGCCGCGGCGGCCACCAGATCGAGGGCCCACATCGACGCGGCCGTGGCGGCGAGGGTGACCGCCCAACGGTTCGTCGCCGCGAACCGCCCACTTGCCGGCCCCACGCCCGTCGCGGTCTCGGGCGTGATCGCCCCAGGAGGGGGTCGGTTGGCGATGGCACTGTTCAATTCCGACATCCGGCTCCTTTCATACGTACGGTACGTATGTATCTTGCTCTGCGTACGGTAGGTATGTAACGGGTCGTCGTCAACTAGATTTCGGCCGCCAGTCAGATCCGCCACGAAGGAGGACCCCGTCGCCACCACTCCGCTCCCTGCCCCGTCCTCCGGCCAGAATCGAGGGCGATCTACTTTGTCGCGCCACGAAGCGCGCCAGCGCTACATCGGAATCGGCGAGCTCGTCGCCTTGGAGCAGATCCGGACCGATTCCGAGCAACTCGACTCGGGCTCGGTCGCGATCGGCCCGTTCTCGCGCCTCGACGCGAATGCCGTCGCCGCCCGCGACGGCAAGACACGCGGGGTCATCACCAACCTGTTCGGTAGTCAGGCCGCCTTCCAGGCCGAGACGATGGCGCTCGTCCTGAGTGCGACCGACCTCATCGAGCAGATCGAGTTCCCGCGGCCGCAGGACCACCCCAACGCGGACGACTGGGTCGACGCCTTCTTCACCAGCGAAGCCGGGCGGGGTCCGATGCACGGCGCTGAACCCGCTGCCGATTACTCGGCGTTGTGGGTGTTGTGGCTGAGTGCGGTGCCGTACGGGCTGTGGAGCGAGTCGGTCGCCGGGCCGAGCGTCGACGAGAACCGGACCTGGATCGCTCGCCTGGAAGCAACGTTCCAGGACGCCATCGACCACTACGGCCTTGCTATGCGGCCGGGTACGACCGTCGGTGACCTGGCAGTCGCGGTCGCCGGCCTCGTCGAAGGACTGTGGCTCAACCAGTGCCTCACCATCCGCCATCCGACCGATCCGTCGGAGCCGATCGTCACCGCCATGCTCCGTTCCGGCCGGATGCTGTGGCACGGAGCGACGCAACCCAGTACGTGAATTAGGGGTTCCGTTCGGCGGCCGAGGCGCGCCCTATCCACACCATCGCCAGCCGCAACTAGTCCCCCGTCGCCGCTAGCGTTTCGGCCGAGAAAGTGCAGTGCTCGGCTTGGGTCGTGATGCAGCGCCTGATCGATGGGGCCGCTGGTGATTACGTGTGACGAAGTGTGCGACGAAGGCGGTCGCTGAGTTGGTGATTGGGTGCCCGTCTTCGGGTGGGCAGTTGGCTGCGCGTGGTTCCAACCGTGAATTCGATTGTGGTCGTCCCATGCCCGCTCCCCAACGCTTCCGATGAAGCCGTCGATTGACACCAACGGCGAACTACGTACCTTGCACATACTGCACTCCTCTCGTTCGACGGAGCCCCTTGCGGCGCCGCACACGGCAAGGTCGGAACCGATCGACGCACTCTGACATTTATGGCCAGAAAAGTTTCGCCGGATGTTCGGACAGTCGCGGCCTCACCCGTTTGGTAGGGATGCAGAACCCGCCGACCGTTCGAGTTCGTTGGGCTTATCGCCGGCTGGTGCCGCTGCCCTACCCTGTGGACGTGGAGCGTGACGGGACCGGTGCCCCCGATGACCCCTGGGACGGCAACGCTTGGCAGGCGCGTCTGCACTCCGGTGTGATCGACCCGCAACGTGTCGCAGCCGTCGAGGCGACACGGCTCCTCGACTCGCAGCCTGAGGAGTCGTTTGACCAGTTGGCTCGGCTTGCGGCGGCGGTGCTCGGGGTGTCGTGGGTGTTCTTGACGCTGGTCGATGAGCATCGGTCGTTCTGGGTGGGCGCGGCCGGTGTCGACCCGGATCCCGACACCGGCTTGTACGGCGAGAACCGTGTCGGTGACTCGTTCTGCCAGTACGTCATCGCATCCGACGGCGCCGTGGTCATCGATGACGCCCGGCTCGATCCACGCAGCGACGCGAACCCATCCACCGAGTCGATGGGAGTCGTTGCTTGGGCAGGGTTCCCGTTGCGATCGACAGACGGCGACGTCGTCGGCACCTTCTGCGCAGTTGATCGAGTCGTGCGCAAGTGGTCAGGTGAGGACATCACGTTGCTCCAAGCGCTGGCGGCTGCCGCAACGAGCCATTTGCAACTCCGTGCCGCACTCGCAGCGGCTCACGAGTCGGCCCACGAGCTGCGAGCGGAGATGGAGCGGCGAGAGCTGTTGGTCGGTCGGGCAACGATGCTCGCCCAACTCGCGCAGGAGCTGAGCGCGGTCAGCACCGTCGAGCAAGTCGCTCGGGTGGTCACGACGACTGGGCGCAACGTGCTCGGTGCCGTGTTTGCCAACATTGCCGTGGTCGACGCAGACCACCGCGACCTTCGCATCGTGCACTCGCCTTCGTTGCCGCCTGAGATGGAGGAGCGGTACTCGCGCATCGAGCTGTCCGATGACGTACCACTGGCGCACGCTGTCACCCGAGGCGAGTCGATCCTCTTGGCCGACTTCGACACGATCTCGCAGCGTTACCCGCACTTGCTGGACGACACCATTGCTGCCGGCCTGGAGGCGACGGCGTCGATCCCGTTGTTCCGCGCGGATCGCTCCGTGGCGGGCGCCCTTGGGGTCGGCTGGAGCGGTCCCGTGGTCTTCACACCGATTCTCAGGTCGGCATTGACGACAGTGTCGGAGATGAGCGCGCAAGCCCTCGACCGCAGCCAGGTCGGCGACGCTCGAACCCAATTCGTCCGATCTCTCCAGTACGCCCTGCTGTCGAGCACCCCACTGCGCCAAGGCCTCGACATCGCCGCGGAGTACATCGCTGCAAACGACGCGCTCGGCTTCGGCGGTGACTGGTACGACTTCATCCACATCTCACCCACACGCACTGCGCTCGTGGTCGGCGACGTCTGCGGGCACGGCATCGAAGCCGCAGCGCTCATGACGCAGATCCGCGGCGCAATCAACGCGCTCGTGACGCTCTACTCGAACCAGCTCGACGTTGTCTTCGACCGTGCCGAGCAACAACTCAACCTGACCGCCCGTGAGTTCGTCGCAACGCTCAGTGTGCACGTCATCGATACCGAGACCGACACGATCAGCTACGTGTCCGCCGGCCACCCGCCGGCACTGCTGGTCGACGAGTCCGGCCACACAGCGCTGCTCGAAAAAGGGCGGCGACCGGTGCTGGGTGTCGGGGGGGCCGTCCCCACGACCGCACGTACGAGCTTTCGTCCAGGGTCGGTACTCGTCGCCTACACCGACGGTCTCGTCGAACACAACCGAAACTTCGATCACGGGCTGCGACTGCTCAGCGAGCACGTGTTGGCGGCGCACGGCGGCACCGCCCGTGAGATCTCGAACGCCCTGGCCTCCGCCATTCCGAGCTACGCCCCAGACGACATCGCCTACACCGTGATCTGCAGAGATCCGGCCCAAGGGCGGCCCAGCGACGATCGATGAGTCCAACGGGCGCAAACGTTCCAGATCGCAGAGACAAGAAAATCATCCTGTGCGACATGTTCACCGATGGAGCCGACGTGTGTCGGAGCATCCGCCGGCGGGCCCAGTTCGGCGAGCTCGCAGAACAGGGCGGCCGACGCGATCGGGTTCTCAAGGTCAGCTGAGGCAGACGCCGATGTCCGCAGGGCGGTCGAGGTCGGTAAGTGACTGATAACCAAGACACACTCGAGCCCCGCCGGCCACCGTGCCTACTGACCGAACAGGTGGAGCGCTCCGCGGCACGCATCGGCGATGTCCGGGTGGGCCAGTTCGAGACCGCCAAGTTCTGCGGCGGTGAACCATCCGATTCGATCGTGTTCGGCAGGTTCAGCGTTCACGACGTCGCCGATCCACGCTCCGACGGCCCAAATCTCGATGTCGAGGTCCTGCTGTGGCCATGAGCGTAGGATACGGACAGCCTCCGATAGGTCAATCTCGACGTCGAGTTCTTCTCGGATTTCTCGAACGAGGGCGTCGATTGGAGCCTCTCCGTCGTCGATGTGGGCCACCGGGCAAGTCCCAGACCTTCGGGTACCACGCTCGGTCGGGATGACGATGGCACAGCAGGACAGCATCCTCCCGGACGATCACTGCCGCGACGACGTGATGCTCAGCGATGTGTCCCGAGTACATGGCCGAGTCTCGCATTCAGTCGAGCCGAACCCCGAGCGATCATCGTTCGACGCCGTCAAGCGACGCTGCAGTTCCCGCGCACTCGGTCAGGTCGCCGGCGTCGACCGGCCGCTCAGCGGTTCGGTCTCGCTTTCCCGCTCGATTCGTCGAAGGCGGCACGATTGCCACGTCGGTGCGATGCGTGTGGGGCTGTCGTAACGTCTCCGGGAATCAGCTCTCAACCGACTCGCGGTTGCGAAGCGAAGTCAGGCGTCTCGCTTTGAAGCGGGCGCATGAAGGACCACAGACCGCCTTCGGGATCGCCGGCGCTGTACTCGCAGTATCCGTAGGGCTGGTCGACTGGCGGGTACACGACCGTACTGCCGCGTTCGACGGTGCGCTGGTGGTGGGCGTCGACGTCGTCGACGATCACCGCCATCGTCGCGGTCGATGTCCCGACTGTGCGAGGGGACGCCTCACGTGGTGAGCGTCTTGACGATTGGCCTCGAGGGATACTCCCTTTCAGTGAACGGGACGATACCGAGGCCCGATCAGTACGGGGGCGGCCGAGACCAGAAATCTGGGGTGAGCTCTGGCTGCGGTACCGGGTCAGTTGGGCATGCCAACGCCCGGTGTCGGGGCGTCGCGAAGATTCCCTGCTGCAGCGGTTGTGACGGCGTGCGCGAGTCGTAGCATCGCGGTAACTGAAGGGGAGTATCCCTCGAGGTCCGTCGTCATCTCGCTCGAAATTTGAGCCGGCGGGCCAGCCCAGACATCGGGCGGAGAGACTTTCGGCGACCGATTGTTCGAGCGCTGAAAGGGCCCCCGTGTCCACCGTGACCTTCACACTTTTGTCCCTGCCGCTGGGTGGGCTCGAGCCGAGGTGTCGCGCCGTGATCTTTCAATCTGATGTGGGTGCTCGGCCTCGCGGCATCGTGTCACCCAATGGTGTGAGCGTTGGCGACGTGTCGCTGCAACTCGACTTCCCCGTGATGACCTCCGCCTCCAGCGTGTGCTGCCGATCTTCTGGACTGGGGTTCCAGACAGGACGATGGGAAAGCATCGATTTGCGCGCCCTTCTATGCCGTCTACGTCCCCAACCTGGTCCTCAGGAGCGGCGGCAACACGGCCGCAAACGTTGTGGCGCCAGCAGCGCTCATCGCAGCTCCGCTCGTGCTGATGGCCGTCACCGACCGATTCGAACATCTGCTCGTATCCCCAATCGCAACTCACAGCACAACCGAAAGGACACCTCTCATGGGCATATTTGATGCGATCAAAGGTTTGCTTGGCGGCGACGGGCTCCACGGAGTCCTCGAGTCGACCGGCCTCAGCGAACACGTCGACGGGTTCCTAGGCGACGGCAGTGCGGTCGCTGAGAACTTCGGCGTCGACCTCGGACAAGCCACCGAAGCACTTGGCGTCGACGGCGTCGCCGAGTCACTGCCCGGCGGGCTCGGCGACATCGTGCAAGGCGCCACTGAAGGCGGCCTCGAAGCACCCACCGCCTGACCAACGTCAGCCCACGACGTGGTCGGTGGCGTCGTCGGTGTGTTCGAGGGCAACGGTGGCGACGTACGCATCGGCCTGCCGATGCAGTCACTGCACGACGGGCAGAAACTTCGCCATCGACCACTGTGCCTGTCGGTGTTCGTCGAAGCGCCCGGGTCGTCGATCGACTCGGTGCTCGCGGAACACTCCGTGGTCCGCGATTTCGTGTACGACGGATGGTTGCACCTGTTTCGCATCGAGCCGTCGACGGGCGCCGTCGAGCGTCGGATGACCGATGGCTGGACGCAGTGACACGGCCAACGAACAAATCGTGATCGAAATGCCGAGCGGTCGGGTTGCAACTCGACTCGCGACCGGTATGGTTCGGTCCCACTGAAGGGGAGTACCCCTCGAAGCCCGTCGACAATCCGCTCGTCAGAGCCGGCGCGGCCAGCCCACCAGGGCGGGAAGACCTTCAGCGAACGAAGCAATTTTCGTGAGCTGAAAGGAACCCTGTGTCGGACACCAACCCTGCTGTGCCATCGGTTCGATGGCACCAAGTCGACGTCGATGATTC
>JANNNB010000073.1:0-5057 GCA_031398325.1 Actinomycetes bacterium
GTCGATGGGATGAACCGGTGGACCCTCGAGGTCAACGCCGACCCGCCGAACGTGCCATCGCTCGCGTTCCACGCCGCCCGCGGGTTCGTCGAGGTCGGCCGGCAACACACGCCCTACGGCATCACCGTCTCGCTGATGGAACGCGCCACCGTTTCGTTCGCGTGAACAAACAGCGGCGGGGCGCCGCCGTTTGTTCACGCGAACGGGTGCGACAGGTGGGTCAGCGGCGGTCTTGGAGGAAGCGGAAATGGTCGCGGGTGGAGGCGACGTGCTCGGTGTCGATGTCGGCGAACAGGATCGTCTCGCCGCCGGCGCCGGTCGCCAGGATCTCGCCCAACGGATCGATGATCGCGCTGTCGCCGGAGTAGTCCAGCCCGCCGCCTGAACCGACGCGGTTCACCGCGACCACGTAGGCCTGGTTCTCGATCGCCCGGGCCCGGAGCAGCGTCGACCAGTGCAGCCGTCGCTTCGCCGGCCAGTTCGCGACGACCAGGTAGGCGTCTGTCGTCGACGCGAGGCCCCAGAACTCGTCGGCGAAGCGCAGGTCGTAACAGACGAACAGGCTGAGCCGCACGCCGTCCACCTCGACGGTGACGAAGTCCGCGCCGGCACGCACGTATCGCTCCTCGCCGGCGTGGGAGAACGGATGGATCTTGCGGTAGCGATGCGTCGTGCCGTCGGGCCCTGCCAGCACGAACACGTTCGACGGACGTCGGTCGTCCGCTGGTGCGTCGGGCGCGATCTCGGGGCAGGATCCGCCGACCCAGACCCCGTGCGCCGAGGCCATCGATCGCAGGAACGTCGACGATGGTCCGCCTTCGTCCTCACCGATACCGGGGGTGTCGAAGGAGAAGCCGGTGGAGAAGGTCTCGGTGAGCAGCACCAGGCCGGCACCACCGGCCGCCGCGGCGGCGACCATCGGGGCCAGACGTGCGAAGTTGGCGTCCCGGTCGTGCCAGACGATGTCGTGCTGGACGGCGGCCACCCGCAAGACCGTCATGCGAATCCCTTGGCGAGACGATCGGCAGCTTCGTCGATCACGCTCATCTGCTTGCAGCACGCGAACCGGACCATGTGCCGGCCGTGTTCGGGCCGGGCGTAGAACACCTCGTTGGGGATGGCGACCACGCCGCACCGCTCGGGCAACGATCGGCAGAACGCCATCCCGTCGCCGGTCGGGTCGACGGACCGGATGTCGACGGTGACGAAGTACGTCGCCTCCGGTACGTAGGTCGTGAAGCCGGCTGCGGTCAACCCCTCGACGAGCCGGTCGCGGGTGGATTGCAGGCCGCTCGCAAGTCCTTCGAAGTACGCATCGGGCAGCCCGAGCCCGACGGCGATCGCCGGTTGGAACGGCGCACCGTTCACGTAGGTGAGGAACTGCTTCGCCGTACGGGCCGCCGTCACGAGCCGCTCGGGCCCGGTCAGCCAGCCGATCTTCCAGCCGGTGGTGTTGAACGTCTTGCCAGCCGACGAGATCGTCAGTGTGCGCTCGGCCATGCCGGGCAGCGTCGAGATCGGCACGTGTCGGCGCCCGTCGAAGAGCAGGTGCTCGTAGACCTCGTCGGTGACGACGATGAGGTCGTGTTCGATCGCCAGCTCGGCGACCAACGCGAGCTCCTCCGCGTCGAACACCTTGCCGGTCGGGTTGTGCGGGGTGTTGAGCAGGATCAGCTTCGTTCGCGGCCCGATGGCCTGGCGGAGCTCGTCGGGTTCGAAGCCGTACCGTCCGTCGGATCGCGGCGTGAGCAACACCGGAACGGCGACGGCATCGGCGAGCGCGATGCACGCCTGATAACTGTCGTACATGGGCTCGAACACGACGACCTCGTCGTCACGGTCGAGCATCCCGAGCAGCGCCCCCGCCAACGCTTCGGTGGCACCCGCCGTGACGGTGACCTCTCGGTCAGGATCCAGTTCGATCCCGTACCACCGCTGCTGGTGGTCGGCGATCGCCTGCCGGAGCTCCGGTGCGCCGAGGCCCGGAGGATATTGATTCACGCCGCGACGGATGGCAGCGATCGCTTCGTCGAGCACCTCGGCCGGGCCATCGGTGTCGGGAAAGCCCTGACCCAGATTGACGGCGCCGGTCGCCACGGCCAGCGCCGACATCTCCGCGAAGATCGTCGTGCCGAATCCGGTGAGCCGGGACGTCAACGCGGCGTCGGTCGAAGGCACCTGGCGAGTCTACGGCCGCGCCTTCGCTCGCTCAGCGAGGGATGTCAGTGGACTCGGTCCGTGTCCGAGCTGGCTGCAGTCCGCCGGCGATCTGGCCCGCTGTACGAGTCGGACACGGTCCCACGGGCAAGGTCGACCGACCGTGCATCCGCGATCCGATGACTCACGCCGCTCGACTTCGCCTCGTACATCGCGACGTCGGCGGCGCGAACGAGATCGTCGAGGCCCTCGCCGTGTCGCGGATACAGCGCGGCGCCGATGGCCCCGGAGATCGACACCTCACCGACGACTGGCGACGAGCTGAGGTGGCCGGCGATGCGCTCGGCGCTGCGCCGGACCGCCGTGCCGTCCTCGAGCCCCGGCAGCAGGATGACGAACTCGTCGCCGCCCCACCGTCCCACGACATCGGTGTCTCGAACGGCGGCTGTCAGCCGTCGCGCACACTCCTCCAACACGAGGTCGCCGAACTGGTGGCCGAGCGTGTCGTTGATCTGCTTGAAGCCGTTCAGGTCGACGAGCATCACGCACAATCCGGTGCCGAAACGAGCGCCGTCGAGGATTGCTTCGTCGGTGAGCCGCTCGAACTCGCGGCGGTTGACGAGCCCCGTCAGCTCATCGGTCGTGGCCCGCCGTTCCAGGTTCTTGCGTTCGGCGAGGAAGGTCCCGCCCGCCAATGCGATCAGCACGGTCCCGAGCCCGAGGAGCGCCGCGTACAGGGCGAAGTTCTGGCCGAACAGCCCGGCGTCGTCGACGACGCTGGAGCGAACGACGATCGTTCCCCCATCGGTCGAGAGCGGTGCGGAAGTGACGACGACCCGTGACCCATCGAGGGTTTCGGGGCCCACCACGCCCTCGTCGGAGGTGCGGGCAACGGTCACCGACGTCGACGCGTCGAGGGCATCGATCGACTCGGTGGCCAGCGAACTCACCAGACTGTCGGCAGGAATCTGCAGAGCAATCGAGGGCGACCCTGCGCCCACCACGATGACCGAGTCGGTCGACGGATCGGCCACTGCGACCGATCGACCGACATCGGCAGACAGCCGCAGCCCACGGTCGTACGCGTCGCTCACGAGGAGACTTCCGCCCGTGCACTGTTCGGCTGCCGGGGTGATCATGCACGCCGTCGATCCCTCGAACGATTCGGTCAGTGCGCCGAGGGTCGCGTCTGCCCGAGCATCGGTGATCTCCGTGACGCCGTCACCCGTCGGAGTGGCGGCAGCGACGTCGACGACCGCCAGCGCCCGGTCGACGGTGGCGAGCGCCGATTGCGTGGCGATGAACGCAGTCGACGCAACGCGGGCGTCCTGATCGCTGCGCAGCTCGGAGCGCTTGTTGATCATGGTGATCGATGTCGCGACGAGCAGGACGATGCTGCCGAACAGCGCGCCGAGTCGAAGGAACTTCACCGATGGTCATCGACCGGTCGTCGGGGCATCTTGAGGAAATCCAGAATCTTTCTGGGAGATCGAATCACCACGGAAAACCACAAGACCCCCGGCTCATCGAGTGAGCTGGGGGTCCCGATCGTGCGCCCGGAGAGAGTCGAACTCCCAACCGCTTGATCCGTAATCAAGTGCTCTATCCATTGAGCTACGAGCGCAGTGTTGCGATCAGCGAGTCTACGGTGGATCTCCGAAGATTCGCGCCGGTTTCGCGGACCCCGTTGCGGGTTCGGATCAGGTCCAGGGGCCCCAGCCGCCCGAACTCTGATACAGCGCATACGCGACGTAGGAGTTGGTGGTCACGTCGAACAGCTGGTCGGGGCTCGTGACGCCGAGGCCGGCGAGCCAGGACTGGTGTGCGGTCCAGTGCATCTGGAAGATGCCGTAGCAGCAGGAGTTCCGCGCGGTGGCCACGAAGTTGCTTTCGCGATCGGCGATCTCGATCGCTCGGTCCTCGAGTTCGTCGGGCCACACGTCGCGGATGATCTGTTGCACCGCGGCGGCCGAAGGCGTCGGATAGGTGACGACCGGCTTCACGGTGGTCGGCGCAGCGGTGGTGGGTGCTGTGGTCGTCGTCGGCTTGGCCGTGGTCGGCGGAGCCGTCGTGACGGGCGGGGCAGTCGTCGGCGGGGACGGGACCGAGGCACCGTCCGGCAGGCAGATGGTCGAGCCGGGGTACAGCGGCGTGTCGGTCGTGGCGTCGTTGGCGTCGAGGAGTTGCGCGAGGGGTACGCCGGACGCATCCGCCAGGCGGATCCAGAAGTCGCCCACGACCACCGTGTAGTCGATCGCACACGTCTGCTCGACGCGCTCTGCGGTTCCGCTCGCCTGAGCAGCGGTCTCGAGGCCGGGGGTCGTCGGTGCTGGCGCGTCGGCGGCGACGGCCGGTGTCGTCGTCGCGGGCGTAGTGACCGGGGCGGTGCTGGTCGACTCCGTCGTGTTGGCGGTGGCGGCGGTCGTCACGATCGGCTCGGACAGCGGGGTCGCCGATGTGGCCGTTTCGGCGAGCGTCGTAGCGTCGGACGGTGCCGGTGCGAGGACTTCGGGGCTGACGAGGGTGAGGGCGGGCTGTTCGATCTCGGCGCCGGCGGCCGGTTCATCGTCACCCGAGCCGAAACCGAGGAAGAGCGGGACGAGCAACGTCAACACGATCGCCGCTCCACCGAGTCGGGCGATCAGTGGGTCGACACCAGGGCGGGGGGCAGGCGCCGGCTCGATCTCCCAGTTCTCGTCCCACGCGTCCTCGGCATCGAGCTGGTGGGCGTCGTCGACGACGTCCTCGGTCGGCGGGGCGGCCGGAGCGCGACGCACCACCGGGTGCTCACCGCTGTGCCGGACGCTCAACGGTTCGTCGTCGAGGTCGTCGACGGGCGGCGGTGCCGGGCGCGAGCCGCCGTGTTGCCGATTTGCGGTGCTGCCTCCGCTGCCTCCGCC
>JANNNB010000079.1:0-1609 GCA_031398325.1 Actinomycetes bacterium
CGACACCCGCCTTGCCGAGCGGCAGCGAGCCCATCACGGAGTCGGTCGCCGGCGCCATCGTGAGGCCCATGCCGGCAGCCATGACCATGAGCCGCAACGCGACCTGGACGTAGCTGCTGTCGACCCGGAGCATCGTCATCGAGGCCAGACCGAGGGTCACGAGGGTCATGCCGGCGGTGACGGTGACCTTGGTGCCGATGCGTTCGACGATCCTCGAACTCGACGGCGCCACCACCATCATCGTCAGTGCGAACGGCAACATCCGGATACCGGTCTGCAGCGGGGAGTAGGCCAGCACGAACTGGAAGTACTGCGTCAGCAGGAAGATCGAGCCGAACATCGCGAAGAACACCACGGTGATCGAGCCGCTCGCCGCGCTGAACCGGGGGTTCTTGAAGAAGGTGACGTCGAGCATCGGGTGATCGCTGTGGCGCTCCCAGAGGACGAAGGCGCCGAGCAGGACGATGCCGGCGATCAGCGTTCCGTAGATCTTCGGTTCACCCCAACCCTCGGAGGGCGCCTCGATGATCGCGAAGAGCAGCGAGGTGAGCGCGGCGATCGACAACAGTGCGCCGATCGGGTCGAGGCGGGGTGCGCTCGGATCCTTCGAGTTCGGAATGAGCACGAACCCGGCGACGAGCCCGACGACGACGATCGGCACGTTCACGAGGAACACCGACCCCCAGTAGAAGTGCTCGACGAGGAAGCCTCCGGTGAGCGGTCCGAGTGCGGCACCGAGGCCCGCGACTCCGGCCCACACGCCGATGGCTCGGCCACGTTCCTGCGGCGGGAACACGTTCGTGATGATCGACAGCGTCGCCGGCATGATGAAGGCCCCGCCGATGCCCATCAGGGCGCGGGTGCCGATCAGCTGGTTCGCCGTGCTGGACATCGCGGCGAGGATCGAGCCGATGCCGAAGATGGCGAAGCCGAGCTGCAGCGCACCTCGTCGGCCGAACTTGTCACCCAGCGCACCAGCGGTGAGGAGCAGTCCGGCGAACACCAGCGTGTAGGAGTCGACGATCCACTGGAGCTGGCTGTTCGAGGCCTTGAGGTCGTTGATGATCGTCGGGATGGCGACGTTCAGGATCGAGTTGTCCAGCACGATCACCAACAGGCTGAAGCACAGAACCGTCAGGATCCACCATCTGCGCTCGTGCGCCTTCTCCTCGACGATTCCCATGACGACCTCGTTCCCTCGTGTGACGCGTCCGCAGGACGTGAAGGCACAGTCCAGCACGCCGATTTACGATACGCAACGGTGGCGTATTGGAATTCTGGAGACTTCGGTCATGCCTTCTTGACGAACCTGGCCTTCAGCAGGATTCCTCGTCCGTCGATCTTGCAGTCGATCTCGTGGTCGCCGGAGATCAGTCGGATGTTGCTCACCTTCGTGCCGATCTTCAGTGACTCCGTGCCCTTCAGTGGCAGGCCCTTGGTCAGCACCACCGAGTCACCGTTCTGCAGCACCGTGCCGTTCGCATCCCGGATCTCGCCCGGGCCGACGTCCCCAGCGCCCACCGCAGCCCACTCGTGCCCGCACGTGGCGCACTCGTTGTCCCCGCTCTCCATCACCAGGATGTCGGTCATCGAGCAGATCGGGCAGGCC
>JANNNB010000112.1:0-2313 GCA_031398325.1 Actinomycetes bacterium
GTGACCTGTTCTGGGACCTCGAACAAGAATATCTCTGGCCCAACACGTGGGTCATTGCGGGTCGCGTCGAGGACGTTGCAAACCCGGGCGACTACTTCACGTTCGACGATCTCGGCGTTCCGCTGTTGATCGTTCGCGGGACCGATTCGGAGATCCGCTGCTTCTACAACACCTGCCAGCACCGCGGCGCCCCGGTAGTTCGCGACGCACAAGGATCATCACGCCGACTTCGCTGCCAGTACCACTCGTGGACCTACGAAATCGACGGCGGCACGCTCGTGTCAGTCCCCGACGAACGCGACTTCGTCGATCTCGACTGGGAACAACGGTGCCTCCCGCAGGCGAGCTGCGACACCTTCGCCGGTTTCATATTCGTCAACCGCAACCTCGACGCGGCTCCACTGCTCGACTGGATCGGACCGGCGGCCGAGATGTTCGAACCCTTCCGGGGTGAGTCGCTGCGCGAGGTCTACCGTGAGTCACGCATCATCCCGTGCAACTGGAAGGTCACCGCCGAGGCCTTTCTCGAGGTGTACCACTTCCGGCACATCCACTCCCACGATGGTGTCAGCGTGCTCGACAACCGCGGGGCGGCAATGGGCCTCTATCCCAACGGCCATAGCCGCATGATCACGCCGTTCTCCCGCCAGAACCACGAGCGTGTCGGCATGACCGACTGGGACGACTGGAAACACCTCGACCAGGGTCCGTTCCGCACGATCGACACGGTGCCGCCGATGGTCGACTGCACGAGCACTGCGGTGAGTCTCTTCCCGAACGTGATCATCCCGCTCGGGGCGGTGGGGTTTCCGATCAACCTGTTCTGGCCGATCGACCGGCACACCACTCGCCTCGACTGGATCTACTACGCCCCGCCAGTCGAGGGCACCGACCGGTTCACTCCCGACGATCTTCCCGAACACTGGAGCAAGCGACGTGAGGTGTACAACCAGATCATGGCCGAGGACGAGATGAACATGGCCCCGATCCAGACGTCGATGAATTCACCGGCCATCTCGGGCATCCCCATCAACTACCAGGAGCGACGGATCTGGCACCTCCACGAGGAGATCGACCGGGTCATCGGCCCCGACCGCATCCCGGCCGAACTCAGGCTGGAACAGGTACTGGCTCCGTACGTCGAGTCCTGACGGAGTCGCGCTTGGCCGCCACCTGAGCCCGGATGCCGCCGGCGATGCCGTCCGGGTTGAGGATCGCGGTGAGGATCAGGAAGATGCCACCGATGAACACCTCCCACTGGCCGAGCCTGCTCGTGACGGTGCTGAGGAGGTAGAACGACACCCCAGCCGCTGCGGTGATGCCCGATGTGACCGCTCCGCTCACGCAGGTGATCCCGCCGAGATAGGCAATGGCCAGGGCGGTCAGCGACGCCACCGCCCCGAACGAGGCATCCGAGACGCTCCCGAATCGGTAGGCAATCATGCAGCCGCCGACACCGGCAATGAACGCCGACGCGGCGAACACCTCCAGCTTCACCCTGGCGATGTTCACACCGCTGGCGTTCGCGGCGCGCTCGTTCGATCGGGAAGCCAACATTCGACGACCCGATGCGCTCTTTCGGATGTTGGCCACCGCAATCGCCAACACGAGCGCGACCGCTACGAGGAGGATGCCGAACACCGGTCGAGAGGCGTTCTCGCCGAGAATCAGACCGAGATCCCAGTTCCCCAACTTCGGATTGGGGACCTTGGCCCCGCCCGTCGACGCGTCACCGACGAACTTGGGGTCCTTGAAGATGAACTCGCTGATCGCCACAGCGCCGGCGAGCGTGATGATCGCAAGGTTCGTCCCCCTGACGCGGAGTGCGGGGATGCCGACGATGACGCCGAAGACCATCGCCACCAGCGAAGCAAGAATCGGGGCGAGGGGGAACGGAATGTCCCACTGGATCGCCAGCTTCGACAGCGAGAACCCGGCGACGCCGGCGAATGCCATCTGGGCCAGCGAGGGCTGACCACCGAAACCCGACAGCAGCACCAGCGACAACGCGAGGACCGTGGCGATGGTGGTGGTCATGATGGCGCCGCGCCAGAGCGGATCCAGCACGATCAGGCCGACCACCGCCGCCACCACAGGCACCAGCACACTCAGCGGTGTGACCTTGGCAACGGGAATGGCGGGCATCTTGAACTGCCCGACCGAGCCACGATCCGGCAACCTCTCACCGAGGAACACCATCGCCACGATGATCACCAGTAATGGCAGGCCCTCACGGGCACCGTACTGTGGGAACCAACTGAAGTCGGTCTGCATCTTGGTGAAGCTCGACTGCACGAGGCCGATGGCGAGGCC
>JANNNB010000134.1:0-5763 GCA_031398325.1 Actinomycetes bacterium
CGGATCCTGCGCGGGCGGGTCGACGCGGAACGGTTCGAGCGCATCCATCGTGACGATCCACGACGACATCGACGTGGCGAAACTCTTGCCGAGGAACGGCCCGAGCGGTTGATACTCGAACGCCTGGATGTCGCGCGCGGACCAGTCGTTGACGAGACACAGTCCGAACAGGTGCTGCTCGGCCTCGGCGGCTGCGATCGGTCGGCCGAGATCGGAACCGGCACCGATCACACAACCAACCTCGAGTTCGATGTCGAGGGCACCCGTCGGGCCGTGCTCGGGCGAGCCGTCGACGAGCCGCAGACCGCTCGGGCGGACGATCTCGGATCCGTCGGCGACGATCGTGCCGGAACGGCCGTGGTAGCCGACCGGCAGGTGTCGCCAGTTCGGCAGCAGCGCGTCGCCATCGGGCCGGAACAGCCGGCCGAGGTTCGTCGCGTGATGGAGCGAGGAGTAGAAGTCGACGTAGTCACCGACGACGACCGGCACGCCCATCGTCAGCTCGGTGATCGGCAGCAGGGACGGTGACAGCTGTGCCCGGTACGACTCGTCGGTGAAGAGCGCCGTCAACCGGGTGCGCAGCGCCGTGTGCACCGTTCGACCGGCGCCGGCGAAGCCGTTCAACGACTGGGCCTGATCGAGCAGGCCGTACTCCGCAGGCGAGTCGTCGAGAAATCCGGTGCCGACCGCATCGGCCAGGTCGAGGGCCTGGTCGCCGATGGCGACGAACGCGCCAATCGTGCCATCGGGACGACGACCCACCCCGAGCGGCAGATTGTGCAGCGGGAACGGGGAACCCGGAGCGATCTCGACCCACGTCCCGGCGTCAGCCACCGCCACCTCCGGCGGCGAGCCCGTCGAGCTGGTCGGCGTGCTCGGCGTAGTGGCCGGTCACGAAATGGTCGAGGAACTGCCACAGGTCCATCTCGCCGAGTGTCTCGTGCAGACCCCGGCGCGACCAGTCGGCAGTGGTGAGTTCGGCGAGATCGGCACGGTATGCCGCCACGTCGCGCCGCACGATCTCGACGTGGCGGTCGATCGACTCGCCGCGGTGCTTCTCGATCATCGCGATGCGATGCGGGTCACGCTTCGTGCGACCGAACGGCACCGGGCCGTCGTCCGCCGTCCTCGGCGCGTCGACGATCCTCCGCAACTCGGCGCGCCAGTACGACCCGAACTCGGCGAGGTGCGCCCACACCTGGCCGGCATCCCACCGCTCCGTGCCGCCGACGTCCGCCTCGGTCAACCCGACCGGCGCCATCGCTGCGGCGTGAGCGTCGAGACGGGCGAGCACGTCGTCGAGCGCGTCGAGTGTCGTGGCGACCCTGGCGGCGAGGTCGCCCGTCGGGAGCTGCCAGGCGTCGGGATCCACCTCGACAGCGCCCTTCGCGAACGCGTCCAGGAAGCGGACGTTGGCCGCGGCGTCGCCGATCGTCACGCGGATGCCCACGTCGGGGAACACTCGCGTCACCACCCAGAGCCGCTCGAGGGCGACGCTCATCTCGGCCGACGCCGAGCCAGCGGGCAGCCAGACGAAGTTCCCCTGCGGCTCGGGCACGCACCAACCGGAGGAACGCAACGCGGCAGCGACCGACGACCGCTCCGCGACCACCACCGCAACCCGCTCGCGCATCTCGTCGAGCGCGGCAAGGCTCGCAATCGCGGCGCGCTGGCCGAGCCCGTTGACGACGAACGGCACGAGGGTGCGGTCGATCGCCCCGATCACGGCCGGGTCGCCGATGGCGTAGCCGATCCGCAGTGATGCGAGCGCGTGCGCCTTCGAGAAGGTCCGCAGCACGAGCACGTTCGGATACCGATCGAGCAGCGTGGTCGAGTCGGTGATCCGCGGGTCGGTGACGAACTCGGCGTAGGCCTCGTCCACGACCACGAGACAGCTCGATGGCACACGTTCGACCAGCGAAGCGATCTCGTCGGTGCCCACGATGGTGCCGGTCGGGTTGTTGGGGTTGGCGATCAGAACGAGCTTCGTGTCGGACGTGACTGCATCAGCGAGCGCGTCGAGGTCGAACGTCTGGCGGCGCAACGGTGGGGAGATCTGCTCGGCCTCGACCAGGCCGGCGAACTGCGGGTAGGCCTCGAACGACGGCCAGCAGAACGCGACCTCGTCACCACGGTCGAGGTACGTGAGCGCCAGCTGCTGCAGGAGGCCGACCGAGCCGGCCCCGACCGTGACCCGGTCTGGCGCCACCCCGAGCGAGTCGGCGAGCGCCGCCCGCAGTTCGGTCGCCCGATGGTCGGCGTACGTCGACACACCGCCGACCGCGTCTCGGATCGCTGCGGCGACGGACGGCAGCGGTCCGTACGGCAGTTCGTTCGACGCCAGCTTGATGGCATCGGTGATGCCGTGCTCCTCGGCCGCCTCGGCCGCTGATCGGCCAGGGCGATAGCCCGGCATCGCCAGGACGGCTGGGCGCGGTCGACCGGCGTGATCACTCATGGTTCTGCATCGTCATGGTCGAAGGCCGCACGATCACAGATTGCCCCGGCGCGCCTGTTCGCGTTCGATCGACTCGAAGAGCGCCTTGAAGTTGCCCTCGCCGAAACCTGTCGCCCCGCCGCGCTGGATGATCTCGATGAACACCGTCGGCCGGTCGGTGATCGGCTCGGTGAAGAGCTGCAGCAGGTACCCGTCGCTCTCGTGGTCGACCAGGATGCCCAGCTTCTCGATGTCGCCCCACGGCACGTCGAGGAACTTCAGCCGGCTACGGACGTCATGGAAGTACTCGTCGTTCGCTTCGAGGAAGCGCACGCCGCGAGATCGCAGGGAGCTGATCGCCCGGACGATGTCGCTCGTGCCGAGCGCGATGTGCTGGACGCCGGGTCCGCGGTAGGTGTCGAGGTACTCCTGGATCTGGCTGCGCTTCAGGCCATCGGCCGGCTCGTTGAGCGGCATCGTGATCCCGGCGTCGTTGGTGACGACCGTCGAGCGCAGTGCGCTGTACTCGGTCGCGATCTGGTGCTCGTCGAAGTGACGGAGCTGGCGGAACCCCATCACGTCCTCGTAGAACGCGACCCATTCGTCGAGCTTGCCGACCTCGACGTTGCCGACGACGTGGTCGATGCGCTCGAGACCGACCGGGGTGCCAGCTGGTTCCGGCGGCAGACCGGTGGTCACGTAACCGGGGCAGTAGTGGCCGCGGTAGTCACGGCGGTCGACGAACGTGTGCTTCGTCTCGCCGTAGGTGCCGATGGCGGCGAGCCGCAACGTGCCGTACTCGTCGCTCAGCTCGTACGGCTCGCGTGCCGAGCGGGCACCGCGTGCGAGCGCCGCTTCGTAGGTGGCCGTGGCGTCGTCGACCACGAAGGCCAAGTCCTGCGCGCCGTCACCGTGCTCGCGCACGTGAGTCCAGATCGGCGAATCCGGAGTGAGGCCTGCGGTGACGACGAACCGGATGTTGCCTTGCTCCAGCAGGTAGGAGGCGACGTCGTCGCGGCCGGTCTCGGGGCCGGCGTATGCGGTGACCCGAAAGCCGAACGCAGCGGTGAGGAACCCCGCAGTAGCACGGGCGTTGCCGACGTAGAACTCGAGCGAGTCCCATCCCTTCAGGCGCGACGCCGGCGTCGTCGCCGACTCCGAGCCCGCCGTTTCGATCGTGGTCATGGTGACCTCCCAGGTCGATACCTGCAGCGATGCCGCCGGAGTGGACAGAACGTCCACCGATCATCCTGTGAGCTAGCAGTTCGATCAAGTCGCGGGTGATTCTCTGGGCAGATTGTCTAATCTGTCCCCATGTCCGATCCGATCGACTGCGCACGATGACCAGCGATTCCTGGGACGACCTCGACGCCCGACTGATCGGTCTGTTGCGCGCCACACCCAACCTGCCGGTCGTGGAGATGGCACGCCGCCTCGACGTTGCCAGGGGAACCGTGCAGGCCCGCCTCGACCGGATGAGCCGCGACGGGATCATCGTCGGCTTCGGCCCCGATGTCGACGCCGCCGCGGCCGGCTTCGGCGTGCTCGCCTTCACCACACTCGAGATCGCCCAGGGCAGCGACGCCGAGATCCTCGCCGGACTCGCCGACATCGGCGAGGTGCTCGAGGTGCACGCGGTCACGGGGCCGGGCGATCTCCACCTGCGCATCGTCGCTCGCTCGAACGAACACCTCCACGACGTCCTGCAGCGGGTCCTTCAGTTGCCGGGCATCATGCGGACCCAGACCCAACTCGCGCTCCACACGTCGATCGATCGCACAGTTGCCGACCTCGTCGCCAGCCGCCGATGAGCGCGGTCAGGGCGCCGGGAGGCGAAACACGGAGTTCAGCACGCCGTCGCCGTCGAGTTCGGTCTCGGCGTCCGGATCGCAGAACCACGTGCCATCGTTGCTGAGGTACTTGAACTGGTACGACGCGCCGAGCGGCACCTTCACCTTCCCCCGCTGCGTGCCGTCGCGCCGACGCTTCATCGGCGTGGCGAACGGATCCCATGCGTTGAAGTCGCCGACGACCGACACGAAATGATCCTGCTCGCTGGCACCCAACTCGAACTCGACCTTCGCATTCTTCTTGCCGGTCTTGATCTTGAGCACGACATCCTCCGTGGGGTCGATCTCCGGTCCTGCGGGCGACCGGGTGTCGCAACGGTAGGCGATCCGTCTGCGGTGCGCTCCCCGCGATGCCCACTTCCGCCGACGGCGGTACGGTCGGGGCGGTGAGCGAGATGACGATCGATCCGATGATCGCCGAAGTGCTGGCGGCCAATCAAGCGTTCTACGACGCTCACGAATCGCGTGACATCGAGGCGATGCGGGACGCGTGGGAGCACAGCGACCGGGTCGTGTGCACCCACCCCGGCTGGCCACTGCTGCGGACGTGGCCGCACGTCGAGGACTCGTGGCGCCGCATCCTCGGCGGCCCGGGCCGCAACCAGTTCATCTTGACCAACGAGGCCGTCACGATCCAGGGTGATGTCGCGGTGGTGACCCTCGACGAGAACCTCGTCGACGTGGGCGGAACCGGAACCGTCGCTGCGACGAACGTGTTCGCCCGATCACCCGAGGGTTGGCGACTGATCGTCCATCACGGCTCCCCGGTCATGACCGCCTGACCCACCCTCTCGCCTACGGTGACCGCATGAAGATCGGGGTGCAGTTGCCGGAGGTCGAGTGGGAGGTGCCGTTCCCCGAGCTGATCGCGATGGCGCAACTGGCCGAGCGGGTCGGGTTCGACTCGCTGTGGCTCGGCGATCACCTGCTGTACCAACTGCCGGTCGGGCCGCGCGGCCCGTGGGAGGTCTGGACGTCGCTCGCCGCGCTCGCTGCTTCGACGACCACGATCGAACTCGGCCCGCTCGTCGCATGTACGTCGTTCCATGCGCCGGCGATGCTGGCGAAGCAGGCGGCGACGGTCGATGCGATCTCGGGCGGGCGACTCATCCTCGGGCTCGGCGCCGGCTGGAATCTGCCCGACTATCGGGCCTTCGGGTTCCCGTACGACAACCGTGTCAGCCGTTTCGAAGAGGCGTTCACGATCATCCGCACATTGCTGCGCGACGGGTCGATCGACTTCCACGGCATGTACTACGAGGCCGCCGAGTGTGTTCTCCACCCTCGATCCCCTCGTGAGGGCGGGCCGCCGCTGATGGTCGGATCGGTCGGCGACCGGATGCTCGACATCACCCTCCCCCACGTCGACTCCTGGAACATGTGGTGGAGCCAGTACGGCAACACCGTGGCCGGGTTCGCCGAGGTCAAGGAGCGGGTCGACGGTCTGATCGTCGCCGCCGGACGATCGATCGCCGA
>JANNNB010000144.1:0-27458 GCA_031398325.1 Actinomycetes bacterium
CGCGCAACACAGTGCGGCAGATTTGCACGCTCCGGCGGGAGAGCTTCCCGCCTTCGGCGAGCCCGTCGATCCACGTTGCGATGTCAGCCCGGTCAAGTCTCGAGAGTTGGATCGCTCCCTCCCGAAGGCTGATCCGTGTCCGATCGGTTGATACATCGCTGATACATCGATGTTTTGCCGGACTACCGGTCAGGCTATCAGGCCTGGTCAGAGGTGGTGGAGACGATGGGAATCGAACCCACGACCCCCTGCTTGCAAAGCAGGTGCTCTAGCCAACTGAGCTACGTCCCCGGAATCGGGACCCCACGGGTGGGGCGCCCATACGATAGCGCTGCGATGTTCCGACACGACATCCGGTTCTGCGATCCGGTGCGACGGTGGGACCGCACCAACCTCGGTCGGAGTTCCCAGCCCTGCGATTCCTAAGATCCGCCGATGACTCGGATCCGCTTCGGCACGTTCCTCGCACCACATCACCCGTCCGGGGAGAATCCCACACTGCTCTTCCAGCGCGACCTCGACTTCGCAGCCCACCTCGACCGCCTCGGGTTCGACGAGTTCTGGTGCGGTGAGCATCACTCCTCGGGCTGGGAGATGATCGCCTCGCCCGAGATGTTCCTCGCCGGCGCAGCGCAGCGCACCAACAACATCTTGCTCGGCACCGGCGTCACGAGCCTGCCGTACCACCACCCCTTCAACGTCGCCCAACGAATCGTCCAGCTCGACCACATGTCGAACGGCCGGGCGATGTTCGGGTCGGGCCCTGGCGCTCTGCCGTCCGACGCCCGCACGCTCGGCATCGATCCGATGGTCCAGCGTGACCGTCAGGACGAGGCGCTCTCGGTGATCATCCCACTGCTGCGGGGTGCGGAGCGCTTCAGCTACAAGTCCGAGTGGTTCGAACTGAACGAGGCACGCCTCCAGCTGCTGCCGGTCCAGGAGGACCTGCCGATGGTGGCCGCGTCGTCGATCTCACCGTCGGGCATGACGCTGGCGGGCAAGTACGGCATGGGCGTGCTGTCGATCGCCTCGAACTCCACCGAAGGTATCTCCGCGCTCCCGACGCAGTGGGGCTTCGCCGAGCAGGCCGCCACGGAACACGGCCAGGTCGTGGATCGCAAGAACTGGCGCGTGATGATGGCGTTCCACCTCGCCGAGTCGAGGGAGCAGGCCCGCAACGAGGCCGTCGACGGGCTGCACCGATGGCACAACGAGTACAACGTGCACACGCTCGGTCGCCCGAACGCAACCGTCGTCGAGGACAAGTGGGAGCTGCTCGACCAGACCACGAACGCCGGCGCGTCGGGCGCAGGCGCTGCGATCGTGGGCACTCCCGACGACCTCGTGGGGGCGATCCGCCACCTCCAGGAGATCACCGGCGGGTTCGGCGTGGTGCTCGGGTTCGCTCACGACTGGGCCAATCGGGAAAACACATTGCGCTCGTGGGATCTGCTCGCCCGCTACGTGATCCCAGAGATCAACGGCTCGACGAAGTGGCTTCGCGAATCGCAGGACTACCTGCACGCCAACCAAGCGGAGCTGATGGCCGGAGCGTCGAAGGCCGTCGTGACGAAGATCCTCGAGCACGAGGGTGCCGCAGCAGCACTCGCGACGACCATGGCCCAGGCTGCGCAAGCCGCCGCCGACAAGGACGCCCCGAAGCAGTCGGAATTCCGCCCCGGCGCCGGCGTTCCCACGGTCGCCGACTGAGCCGGGTGGTGGCGCGAGTCAGTCGTCCTTGAGGGCGACGGCGTTCGGTGTCACGTTCATCTTCGGCTCGTATTCGGCGAGTTCGACGACGCGGCCAGCGGATTGGAACTTCGCGTGGAGTGCGGTCCTGCACGTCGGGCACGGGCCGTAGAACTCCTCGATGGTGGGTGTCTGACAGCGAGGGCAGGTGAACTCCACGTCGGTGAACATAGTGCGGCCTACGATCGACAGCGATGCCGTCGACCCAACCACCGCCGACAGACGGCGATGCGACAGGTGTCGACGCCGACTCCGACGCACACAGCGTCGATCCTCGCGATCACGATCAGCAACCGAACTACCTGGTCCGACGCGGTATTGCGGTCGCCGGCGTCGTTGCCGCGATCGCGGGCGGAGCAATCCTGGTCGGTTCGCTGATCGGTGGCGGTGACGGAGCTCCTGCCAACGGCGCGGCCGACGTCGACTGGAACACGGTCGTACTCGTCGACGAGCGTTCCGGCCAGCTCATCGTCGCCAACGAGGTCGGTGAGGAAATGGAACGGTTCGCCTCCGGTGTCACCGCTCCGACGGACGCCTTGGCGGTCGGTTCGACCGTGTTCGTCACCGCAGCCGACGCGGCTGCCGTGGTCGACCTCGACGACGAGACGGGCCAGGTCGTCGAGGACGACTTCGGGTCGAGCGGAGTCGTGATGCCGGCCGGCACAGCGCTGACGATGCTGACTACGACTGCCGACGCCGGTCGGGCCGTCCTCGCACACGGGCCAACGGGTGACGTCCTCGACACCGAGACGTTCGCGCCGATCGCCGGTGCCCGATACGACGTCGCCGGGTCCATCTCGTCACCGACGGGTCGAGACGTACTCGTCACTGATTCCGGGAACTTCCAGAGCGTCCTGCTGTCGTTCGATCGCGACGCACCGTCGTACTTCCCCGGCCGCGCCCTCGCCATCGACGCCGATCTCGTGGTGACCACGCAGAACGTCGGCAGCGAGGCCAATATCACCGTGTTCGACCAGGAGGGCGCGTCGGTCACGGACGCTCGGGCTCCGTCGGTGCGTGCCGCGATGATCGCCGGTGACAACGTCCTGCTCGTCACCGTCGACGGTGAAATCCTCGAACTCACGACATCGAATGGAACCACGTCGACCGTCGACGCCATGGCGATCGGTACGGTCGAGACCGGCTACGTCACGCCCACCGGCGATCGGCTGATCGTCGTGGGCACCACTGCGAGTGCGATCCTCGATCCGGAAGGAGTGGTCCTCGCCACATTTCCGTCCGCCACGTTCCTCGATGCGGGCATCGACGAACTCGCTCCCCGAACCTCGACGTGCCTGGCCGTGACGGGCGACAGCGACGTCGTCATCGCTGCGCTGAACGATGGCACGGTCGTCGCCGAGGCCGTTGCCGGGTCGCCGATCCTTCCGTCGGTCGACGGATGCACCGTGGTGGGCAGCGATACGTCAGGTCTGCAGGTGATCACTGCGGACGGCCTCGGCGAGTACCCGACGGATGGCACCCTCGTCGCGCTCGCGCCGGACGGCAAGAGCGCCGTCACCGAGTCGGCCGGCCGACTCCTCCTGGTCGACCTGATCGAAGGTGCGGACCCCGCCGCACCTGTCGCGTCAGTGCCGGGCACCAGTTCGCCCGGTGATGCTGAGGACGCGCAACGTTCTGACACCATCGACCTCGGGCCGGCATCACGGCTTGTGCTGTTCACCCAGCGATGAGCGCTCCGGACGATCTCGTCGAAATCGAGGACGGCAACACCGTCTGGCGGTTCGAGCGTGAGTTCCTCACGTCGAACTGGACCTGCCTGTTCGGCAAGGGATGCAAGGGCATTCTCGCCCACGAGGCGGCCGAGCTGAACCAGGGGTGCTGCTCGCTCGGAGCCCACTTCGGTGATGGTGCCGCCGGTCAGGCCGAAGCCATGACGGTGTCGGCCTACGCCGCCATGATCCCGCCCGAGCAATTCCAGTTCCACCATGTCGCCACCGACGACGCGCTCGACGATTCGAACACTGGAGCGAACGGCATCTTCGGCGACGCGGAACGGAGCCACACTCGCGTCGTGGACGGTGCCTGCATCTTCCTCAACCGGCCTGGCTTCGAGGGAGGCGAGGGATGCGCGCTGCACCTCGCCGCTATCGACGCCGGCGACTCACCGACCGAATGGAAACCGACGGTGTGCTGGCAGCTCCCCCTGCGTGTCGACTGGCAGGAGATCGACGACGCATCCGAGTCGGCCACCGTGCGACGGTGGAGGCGCTCCGACTGGGGCGAGCACGGCAGGACGATGGCCTGGTGCTGCACCGAGCGTTCCGAGGGCGGCGAGGCGTACGTCGGCGAGACACCGGTGATCGACTCCATGCGTGACGAGCTGATCGCATTGGCGGGCGAGCCGGTCTACGTCGAGCTTCGCCGCCGCCTCGATCACTGACGGTTCGGGCTGCCCGTTCGTTCCGGGCGCAGTTCAGTTCGAACGCAACATCCGACCGGCCAGCACCCCGGTGTGCTCGCCGTGGTCCATGAACTCGTAGCCGTTGACGAACGTGTGGTCGTAGCCCGACGATCCCTGGATGTATCGGCCCGCGCCGCGCGGGAAGTCGTACACGAACTCGGGATGCGGCAGCGACATGTTCTCGAAGTCGATGACGTTCACGTCGGCGAAATGACCCTCGACGAGTCGACCACGCTGACGGATCCCGAACAGGTCGGCGGTGTCCGAGGTCAGCCGCCGGATCGCTTCCTCGATGCTCCAGCGCTGCCGTTCGCGGATCCAGTACGTCAGGAAGAACGTGGGCTGGCTCGCATCCATGATCTGCCCGACGTGGGCCCCAGCGTCGGCCAGACCGAGCGTCACCAGTGGATCGTCCAGCATCTGCTCGACAGCGGACAGGTCCTGGTTGAGGAACGGCATGCTGCCGACGACGTGGCCATCGGTCTCGAGCGCGAGTTCGATGAATGCAGCTGCCGGGCTCACACCCCGAGCGATGGCGATGGCAGCGAGCGAATGGGTCGGGTCACAGTCGTACCGTGCATCCCCGCCGGGCGGCAGGATGAACAGCTGCTCGAGATCGATCTTCGAGCCGTGCACGTCGGCCTCACTGATGAGGCACTGGCGGAACGGAGCATCGCGCAGCATCTGCATCTTGCGACCGTTGACCGCGGCGCGTAGCTCCTTCCACGACGGGGCTCCGTCGAACGGGGTACGCGACTCCAGACCGAACAGCACGCCGACCCCCCGCGCGGTCGTCTGTGGCCGCACCAGCGCGCCCGAGGAGTTCTCGTCCTTCGCGAAACCGACCACCGCCTCGAACAGGCCTGGCCGCCGGTTCGACTGGGTCAGACCGAAACTGACCGGGCGACCGCTCTGACGGCTGATCTCGCCGAGCAGGGCGACCTCGGACCGGGTGTTGTCGAAGCGATCGTTGTCGCGCTCACCGAGCCTCATCGCGCCTTCGAAGACCCCGGAGCGATGGCGGCCCAACACCTCGGCGAACGCCAAGAGTTCGTCGGCCGTCGCATGGGTGCCCGGCACCGGCCGACCATCGGGCACGCGATGAAGGAACGTACGGCTCGTCGAGACGCCGAGAGCTCCGGCAGCCATCGCCTCGTCGACGAGACGTGACATCGCGACGACATCGTCACCAGACGCAGGCGCCTCGTCGAGGCCCCGTTCTCCCATGACGTAGGTCCGTAGAGCGCAATGCCCGACCAGGCCACCGGTGTTCGGGCCCTTGGGCAAGCGGTCGATCGAGTCGTAGTACTCCCCGTACGTTTCCCAATCCCACGCGAGCGAATCGAGGATCGCGTCGGCCGGGATGTCCTCGACGCTCTCCATCATCGCGGCCAAGGTCGCGCGATCGTCCGGGCGGCAGGGAGCGAAGGTGACCCCACAGTTGCCCATGACCACGCTCGTCACGCCGTGCCAGCAGCTGGATGTGCCGATGGGATCCCACGCGATCTGCGCGTCGAGATGGGTGTGGATGTCGACGAAGCCGGGAGTCACGAGCCGACCCTCGGCATCGATCTCTCGGCGGCCGCGCCCCTCGAGACCACCGTCATCGGCACTCACGATGGACGTGATGACGTCGCCCGTGATGGCGACGTCGGCGACACGCCGAGGTGCCCCGGTACCGTCCACCACGATGCCGTTCCGAATGACGATGTCAGGTCTCATGTGCCCCACTGAACGTTTGGACGTCGCACAACGCCGCCGTGTCTAGCGCACCGACATGTCAGCCGCGAAGTCGTTCTGTGACATTCGCGTTGCGGTGCCCGCGTCGAACAAGTGTCGATGTGAAGGCACTTCACATTCCTGCCGGCTCGATCAGCACCTCGGCACCGATCAGCACGAATCCAGCCCGCAGGAACGCTCGCAGTGACGCTGCGTTGCCCGGAGCGACCTGTGCCCACACGAGCTCACCGAGCGGGACGAGTCGGAGTGCCTCCCCGATGAGCGCACCTCCCGCCCCTGCGGGCGCGAGATCGGGATCGAGAAGCTCGACCGATACCTCGGTCCGGCCCACCAACCCGCGTCCGAGTGTGACCAGCCCGTCATCGTTGCCGTGCACGCGAACGTCCCGGCGGTGGTGGCGGGCCCGTCGAACCCGCGGGTGGTCGTCGAGGTCGGTGCGTCTCGGGAGTGCACCTCCGCCCGTGCCCCTGGCCACCAGCACTGCGTCGTGGGAACCGATCACACCGCTCGGTCCGGCGAGCCAACGGAGCACGTCGGGGTGGCTGGCGCCGCCATATCCGTCGACGGCACGAGCGATGACGCCATCGGGGGAATGCGTGGTCAGCACGAAGGAATGGCCGGTGAACTCGACGACGGCAACCGCACCCGAGTGATCGGGTTCACACACCTCGACGCTTCCGTCGATCGACGGGAACGTGCCGTGCGCCGCGGCGACCAGCGCTGCGTAGAGAGGATGCACCGGCACGAGATTACGGTCGGTGCGATGCGCGTCGATGTGATGACCACCGCCCTGCCACTGCGCGACATGGGACGATTCGCAGCGCGCACGGCCGACGCCAACTTCGACGGAATGCTCCTGACCGAGTCCGGGCGCACGCCGTTCACTGCGGCGGCCGTCGCCGCGATCGCGGCTCCGGGGCTCGAACTGTCGACCGGGGTGGCGGTGGCATTTCCTCGCAGTCCCATGGTCACCGCGCAGAACGCGTGGGAACTGCAGGAGGCCTCCGGTGGCAACTTTCGACTGGGCCTCGGCACGCAGGTTCGCACGCACGTGGTCCGGCGATACGGCGTGGAGTTCGAGCGTCCCGGCCCCCGGCTGCGTGACTATGTCCTCGCGGTGAAGGCGTGTTTCGCCGGTTTCCGCGGCGAGCAACTCGAACATCACGGCGAGTTCTACGAGCTGACGTTCCTCAATTCGCAATGGAGCCCGGGCCCGATCGAGCCCCCCGACCCGAAGGTCGACATCGCTGCCGTCAATCCGTGGATGCTGCGCATGGCCGGCGAGGTCGCCGACGGCGTCCACGTCCACCCGATCGGCGAGCCGGGCTATCTCGAGCGGCACGTGGTGCCGAACCTCGCTGCCGGCGCAGCCGCGGCGGGGCGCGACGTTGCCGATGTGAGCGTGATCGTGCCGGTGATGACGGTCGTCGGTGACACCGACGAGGAGATCGCTCGTGGCCGAGCTGCCGTGAAGATGTCGCTGTCGTTCTACGGGTCGACCCCGAACTACGCGTTCATCTGGGATGAAGCCGGGTTCGAAGGGACCACGGCGCGAATTCGCGAAAAGCAGAAAGCGGGCGACTTCGCCGGGATGGCCGCCGAGATCACGGACGACCACCTCGCCGCTTTCGCGACCGAGTCGACCTGGGATTCCCTGGCCGACGCGCTGATCGCCAAGTACGGGGCCATCGTCGACCGCTTGGTGCTGTACAACCCGGCCGGCGAAACGCCCGAGCGGTTCGAGCGCTACGGCGCCGTCGCACGGGCGATCTCCAGCGGGGGCTGAGCGGGTGAGCGTCCGCCGGGCGGTGCCGACCGACCTCGACATGCTCGTCGGGCTACATCGGCGATTCTGTGCCATCGACGGGCACCCGTTCGACGACGACCGCGCGCGACGGGGGTTCGCGCCGTTGCTGGCGAACGACCGCCACGGCGTCGTCTGGCTGGTCGACTCCGGCTACGCGGTCGTCACGTGGGGCTGGTCGATCGAGGCCGGCGGTGGCGAAGCCGTACTCGACGAGGTGTTCGTCGAGCAGCGAGGCCACGGCGTTGGGACCACGTTGATCCAGCACGTGCTCTCCGATTGTCGGACACGCGGTCTGGCTCGCGTCTTCCTTGAAACCGAATCACACAACCAGCGCGTGCGCGAGCTGTACGAGCGCGAGGGTTTTGTCGCCGATGACTCGATCTGGATGACCCACGACTTCGCCGATCTGTCGTGAACCGATCAGATCGGGCCGAGCACCCGGTCGATGTAGGGGTTGCGGAACGTGCCTGCCGGGTCGAGCTTGGCCCGCACGTCACGGAACGTGTCCCATTCCGGGTACCGGTGCGCCAGCGTGTGCGACGACTGGAAGTGCAACTTGCCCCAGTGGGGGCGACCGGCGTAGTCGTTCATGATCTGCTCGACACCTTGGAAGTACGCCTCGTAGGGAGCGCCCACGTACTGGTGGATCGCAATCCACCCCGACGCTCGGCCGTTGGCCGTCGACAGCGGAATGTCGTCGCCCGCCGAGGCCCGCACCTCGATCGGGAACAGCGGCGGGAAGGGAAGGGTCTTCACGAGATCGTTGATCCGGCCGATCGCGTCGGGCACGGCGTCGAACGGAATGCCGTACTCCATCTCGAGGAAGTGGACGTGGCGCGGGCTGCAGAAGATCCGATCGCTCCGGTCGACGAGTTCGCGCTCAGCCGCCGCCGACGTGACGAGCTTGGCGACCTTCGGCGCCAGCGTCGGGAACCGTCGCCCGACTCGGCACACCGTGCCGAAGGCGAGGTTCTCGCCGATCCACTTGTCGCGGATGTAGGACAACCTCGGCTGCGGCTTCGCAGGCTGATCGGTGCGGGTGTTGCGCTTCACCTGGCACCGTCGACCGCCGGGCATCCAGTAGAACTCGACGTGATCGGTCGAACGCATGACGTTGCCGAAGTCGGCGATCACGTCGGCGACCGGCTCGATCGTCTCTGACGCATGAAGGTTGAACGCCGGCACGCACCGCAGGGTCACTTCGGTCAACACGCCGAGTGCTCCGAGGCCGACGCGCGCGACCCCGAGCAGCTCCGGATCGGTCTGCTCGTCGGCGCGTACGACCGAACCGTCGCCGGTCACGAGTTCGAGTCCGACGATCCTCGTGGCCAGGTTGCCCAGCCCTGCGCCGGTGCCGTGGGTCGCCGTCGATGTCGCCCCGGCGATCGACTGCCGGTCGATGTCGCCGAGGTTGGGCAGCGCCAAGCCCCGTTCGAAAAGCTGTGCGTTGAGCTCGTGCAGTCGGATTCCGGCCTGGACCGTGACGTCCGCTCCGTCCACCTCGAGGATCCGGTTCATCCCGTCGAGCGACAGGAGATGGCCATCGGTCATGGCTGCATCGGTGAACGAATGCCCCCCGCCGATCGCCTTCACCCGCTGACCGGCCTCTGCCGCCCGCAGGACGATCGCAGCCACCTCGTCGGTGGAGGCCGGTTCGTGCACCTCCTTCGGCACGCACCGCTGATTCCCCGCCCAGTTCCGAGTGCTCACTCCCATGGAGGCGATCGTACGTCCCGCTCATTCGAGTTCGTTGCCGGCGATCGCGTGAACAAACTGCGGCGCCTGGCCGCAGTTTGTTCACGCGTTGGGGTCAGGGGCGGGGGAGGACGTCGACGGTGCGGGCAAGTTCGTCGGGGGTGGTGGTGTAGTGCACCGAGAGTCGCAGCATCGGCGGCAGATTGCGACGCTCGACGTCGTACCACGACGAGTCGGTGAGCGTGGTCGAGGAGTTGATGCGGTGCTGCGTCAACAACTGGCGCATCTCGCCCGCGCTCGGACCATCGGGCCGGCCGCTCGACGTGGTGACGATGCCGCACTGCCGGATCCCTTCGTCGTGCACCTCGAACCCGGCCTCGCGCAGCAAGGCACGCAGTTCGGCTGCTCGCGCCGCAACCGTCGGCTCGATCCGGGCGATGCCCCAGCTGAGTGCATGATCGACGGCCGCTCCGAGGGCGAGCCAGGCGGCGTGGTTGTACTCCCAGTACTCGAAGCGCCGTGCGTCGCCCACCAGTTCGTAGCGATCCGCTGCGACGAGCCGCACGCCGTGATGATCGGGCTGTGACGGCACGGCCCGATCGAGGATCGATTCACTGACGTACAGGAAGCCGGTGCCGCGCGGCCCACGGAGGTATTTGCGACCGGTCGCCGACAGGAAATCACAGCCGATCTCCTCGACATCGATGCCGACCTGACCGACCGACTGGCAGGCATCGATCAGGTACGGCACACCGGCGGCGCGGGTCAGTGCACCGATCTCGGCGGCAGGATTCACCAGGCCGCCGTTGGTCGGCACGTGAGTGAGCGACACCAGCGCGACGTCACCGCCCGCCAAGGCGTCGCCCATCGCAGCGACCGACACCTGGCCCGACTCGTCGCTCGGTACCCGCTCGATCGACACGCCTCTGGTCTCCGCTGCTCGGATGAATGCGACCGCGTTGGCGCCGTATTCGTGGTCGTGTACGAGGATGCGTTGACCCTCCCCCATCGGCACCGACCAGAACGCCGCATTCCAGGCAGCGGTGGCGTGTTCGAAACGGGCGATCTCAGCGGGGCGGGCGCCGAGCAAGCGGGCGATCGAGCCGTACACCGCGGCGTCGAGCTCCGCCGTCGCGGCCGCCGCCTCGTAACCCCCTTCGACGGCTTCGCGCTGGAGGTGCCTGACCTGGGTGTCGAGTACGGAGGCCGTCGGCAGCGACGAGCCGGCGTGGTTCAGATGCACCATCCCGAGCGCCGGGTCGCAACCGGTCGTCGCCGCACGCGCATCATCGATCTCGGCAGCGGTCAACACGAGCGGTGTGGAACCCGCATTCACGGGAGTTGATCGAGCGCCTCGAGGAGCGCGTTCTCGACGACCTCGGTCAGCGCCGGATGGATGTAGAACACGCCCCGACCGACGTCCTCGGCGCGTTGGCCGAACTCCATCGCCTGCACGATCGGTTGGATCAGCGACGCCGCCTGCTGGCCGATGATGTGCGCCCCGATGATCAACCCCGTCTCGGAGTTGACGAGAACCTTCGCGAACGAGGTGTTGTCCACCAACGCCCAGCCGTAGGCGGTGCCCGCGTAGTCACGGGCACCGACGACGTACGGCAACCGCCGCTCGATGGCCTCGGCCTCGGTCAGGCCGACGGTGGCCACCTGCGGGTTCGAGAACACCGCGCTCGGCACCGCCTTGTAGCTCTGGTGGTGGAGATCGTCAGGATGAGCGATGTTCCAGAAGGCGACCTTCGCCTCGGCGTTCGCGAGATGCTTGAGCTGGTAGTGGTTCGCGATGTCACCGATCGCCCACACACCCTCCACGCTCGTGGCCATCGTGTCGTCGACCTGAATCGTTCCGTGCGACCCCAGCACCAGACCCCCGACCTCAGCCTCGAGCAGGTCACTGTTGGGCTGGCGGCCTGTCGCCACGAGGAGCTCGTCGACGACGATCGTCTCGTCGCCGCAGCTGATCTCGATGCCCGTACCGGTCCGTCTCACCGACGCGGGCGGGTGGCCGAGATGCAGGTCGACGCGGGTGCCGAACACCTCCGTGAAACGCGCCGAAACATCCGCGTCGAATCCTCGGAGCAGGGTTGCCGATCGGGCGAAGAGTGACACCTTCGATCCGAGCGCGGAGAAGACGTGGCCCATCTCGGCGGCAATGAACCCGCCGCCGATGATGCCGAGCCGTCTCGGCAGTTCCGGAAGGCGCATGATCGTGTCGGACGTGTGGAAGCCGGTCTGGACCAGCCCGTCGATCGGGGGGACGATCGGCCGCGCACCCGCAGCGATCAACACCTGTGGAGCCGTGATGGTGTGGCCGTCGTGCTCGCCGCCGTCTCGCACGGTTCCGTCGATCCGGAACGTCTTGTCGCCCACGAAGCGCGCCGTCCCCTCGATCAGGGTGACGTTCGGGGTTCCGGTCGCCCGGTAGTCGCGGCCTCCGGCGGAGATCGGATCGATCCGACCGAAGATCCGGTCGCGGATCATCGGCCAGTCCGCGCCGTTGAACTGGGTGTCGATCCCCAACCTGGCCGAGGAATCGGCGGCGAGCGCGACGTCGGCGGGAAGGACGAACATCTTCGACGGGATGCACCCACGGTTCAGACACGTCCCACCGAACACGTCACGCTCGACCAGCGCGATCTTCCAGTCGTTCAGGTGTTCGGGGATCGAGTTGCCCGACCCGCTCCCGATGATGATCAGGTCGAACTGCTCGGTCTCGGCGTCGGTCACGCCGCAAGTCAACCACCGCCCCGGCGGACTACATGCCACCGGCGTGTGCGTCACCGCCAGGTTGCGAGGACGGGTGTCGGCACGTCACGCTTGGGCCATGGTGGAACGACCGACAGGCGACGGGTTCATGCGGTGCAGCGATGGACACGTGCGGTGGGGTGTCTACGGCGCTGCCGGCGTTGTGTTCGTGGTGCGCGAAGCCGGCTCGACACAACCCCGTCTCATGCTGCAGAAGCGTTCCGCGTTCGCACATGAGGGCGGCACGTGGTCATGCGCCGGGGGTGCGCTCGACCTCGGCGAGACACCGCTCGAGGGAGCACTGCGCGAGGCGATGGAGGAAGTCGGCGAGATGCCCGGGACGGCCACGCTGATCGGTCAGTACGAGTTCGTCCCTGCGACCGACTGGACCTACACGACCGTCGTCGTCGAGGTCGAGGAACGATTCGGTGAATCGATCAACTTCGAGACCGATGCCGTCGGGTGGTTCACCTTCGACGAGGTCGACACCCTCCCCCTCCATGCCGGCTTCGCTTCCGCATGGCCACACCTACGCGGGATTATCGAGCCCGGAGCCGACACCGAGGCGTCGTAGCATCGACACATGAGCACACGCACGGTCAACGGCACCTGTCATCACGACTGCCCCGACTCGTGCGGATGGACGGTGACGATCCAGGACGGCACCGTCGACCACGGCACCATCGACGACAGCGCGGAACATGCCGCGGTCGCCGTGAAGTTGCGCGGCAACGATGCGCACCCGTATTCGGCAGGGGAACTGTGTCCCAAGGTCAACCGGTTCCTGGACCGCGTCTACAGCCCCGATCGGCTGCTCCACCCGCTCCGGCGGGTCGGGCCGAAGGGATCAGGTGAGTTCGAACGCATCTCGTGGGACGACGCCCTGACCGAGATCGCCGCACGACTGCACCAGGTCATCGACGCTCACGGCTCGGAGGCAGTCCTGCCGTTCTCCGACGCCGGCAACCAGAGCCTCTTGTCGATGATGGGCCTCAGTGGTCGCTTCTTCGGCCACATGGGCGCCTCGCTGATCGATCGCAACATCTGCGGCCCGACGGTCGGGGCCGGCCTGCGGATGACCAACGGGAGCGGGCGGGCGATGGATGCCCTCGAGCTCGAACACTCCAAGTTGATCCTCCTGTGGGGCACCAACACCCGTCTCACCAATCGACATCTGTGGCCGACGATCGAGAAGGCACGCGCGAACGGGGCCCGGATCGTCGTGATCGACCCGATACGAACGCTGACCGCCGAAGCGATCGACGTCGACCGCGGCGACCAGTTCATCCAACCCTTCCCCGGCACCGACATCGCGATGATGTTGGCGATGATGCACGTCATCATCGCCAAGGGGCTGACGAACGACGCGTGGATCGCCGAGCACACCCTCGGCTTCGAGGAGTTGCGACACGCCACCGACGATTGGACGCCCGAACGTGCCGCCGCCGTCACCGGGGTCGATGCCGACGTGATCACCCGTCTCGCGATCGACTACGCGACGACCCGGCCCGCCGGCATTCGCACGGTCATCGGCGCGGAGCATCACGAGAACGGCGCGATGTTCTTCCGCACGCTCGGCTGTCTGCCCGCCCTGACCGGCGCCTGGGCAGAGCGCGGCGGCGGGATCGCGAAGAGTGTCGGGTCCTACAGCGATGCGCTCGTCGATGCCGCGGCGCTGTTCCGTCCCGATCTCCATGCCCGCCCTGACGGCCGCGAACCACGCACGCTCAACATGAGTCGGCTGGGCGAGATCCTCACGGCCGAGCACGCCGGTGAAACGGACGGGGTCGGCGTCCACGCGCTCGTCGTGTGGAACTGCAACCCGCTCGTCATCGTCCCGAACGCCGAGCTGATCCGGCGCGGCCTCGAGCGCGACGACCTCTTCACCGTGGTCCACGAACAGTTCCTCACCGACACGGCCCGCTACGCCGACATCGTGCTGCCGGCCACGACGCAGATCGAGACCGACGACGTGGTGTTGCCGTGGGGCCATCTGTGGGTCGGTTGGAACGAGGCCGCGATCGCTCCCGTCGGCGAGTCGGTGTCGAACACCGACCTCTTCCGGCGACTCGCCGGTGCCATGGGATACACCGAGCCCGCGCTGTTCGACGATGACGACACCCTGCTCGCCGATGCGCTGCCGAGCGTCGACCTCGACCAACTGCGCTCGGTCGGATGGGTCCGCGCTCCGTACCCGGAGGATGGCCGGCCGTTCGGCGACGGATTCTTCGACACGCCATCGGGTCGGGTCGAGTTCGTCTCCGACGTGCTCGAACGAATGGGCCAACCCCGCATCCCGACCTTCGTCGCGCCGCGCGAAGGCCCGGCCGGCGATCCGGAACTGCTGTCCCGGTTCCCACTCCAGCTGCTGACGCCGAAGCATCACACCCGGTTCCTCAATTCCGGCTACTCGCACCTGCCCAAGCACGGCCCGGCCGAAGGCGGTCCGTTCATCGAACTCGACCAGATCGACGCGGACCGACGCGGCTTGGCGACCGGTGACCTCGCCCGAGTGTGGAACGACCGGGCATCCGTCGAAGTCCCCGTCAAGATCACCGAGCGCCTACGCCCCGGCGTCGTCGCCATTCCGTTCGGCTGGTGGAGCGCTGCCCACCCCGACGGAAAGGTCGCCAACAGCCTCACCAACGACACGCTCACCGATTGGGGCGGGGGTGTCGCCTACAGCGACACGCTGGTGCAGGTCGAATCGACCGCCACCGGCGCCTGACCCTCACTGCCGCCTGACCCGAACTGCCGGCCGAGCCGCGTCGGACGAACACAGCCAGCGATCGACTCAGGACAACCCTGACCGGCAATCCCGATTGCCGCAGCACCCATCGGTAACCTTCCGGCATGTCCGGGGAGCTGATCTATGCATTCCGGGTGATGCGGCTTCCGCTCCTCGATGCGGGTGGCGCCCAGATCGGCCGACTCGAAGACATCGTGGTCATCCCCGGTCGACCGGGACGTGACGAACGCGAGCCCATCGCGCCACGTGTGGTCGGCTTCGTCGCGAGCAGCCAGCGACGCCGGATCTTCGTCAACGCGAATCGCATCGCCGAGCTCGACAACGACGGGGCGCGCCTGCGCAGCTGGGACGTCGACCTCAACCCGTTCAAGCCACGTTCGGGCGAGGTGCTGATCGGGGCAGATCTGATCGATCGCAAGATCGGCGACGAGACGGTGAGCGACATCGCGCTGCGCGAGCACATCGGCAGCCGGTCGTCCTACTGGGTCATCGACCGCGTCCGGCTGGCCCGCAAGAGCACCCTGCGCCGGCGTCCGAGCTACCGGCTCGTCGACTACGACGAGGTGCCCGCCCTGTTCGACTCGCCGAGCGAGATGCAGGCCGAAGCGGCGCGGCTGCGCGACTTCCACCCTGCAGAGGTGGCTGCGGTGGTGCGGGCCTTGCCCGTCGACCAGCGGCGACAGCTCGCCGAGGCGATGGACGACGAGCGCCTCGCCGACGTGCTCGAAGAGCTGTCGGAAGAGGAGCAGGTCCGCATCGTCGCCGAGCTCGACCTCGACCGTCTCGTCGGCGTGTTCGACGAGATGGAGTACGACGACCTCGCCGACCTCATCGGCGAGATGGCACCAGCCGACCAGGAGCGCATGCTCGGGGTGATGGACGCCGACGATGCCGACGTCGTGCGTCGACTCCTCGAGTACGAGGAGGGCACCGCCGGTGGTCTGATGACCCCCGAGGTGATCATCCTCGGACCGACCTCCACCGTCTCGGAAGCACTCGCCCAGATCCGCGACCCGGACTGGGTGGTGAGCATCGCCACTCAGGTCTTCGTCTGCCAGGCGCCGTTCCGACCACCGACCGGCAAGTTCCTCGGTGTCGCCCATGTGCAACGACTGCTCCGGGAGCCTCCGAGCACCGAACTCGGCCGGTTGGTCACGGACGATCCGACCCTGGCGCCCACCGACACCGACCGCCACGTCGCCGAGCGACTCGCGAGCTACGACCTGCTGGCGATGGCCGTCTGTGACGACGCAGGTCGCCTCCTCGGCGCCGTCACGGTCGACGACGTCATCGACCGACTCCTCGGCGCCGGTTGGCGCACCCGGTCGCGCCCGAGTCGCGATACCAGCGAGGACACGGGATGAGGCGGCGCGAAGATCTCACCGCGCCCCGGGCCGCCCGACGGGTCGGCGTGCAGTACGACTCCGATCGGTTCGGAGCGTTCAGCGAGTCCCTCGCCCGGAACCTCGGTACTGCACAGTTCCTGGTCTGGCAGACCGTGGTCATCGCGATCTGGATCGTGCACAACGCCTTGGCGCCCGATCGCTACCAGTTCGACCCTTGGAGCCGCGGGCTCGTCCTGCTCACCCTCGTCCTGTCACTCCAGGCGTCGTACGCAGCACCGTTGATCCTGCTGGCGCAGAACCGCCAGGAGTTCCGTGATCGGCTGACCGCTGAGAGCGATCGCAACGTCGCTGAACGGACCCAAGCCGACACCGAGTTCCTCGCCCGCGAGATCGCCAGCGTTCGCCTGTCGCTCTCCGACATGGTGACCGGCGAAACGCTCGACGAGCGTCTGGACGAACGGCTCGATCGTCTGACTGCGATGATCGAGCAGCTCAGCGGTCAGGTGGCGTTGCTGGCCAGCGAGCGGGCGACCACACCGTTGACGAGTTCGACCGTCAACGACGAGAACTGACTCGGTTCCTCCCACGGAACCCCGTGGTCACCGTCGAGTTCTCGGATCTCGGCCTTCAAGGCGGCGGCCAATGCGCGCTGTTTCCGGGGACGGACCAGCCGATCCTTCGTGGTGATGAGCGCCCCTGCCGGAAGCCCCAAGCTCGGTGCCCAGCTGCGTGCGTCGAAACTGCTCAGTGCCCAACCGGCCTCGGTGATCGTTCGCGAGTTTCCTCGCTGGATCTCCGCTTCGAGCCACGCAAGGTACGGCGTGAGCGCGTGGTCCGCGGGAATGAGTCGCGGCAGGCCGCCGTGCAGGAATGCCGGATACCAGCGCGACCGCAACAGAGAGCCGAAGATCGGCAGGAACCGCCAACGCCAGCGTTCGCGTCTCGTCTCCAGCCACTCGAGTGCGGTTGCCTGCACGACGATCCCTGACACGAACTCGGGATGTCGCCGGCTGATCGTCATCGAGATCGGCCCGCCCATCGAGTACCCGACGACGACGACCCGATCGATGCCGAGTTGACGCGCGACCGCAACGTGATCGTCGGCGACGTCGTCGAACGCGAACGAGTCCAGCGTGCGAAGTCCCCGACCGTGCCCACGGTGATCGATCCCGATGAACGAGTATCTCTCGGCCAATTCCTCGTACGCCGTGAAGAACTGCAGGTCTGCCGACGCCGTCCAGCCGTGAAGCAGCATCACGGTCGGTGCCGTCGGATCGACGTGCTGATGACGCCGCACGAAGAACTCGCCGCGACCTTCTACCCGCACGATCTCCGCAGAGGGCATCCACGGCATGCGGAACTGGGGTGGATTCATCATCGTCATGACGACGCGCTCGCGAAGGACGCGACCTGTGGCCTGGGCACGCCGGTGAACTCCTGGAGGCGCACACCGACTCGCTCGACCGTTCGCAGCAGACTCACCGTGTCGAGTCTGCCATCACCAGCACACACCACGCCTGCGGGCAACGATCGATCGAGCAGGGCATCGAGGAACGCGACCGTCGTGGCTGCGGTGGCCGTTCCGACCAGCTCGGCGATTCCGACGACCAGGGTGCTCCGGCCTCCCGCCGCGTCGCTCCCCCGTACCTCGATGCGTAGGGCTCCGACACCACCTTCGGGATGCGGTCGACTCAACATCGGCAACCTGGCGGTCAGGCGGTCTCGTCGGTTCGCCGAAACCCGCGCCGTGATCCGATCGACGTTCGGGAAGAGATTGCGCAAGAGCAGCGGCGAGGCGAGTTCGGCTCGATAGCAGTCGTACGCTCCGACCGGCTCGGGAAACCAGCACAGTTCGCGTCCTGACCCCGCCGGCCGCCGCACCCACGCACCGTCGTGGAGTGCCAGGCCGTTCCCGCCCAGGGCCTGGTGGTGTTGTCGGGCGCAGGCCGGCCCGGCCGTGCCGTGGATCGCGATGTGGATCTCGTCACTCGTGGCCAGCTGGTTCGCAAGATGACGGACGAGGAGCCCAGACAACCCGGGTGACATGCCGGCACCCACGACGAACGACACATCGGCGTCGAGGGCGAGTTGATCGAGTTCGATCATCGCCGCAACGTCGTCCAGGTCGTCCCCGATCGAGATGGTCGGAATCTGTCGCTCGAGCAGCTCCTGGGCGAGGCCGGCGTGGGGTCCGGTCGACGCGAGGATCGCAGCATCGACGTGGCTCAGGGTGGCTGCCGCTCGCGCCGACTCGCGGGTGTCGACTGCTACGAGCTCGACACCGGGCAGCAGCACCGGCACTGCGCGCTCGATCCGCGAGCCGACGACACCGTGGCCGATCAGGGCGACACGCGGTGTCGGGAGCGGTTCGTTCGGTCGCGATCCGGTCACGTGCGGTCCGGGAGCTCGAGCGGCCGCCAACCACCGTGTTGCGGCGGTGTCCCCCCGGAGCCACGCACACGCAGTGCCGCGGCGACGGCAACCGCGAGCGCAACCGCCGACAACGCCCGACGGATGAGCTTCACGATTCGCCTGCGAATCGACGGGATCGGCAGCGATGCATCGCCCCATTGTGCCGGGTCAGCGCGAAAACGACGAAGGCCCCCTCGCGGGGGCCTGCCGATCATCACCGGGCGGCGTCGTGGGGCTAACAAGAATCGAACTTGTGACCTCTGCCTTATCAGGGCAGCGCTCTAACCGACTGAGCTATAGCCCCGGCAAGTCGGCAACGCTATCGGCGCTCACCGGCTTCCACATCTTGCGTCAGACGATCGATAGCGCTCGGTGACCAGCGACCGCCGACCTGTCAGCGGGCGAAGCCGTTGCTGTCGTCGACGACCGATTCACGGATGATCTGGCCGGACGAATCGCTCGTGACGAGGGGGATCTCCGGCTCCGAACGGCGGACGACGAAACGCCGCATCGGAGAGGTGCGCACTTCGACGACCTCCTCTTCGAGAACGGTGAAGCGGACCCCTCCGACCAGGTCGGTGATGAGGTTGAACATCGTCGCGGCGAGCACCGCGAGACCGGTGAAACCGATGACGAGAAAGATTCCCGCCGTCCACGCGCTGTGGTAGATCTCGCCACCGTTGAACTCGAAGGTCGCCCAGCCGAACGACTCGAAGAATCGCTCCACGTTGTCGACCGTGCCCGTCGCGTTCGCAACGTTCCAGAGCAGAACACCTGCGACGAGCACGATCACATAGATCAGCAGGTTCGCAACGATCGCGATCTTGAAGACGCTCCACGGATCGACGTGGCGCACCACTCGCGTGACCCGTCGAACTCGGGGCTTGCGGCCGAGGATCCGCGGAACGTTCAGGGGGATCGGCATCGGGGCCGGGTCGTACTCGGGTGAGCGCTTCACCCGCCGGTGTGCCGGGGCCTCGTCGTGGAGCATCACGGGAACCGTGGGCCCATCGATGTCGGCACGTCGCAGCTCTTCGAGCGCGTCGTCTGACAACGGCTCGGTCACGGGCGGATCGGCTCGCGGCACATCGTCGAGATCGATCTCACCGGACCGCAACGCTCGAGCGTCGATCGAGTCGTCGACCTCGTCATCGACTGACTCGTCGTCGTCGAGCTCGGTCGCCATGATGATCGCAGGAAGCTCGAACGGGACCGACTCCTCGTCGTCGTCGAGATCGTCGGCGTGATCGGCCTGCGCCTCGCTCAGGAACTCGTCGAATCGGCCGAGCCGATCGTTCGTCTCATCGACATCAGGCTCCGGTCGCGCAACGAGATCGTGATCGTCAGGTTCCGGGCCGTCTCTCTCGAGCACATCGTGATCGGCGGCTGCGGCGTCGACCTCTTCGCCGGCGTCGACCTCGGTCACGTCGTCGTGATCGAGCATTTCGTCATCGAGCACTTCGTCATCGACCGCGACGTCGAGCGCGTCGAGGTCGTGCTCGGTCGTGCTCACGCGGTCAAGTGTACGCACCCGATGCTTCTCGGTCCCGTCAAGGCTGATCTGATGCGCGAGCTCTCGCGATCTGGCCGCCGACTTCCACCACGACCTCGACGACGCTCGTCACGTCGTGTGAGCCCGGATCGGACGACCACGACACCAGGGTCGACCCGTTGATTCCGGCAACCCGCATCGCGGCGATGTACCCGCCGTCGAGGCCCGCGAGCGCGGCGGCATCGGCCGCAGACTGCGCCCGGGCCCGATCGCGTGCCGTCATTGCGAGCTCCGCCAGCCCGGAGGTCAGCATCGCTGCGAACGCCACGACGATCAGCACGAACACGATCGCCGCCTGACCTCTGTCTCGATCCGTCGTTCGGACATCCATGTTCACCCCTTGATCCGCGGCACGCCCGAGCGTGACCGCACCTGGCAGCCAGCTGGGCGTCGTTGCGCCGAGGGGATCGGAAGCCGATCAGTCGTCGGTGGCGAGGATCGGCGCAACCGATCCGACGACGTCACCGTCGTCGAGATTCATCACGCGTACGCCGGTCGCGTCACGACCCTGCGACGAGATCGACCGCACTTCCATGCGGATCGTGATGCCGTTGTTCGACACCGCCACGATTTCGTCGTCGAGTCCGACCATGAAGGCTGCGACCACCTCACCCTTCTTCCCGGTGAGTCGGATGCCACGAACGCCCTGGCCACCTCTGGCCTGGGCATTGAAGCGCTCGAGCTGCGTGCGCTTGCCGAAGCCGGCTTCGGTGAGTATCAGGATCGCCGTGTCGTCGCGGGCGACATCGACGGAGACGACGGAGTCGTCCGGCTTCAGGCGCATGCCGCGCACGCCACCAGCTGTGCGCCCCATCGCACGTACGTCGTCCTCCGTGAACCGGATCGTCATGCCCCGGCGACTCACCATGAAGATGTCGTCGCTCCCGCTGGTCTCGATCACCTTCACGAGTTCGTCGTCGTCACGCAGGTTGATCGCGATCAAGCCGTCGCGACGACTCGAGTCGTACGCGTCGAAGGCCGTCTTCTTGACCGTGCCCTTCTTGGTCGCGAAGAACAAGAAGCGTTCCCCGGCGAAGTCGCGGGTGTCGATGATCGCTTGGATCTTCTCGTCGGCCTGCAGTGGGAGCAGGTTGACGATCGGCATGCCCTTGGCCGTGCGCTCACGCTCGGGAATGTCGAGCGCTCGCAAGCGGTAGACCTTGCCCCGGTTGGAGAAGAACAGCAGGTGCGCGTGCGCCGTGGTGAAGATCACATGGCGCACGATGTCGTCGACCTTCAGCTTGCCGCCCGACACCCCGCGGCCTCCACGGCCCTGGGTCTTGAACGACGTGGCCTCGACGGCCTTGACGTACTGGGCTTGCGTCATCACGATGACGAGTTCCTTGTCGTCGACCAGGTCTTCGATCGACATCTCGCCGTCGTCGTAGGTGAGCTGGCACACGCGCGGCGTGGCGAACTCTTCCCGGATCGCCGAGATCTCATCGCGGATCACGTTGTTCAGCCGCTCGGGGTTGTCGAGGATCTCCTGGAGATCGATGATGCTCGCACGAACGTCTTCGAGTTCCGTCTGCAGGTCGATCCGCGACAGCCGGGTGAGCTGGCGCAGCTGCATGTCGAGAATGTCGTTGGCCTGGATCTCACTGAACTCGAACGGAGCTGCCATCAGGCCGGTGCGAGCCGTTGCCGCATCGTCGCTCGAACGGATCAGGGCGATGATCTGGTCGATGACATCGAGGGCCTTGATGCGACCTTCCAGGATGTGTTCGCGCCGGCGGGCCTTGTCGAGTCGGTACTGCGACCGTCGTGTGATGACCTCGACCTGGTGGCGCACGTAGGCGACCAACGCGTCGCGCAGGTTGATCTGACGCGGAACACCGTCGACCAGCGCGACCATGTTGATCGAGAACGTCGACTGCAGCTGGGTGAGTTTGAACAGGTTGTTCTTGACCACGTTCGGGTTCGCATCACGCTTCAGCGTGATGATCAGGTTGGTCTTGCCACCGGATGAGGCGTCGTTGACGTCGGCGATGCCGTCGAGGTTGCCGCTGTCGACCAGTTCCTGGATGCGCGACGCGATCGCCGAACAACTGGTCTGGTACGGGATCTCCGTGACGAGGATCTCGAGGCGGCCGTTGCGGCCGTCCTCGATGCTGGCCGTCGCCCGCATCTTCACCGAGCCCCGACCGGTGCGGTAGGCATCGATGATTCCGGCACGACCGAGGATGCTCGCACCCGTCGGGAAGTCGGGCCCCTTGACGAACTGCATGAGGTCGTCAGGCGTGGCCTCGGGATTGTCGATCAGATGAAGCACCGCATCGATGACCTCGCCCAGGTTGTGCGGTGGGATGTTCGTGGCCATGCCGACGGCAATGCCCTGGCTCCCGTTGACGAGCAGGTTCGGGAACCGCGCCGGCAGCACCACCGGCTCCTCGGTGGTGCCGTCGTAGTTCGGGATCATGTCGACGGTGTCTTCGTCGATGTCGGCGAGCAGCTGCATCGCCAACGGATGCAGGCGACACTCGGTGTAGCGCGAGGCGGCCGGGCCGAAGTCCGGGGAGCCGTAGTTGCCGTGGAAGTCGATCAACGGGTGGCGGAGCGAGAACGGCTGGGCCATACGCACGAGGGCGTCGTAGATGGCGCTGTCGCCGTGCGGGTGGAAGCGTGCCATCGTGTCGCCGGAGACGCGGGCGCACTTCACGTGACCGCGGTCGGGCCGGAAGCCCTGCTCCTCCATGTCCCAGATGATCCGGCGGTGGACGGGCTTGAGGCCGTCACGCACGTCGGGCAGGGCCCTCGACATGATGACCGACATGGCGTACTCGAGGAACGAGCTCTCCATCTCGTCGTGGAGCGCGATGGGCTGAATCGGTTCAGGCGGTGGGGTGATGTTGTCGTCGGTCATGGTGTCTCAGTCAGCAGTCGGTCGTTCAGAAGTCGGTCGTTCAGAAGTCGAGGTTGCGGACGTCGCGGGCGTTGGTGGTGATGAACTCGCGCCGGCTCGCGACGTCGTCGCCCATCAGCACCGAGGTGATCTCGTCGGCGAGCGCCGCTTCCTCGACCGTGATCTGCAGCAGTGTGCGCGTCGAGGAGTCCATGGTGGTCGCACGCAGCTCCTCCCAGTCCATCTCGCCGAGACCCTTCAGCCGCTGGAACTGCTTCTTGTGGTTGGGTCGATCTGCGAGGAACTGAGCCTTGGCGACGTCGTCTTTCAGGTACACCTTCTCCTTGCCGACCTCGGTCGAATACAACGGGGGCTGGGCGATGTAACAGAAGCCGGCTTCGACCATCTCGCGCATCTGGCGGAAGAAGAACGTCAGCAGCAACGTGCGGATGTGGCTGCCGTCGACGTCGGCGTCGGCGAGCGCGATCACCTTGTGATATCGGCACTTCGACACGTCGTACTCGTCGCCGACACCGGCGCCGATCGCAGTGATGAGGGCCTGGATCTCGTTGTTCTTCAGCATCTTGTCGACGCGCGCCCGTTCGACGTTGAGGATCTTGCCGCGGATCGGCAGAATCGCCTGGGTGCGTGGGTCGCGTGCGTCGACCGCCGTACCACCGGCGGAGTCGCCCTCGACGATGAACAGCTCGGACTCGGAGGCGTCCTTCGACGAGCAGTCCTTGAGCTTGTCGGGCATGCCGGCGCCCGACAGCGCCGTCTTGCGCCGGATGGCGTTGCGGGCGTTCTTGGCGGCGACCCGTGCCTGCGCCGCAGCGAGGCTCTTCTTGACCATCTTGTTCGCCTCGGTCGGGTTCTCCTCCAACCACTCGGCGAGACGCTCGTTGGTCGCCTTCTGGACGAACGAGCGCATCGGCACGTTGCCCAACTTGGCCTTGGTCTGGCCTTCGAACTGCGGCTCTCGCAGCTTCACCGACACGATCGCGGTGATGCCCTCACGGATGTCTTCGCCCGTGAGGTTCGGGTCCTTCTCCTTCAGCAGGTTCTTGGCCCTGGCGTACTTGTTCACGACGGTCGTGAGCGCCGTCTTGAAGCCCTCGACGTGCATGCCACCCTCGATGGTGGAGATGCCGTTGGCGTAACCGTGGATGCCCTCGTAGTAGCCGGTGTTCCACTGCATGGCGATGTCGAGCATCTGGCCGTCGTCGTCGTCGTCTTCGAATTGGCACACCTTGGAGAACAACGGCTCCTTGGTGGCGTTCAGGTGCTTCACGAAGTCGATGATCCCGCCCTTGTACTGGTACGTGATCTTCTGCTCGCGGGTGTCGCGCTCATCGGCGAACACGATCTCGAGGCCCTTGTTCAGGAAGGCCATCGTCTGCAGGCGCTCGAGCACCGTGCGAGCGATGAACTCGACGCCTTCGGCAGCGAAGATCGTCGGATCGGGCCAGAACGTGATCGTGGTGCCGGTCTTGCGACCGCGTGCCGGTGTGTCGCCGACGACGAGCATCTTGCCCTGGGGGACGCCACCCTTGGCGTACTCCTGGCGGTAGCGGTTCCCGCCGCGGTCGACTTCGATGATCAGGCGCTCCGACAGCGCGTTGACCACCGAGACGCCCACGCCGTGGAGGCCGCCCGACACCTTGTAGCCGTCGCCGCCGAACTTGCCGCCGGCATGGAGCACGGTGAGCACGACCTCGGCGGCACTCTTGCCCTTGTGCTCGCCGAACGTGAACGGGTCGACCGGGATCCCGCGACCGTCGTCGTCGACCTGACAGCCACCGTCAGCGAGCAGTGTGACCCCGATGCGCGTGCAGTGGCCCGCCATCGCCTCGTCGACCGAGTTGTCGACGACTTCCCAGATCAGGTGGTGCAGGCCGGCGAGACCGGTCGAGCCGATGTACATCCCCGGCCGCTTACGGACCGGATCGAGGCCTTCGAGGACCTGGATGGCATTGGCGTCGTAGGTCGCCGTCGTCTTCGCCTGGTCGGGGTTCGCTCGGCGCGGGCGACTCGGCTGGGGGACGTCGGCGTCCGGAATTTCGGTCGTGTCGTTGGACACTCGTACCTCAATGTCGTGTTGGCGTTCGATTTCTTGGCCACCACCTGGTGCGATCGGCGATCGGCCGCGATCAGGGGGTGCGATTCTCGTGCGACGTCGCGACGGAAGTGCTGGAAACACTGCCGTCGAACCGTGTCGCGAGTGTCATTCATCCTACCAGCGGGGTGTATCAGAGCCGGGGAGGACTGGTGGTTCGGCCCGGGATTTCGTCGACGAAACTCCGATCGCGTCGGCCGGCCCGACGACCGGTCCAATGGGTCGGTCAGCCGGTCGTTCGGCGGGCTCGTTCAGTCCTTCGTTCGACGCCCGGTCGAACCGCTCACCCGCACCTCGACACGATCCACCTCGACGCCGGCGACCTCGTGGAGCCGGCGGATGATCGTGGCACTCAGGAACTTCACCTGTGTGGCCCACGCCGCCTCGTCGACCTCGACCGTGAGCACCCGCTGGTCGAGACGCACCGGTCGGACGTGGTCCGCCACGTTCTCGCCGACGGCATCGATCCAGCGGCCGAAGACGCCACCGATCTGAACCCGATCGGTCCCCCGCAGCGAGGACATGATCGAATCGATCGACGTCGTGATCCGCACCGGCTCCTTCACCCCGGCGACGCTACTGCGGTTGTCCCACCCGCTCGTCGGTCACCTGACCATCTCGCACGTGGACCGTCCGATCGACCGACGCCATGGCCGGGATCGCGGTTGCCGTCGTGATCACGATCTGACCAGCAGGGAGATGCGCGAGCAGCGCAGCAGCACGATGATCGTCGAGCTCGGACAACACATCGTCCAGGACCAGCACCGGCGCGGTTCCCGTCCGCTCGGTGACGAGTCGGTGCCCGGCGAGCCGCAGCGCGAGGGCGAGCGATCGCTGCTCGCCCTGCGACGCGTGGGTCCGGCTGGGAAGGCCACGGATCGAGAGGGTCAGTTCGTCCCGATGTGGACCGACCGTCGACACGCCACGCCTCACGTCGATGGTGCGGGCTTCCCGCAACGCAACGAGCAGGCCGGATCGGCGCCACGCTGGCTCGTAGTGCATGTCGATGGCGACCGCGGCTCCTGCGAGCTGCTCGTATGCCTCCGACACCATCGGGCCCAACCGTGCCACCAGCGTTGCTCGTGCATGTCCGAACTGATCGGCCAGGGTCGCGAACTTGGCGTCCCACACCTCGAGCGTGATCTCGATTTCGTCGGTGAGCCGTCCCCCGGATTGCTTCAGCAAGGTGTTGCGTTGCCGAACGATCCGATCGAGTTCCAGCCGCATTGCGTCGTACTTCGTCGCCAGTGCCACCAGCGTGTCGTCGAGGAATCGCCGACGCTCCCCCGGACTTCCCTTGACCAGCACCAGGTCGTCAGGTGCGAACACCGTCACGCGCAGCGTGCCGAGCAGATCCCGTGAGCGGACCAGTCGTTGACGGTTCACCTGGATCCGGTTGCGCCCGGCGACCGCCAGCTCCGCTTCGACGAGGAGTTCCCGGGCGTCGTCGTGCCGGACCCGGGCCCGGATGACCGCCGTGTCCGCCCCGAGGCGCACCAGCGCCTCGTTCGGTGCACCTCGGAAGCTGGACAAGGTCGCGAGGTATGCCAACGCCTCGACGAGGTTCGTCTTGCCGTGACCGTTGTCGCCGATGACGACCGTCGTGCCGGGGTGCAGATCGAGCGATCCGGTGCGGTAGTTACGAAAGTCGACGACTTCGAGATGTTCGACGATCACAACGACAGTCAGCCACCGTCACCGGCGGGGGCTACGGAACCCGCACGGGCATCAGCAGATAGAGGTAGTCGTCGTGGCCGACACCGCGCAGGACGGCCGGCTTCATCGGGTCCATCGTGGCCAGGGTGACGTCGTCACTGTCGATCGCGTCGATACCCGCAGCCAGGTAGTCGGGGTTGAACGCGACGGTCATCTCGGTGCCCTCGTACGTGGCGTCGATCTCCTCCGCGGCGTTGCCGACGTCCTGGGTGATCGCCGTCAACTGCACGGTGTCACCGCCGAGCGTCAGGCGTACCGGCGTGGAGTCCTGCGCCAGGATCTTCACACGGCGGATCGCCTCGAGCATCGCCGCCTTGCCGAAGGTGAGCAGGTTCGGATAGCTCGACGGCAACAGGTTGCGATAGTTCGGGAACTCACCTTCGATGAGCCGGGTGCTCACCCGCGTCGTTCCGGATTCGAACGTCGCCTCACGCTCGCCGAGACGCACCGTGAGTTCGTCGAGGCCGCCGATCACCCGTGACAGTTCGCCAAGGGCTCGCCCCGGGATGATCACCTTCTGGCCGCTGCCGAGCACCGCCGATTCGGGCAGGTCAC
>JANNNB010000148.1:0-24781 GCA_031398325.1 Actinomycetes bacterium
GCCTCGCCGCCGACGGGACGAGCAGCTACGACGTGGTCACGGTCGGCGAACACCTCGCCCAGAAGCTCGGGGGATCACGCGGCCTCGAACTCAATCCCCACGCGGAGCGTGAGGCGTCCCGCGTCACCGCTGCCGCTCCCCACCCCTCCCACACCGCCACGTAGGAGACCGTCATTCCACGTTTGCGACAAGAAGTTGGAGGACCGGGTCTCCGATTTCTTGTCACAAACGAGGATTGTCCATCGATGACTGGGGCCGGTCAGGTGTAGCGGTGGATGGCGCGGGTGGCGGAGGCGACGTAGGCACCGCCGAACTTGATCGCGTGGACGACGAGCGGGGCGATCTGGTGGAGGTCGACGCGGTCACGCCAACCGTCGGCCAAGGGGCTGACGCTCTCGTACCCGACGAACGCATCCGCACCGAAACCACCGAACAGCAGCATCATCGCGAGATCGAACTCGGCATTGCCACCGTGCGCCGCCGGATCGATCAGCCAACTCGCGCCATCGACATCGACGATCCGGTTCCCCGCCCAGAGGTCGCCGTGGAGACGAGCGGCGGGGGCGCCGTAGTCGAACCGGTCGAGCGATCCCGCCAGCCGCTCGAGGCGGTCGATCACGTCGGGCGGCAACGACCTGCGGTCGCGGGCGATCCGGGCGAGCGGAACGAACCGACGCGTCGACACGAACTCCGCCCAGGTCGCGCACGAATCGTTCGGCAACCCGAGACTGCCCGTCGTTCGCTGATCCTCCCGGCCGAAGGCGGGCGCACCGGCGCGGTGCAGGTTCGCAAGGCTGCGACCGAAGTCGAACTCGTTCGACGGCTGTCCACGGCCCTGCTCGATCCACTCGAGCGCGAGGAACGCCGGCTCCTCCAGCGCACCATCGGACACCGCGACGACGGCCGGCACGTGCACCACGCCACTGGACCGCAGCCACTCCAGGCCGGTCGCTTCGGTCGTGAAGAAACCTGCCGGCGGCGAGGCGTGCGTCTTCGCGAACAGCACTCGTCCACTCGCGAGCTCGACGCGGAACGCCGCCGCGGTGTCGCCGCCGTGCACGACCGACATCGCGAGGACATCGTCACCGACGGCTCGAGCCACGGCACTCCCCAGTGCTGACGTCGTCATCCGGGCCGCCTCATGACCGTTTGCGACAAGAAGTCGGAGAACCGGGTCTCCGACTTCTTGTCACAAACGAGGAATGACGGCACGAGAGTTGAGGGCGTCAGGCGAGACCGTTGCGCTTGATGACTTCGCGGTACCAGTAGGCGCTCTCGCGTGGCGTGCGTTCCATCGTGTCGAAGTCGACATGGACGATGCCGAACCGCTTGTCGTAGCCGAGCGACCATTCGAAGTTGTCGAGCAGCGACCACTGGTAGTAGCCGCGGATGTCGACACCCTCGTCGATGGCATCCTTGACAGCACGAAGGTGCAGATCGAGGTAGTCGATGCGGCGCGGGTCGTCGCACCGGCCGTTGATCACCGGGTCGTCGTACGCCGCGCCGTTCTCGGTGATGTACACCGGTGGCAGGTTCGGGTAGTCGTCCTTCAGCCGCACGAGCAGCTCCGTGAAACCCTCGGGGGTGATCGGCCAACCCATGTCGGTGTGCACGTCACGGGTCGGCGACTCGGTGATCCCCGAAGTCGCCGGATACTGGAGCATCTGCACCGACGACTCGTCCGGACGCAGACCGCGCAGCAGGACGTCGAAGTAGTAGTTGACCCCGATCCAGTCGATCGGCTGAGCGATGGTGTCGAGATCGCCAGGGCGCACTGCCGCCGCGAGGTGACCGAACGTGTTGATCACGTCGGAGGGGTACTCGCCCCGGAGCACTCCGTCGAACCACCAACGGTTGTGCATCGCGTCCACGAGATCGAGCTGATCCTCGGGCGCCGGCGGCGAGCCCTCGCTGCGGATGTTCGATGGGTTGATCACGATCCCGAGCCGTAGACCGTCGTGCTCGGCCCGCATGGCCTGCACCGCGATGCCGTGCGCGAGCAGTTCGTGGTGGGCGACCGTCACCGCCGCCTCGTCGTTCGTGAGACCCGGCGCATGGACGCCGGCAGCGTGACCGAGATAGGCGTAACACCACGGTTCGTTGAACGTCGACCACATCGACACCTGGTCACCGAACTCCCGGGCCATCAGCGCGGCGTAGTCACCGAACCAACTGGCGGTGTCGCGGTTGCGGAACCCGCCGACGTCCTCGAGTGCCTGTGGCAGGTCCCAGTGGAACAGCGTCGGGCACGGGACGATGTCGTGCGCGAGCAGCGCCGCCACGAGGCGATGGTAGAAGTCGAGGCCAGCGGCGTTGACCTTGCCGCGGCCCTCGGGCATCACCCGTGACCACGAGATCGAGAAGCGGTAGGTCTGGAGGCCGAGCTCGGCCATCAGGGCCACGTCCTCCTCGACACGGTTGTAGTGGTCGCACGCCACATCTCCGGTATGGCCGTTGTCGACCTTGCCCGGGGTGTGCGAGAACGTGTCCCAGACGCTCGGCCCACGGCCACCGTCGTGGGCCGCACCCTCGATCTGATAGCTGGCCGTCGCTGCACCCCACAGGAAGTTCGTCGGGAAACCGATCGCTGAACGCTCACTCATCGACGAGAGTGTGTCAGACCATCGTGGTCGCATGTAACCGCTTACATCTTCGCCTGTCGGTGCCCGGCTCGGACCGAAGACGGGGCTCCTGACTACGGTCGTCGCATGACCGATGCCGAGCGGAAGTTCATCCGATACAACGTCGAGGACAAGGTCGGCGTCATCACGATCGACCGGCCGGAGAAGCGCAACGCGATGACCTACGCAATGCTCTTCAACTTCATCGAGACGGTCGGCATCGCCGACGACGACCCGTCCACGGGGGCCATCGTCGTCACCGGAGTTCCCGGCGCGTTCTGTGCGGGCACCGACCTCGCCGACCTCGCGACGGTCCCGGGAGAGACCCGAGGTCTGCGCGGGTCGGCCGAGGATCGCCACGTGTGGTGGCCGCTCACGCAGGCGCGCAAGCCGACGGTGTGTGCGATCGACGGCCCTGCGGTCGGGATGGGCGCCGAGTTCACGTCGCAGTGCGATCTGCGCATCGCCTCGCCGACCGCCCGTTTCGCCTGGAACTTCGTGCATCGCGGGCTCGTCCCCGACACCGGCGCGGGCACCTGGCTGCTCCCCAGGATCATCGGCCTGCAGCCAGCACTCAAGCTGCTGTACACGGGCGCCATGGTCGACGCGGACGAGGCCCTGCGGCTGGGTTACGTGCTCGACGTCGTTCCGAGCGAGGACCTGCTGCCGACCGCGTTGGAGTTGGCATCGACGATCGCCGCCGGCTCGCCGCACAGCATCGGCCTCGTGAAGCGACTCGTGTACGACGGCCTGACCGCTCCGGTCGGCGAGCACATGGAGCGCCACACGGCGGCCATGTCGGCGTGTTTCAAGAGCGACGACCACCGCGAGGGAGTCGCCGCCTTCCTCGAACGTCGCCCCGCCAACTTCACCGGCACCTGAAGCGAGCACGCGCAACGTCGGTGTCTGGCTCCAGCGTTGCAGCTCGCGGTCAGTAGCTCCTGGGGAGGCCGAGGACCTGGGTGCCGATGTAGTTGCAGACCATCTCCTGACTGACGGGAGCGATCTTGATCAGCCGGGCCTCGCGCCAGTACCGCTCGACGTGGTACTCACGGGCGTAGCCCATGCCGCCGAGTGTCTGCATCGCCCGGTCGCAGGCGAAGAATGCCGCCTCCGCGGCGAGGTACTTGGCCGTGTTCGCGGCCTCGCCACACGGCAGCCCCTGGTCGAATCGCCACGAGGCTTCGCGGATCGCAAGCTCAGCGGCGTGCAGCTTCATGTGCGCCTCGGCCAGCGGGAAGGCGATCCCCTGGTTCTGCCCGATCGGTCGATCGAAGACGACCCGACTGTTGGCGTAGTCGACGGCACGTCGCATCGCCGCCCGGCCGATGCCGAGCGCCTCGGACGCGATCAGGATGCGCTCCGGGTTCAACCCGTCGAGCAGATACCGAAACCCCTGACCTTCTTCGCCGACGCGTCGGCTCACCGGCACCCGCAGACCGTCGTAGCGCACCTCGCACGACACCACGGCGTTGCGGCCGAGCTTGGGGATCGGGGCGATGTCGACCTCCGGACGCTGGAGATCGACCAGCAGCAGGGTCATGCCGTCCGTCGGCTTCGCGCACTCCTCACGCGGCGTCGTCCGCACGAGCAGCAGGCACATCTCACAGAACGGTGCCTTCGTGGTCCACACCTTCGCGCCGTGCACGACGTACTCGTCGCCGTCGCGCACCGCCCTCGTCCGGATCGCGGTGGTGTCGGTGCCTGCGTCGGGCTCGGTCACCCCGAACGCGACGTGCAGCTCACCCGAAGCGACCCGCGTCAACACTGCCTCGGCCAGCTCGGGTGATGCGTACCGGCGCACCGGCTCCATCCCGAAGATCGACAAGTGGACCGCCGAGCAGCCGTTCATCGCTGCACCGGACGCGGCGATCTCCTCCACCATCACCGACGCCTCGGTGATCCCCTGGCCGCCACCTCCGAACTCCTCGGGAATGGCGATGCCGACCCAACCACCGGCCGCCAATGCGTCGTAGAAGTCCCACGGGAACTCGTGGGCCTCGTCCTTGGCCGCCCAGTACTCGTCGGGGAAGTCGGCGCAGACCCGCCGGATCCCCTCGCGAATCGCCTCGTGGTCGCTCGACCGGCTGAACTCCATCACGTCTCCTGACTGCTGCCGGCGCGAGCCCGCAGTACTTCCTCTAGCACGTTGCCCGCAACGTCGAGGGACAGCGCGACGCCGAGGGGGGTCCGCGCCCTGGCGTACGTCGTCTACCTTGGCGCATCTGAGGGAGGGCACCAGCATGACCACGACGAACGACGCAGCTTCCACGCAGTCAAGGGTGGAGGAGCTGATGGTGCAGATGACCCCGGCGGAGAAGGCTGGGCAGCTCACGCAGTACTTCCATTTCGGTGCCTTCGCGAATGCGCTCCTCAGTGCTGACCCGACGGATGATCCGATGGCTGCGGCGATGGCCCAGTTGCCGAAGATGGTCGAGGCGACAGTGCAGGCCGGCGGGTCGGGCTCGCTGCTGTTCGTCACGAATCCCGCCGAGGTCAACCGACTGCAGCGTCTCGCCGTCGAGGACACTCGCCTCGGCATCCCATTGTTGTTCGGGTTCGACGTGATCCACGGCCTGCGTACCATCCTCCCGGTGCCGATCGCGATGGCCGCGTCGTGGGATCCCGCGATGATCGAGCAGGGGCAGGCGATGGCGGCGCGCGAAGCCCGCTCGGTCGGCATCCACTGGACGTTCGCGCCGATGGTCGACATCGCCCGTGATCCACGGTGGGGCCGGATCGTCGAAGGTGCAGGCGAGGATCCGTATCTCGGTGCGGCCGTCGCGGTCGCACAGGTGGTTGGGTTCCAAGGGGGCGAACAGGTCGGACCTGAGGGCGTCATCGCCGGACCGAAGCACTTCGCCGGATACGGCGCCGCGATCGGTGGGCGCGACAACGAGGAGGTGAACCTGTCGGACTCGGAGCTCTGGAACGTCTACCTCCCGCCGTTCAAGGCCGCGGTGGACGCGGGCGCGGGGAATGTCATGACCGCGTACATGGACCTGAACGGCGTGCCGGCCACCGGCAATGCGTGGCTGTTCACGGAGGTGCTGCGCACCGCCTGGGGCTTCGAGGGCTTCGTCGTCAGTGACGCGAACGCCGTCCGCAGCCTCGTGACCCACGGCTTCGCCGCCGATCTGACCGATGCCGCAGCGCGTGGCGTCAACGCCGGTTGCGACATGGAGATGGCCATCTTCGACCCCGCCTACGGCCACCTCGTCGAGGCGATGGAGTCGGGTGCGGCGAACGCTCACGCGGTCGACGAATGTGTCCGGCGGATACTGACGGCCAAGGTGCGATTGGGCCTGTTCGACACACCGTTCGTCGACGAAGAACGAGCGCAGAAGGTACTCACCGATCCCGCCCACCGGGACGTGGCTCGCTACGCCGCCGAGCGTTCGGCGGTGCTGTTGCGCAACGACGGCGACCTGCTCCCGCTCGATGCCAGCGCCGTGACGTCGCTCGCCGTGATCGGACTGCTGGCCGATTCGAAGCGCGACACGCTCGGCCCGTGGGTCTTCGACTCCGATCTCGACGAGACGGTCACGGTGCTCGACGGCATCCGCACTCGAGTCGGTGCAGGCGTTCAGGTCGGCTACGCACCAGGAGTTCCCACCGGCGGCCGCGTGTTCGCCTCGATGTTCGACCGGATGGACCCACCCCCTGCCGATCCACCCGACGGGTTCGACGAGACGTTCGAATTCCAACGCGCTGTCGATCTCGCGGCTGCGGCCGACGTGGCGATCGTCGTCCTCGGTGAGCGCCAGAACATGATCGGGGAGTCCGCATCGCGGTCGTCGCTCGCACTGCCGGGACGACAGCTGGAACTGCTGCAGGCCGTCGTCGCAACGGGGACACCGGTCGTGTTGGTCCTGATGAACGGGCGGCCGCTCGATCTGCGCTGGGCAGCGGAACACGTGCCGGCGATCCTCGACGTCTGGTACCCAGGAACACGCGGCGGCGCAGCGACGGCCAACCTGATGTTCGGCGATGTCTCACCTGGCGGCAAGCTGCCCTTCACGTGGCCTCGAACGGTGGGGCAGGTGCCGATGATCTACTCCCACACGCTGTCGCATTCCCCGGAGGAGCAGGGGCGCCGCTACTGGGACGAGGCGAGCACGCCCCTGTTCCCGTTCGGTCACGGCCTGAGCTATGGGCGCTTCGACTACGCCAACCTGACCGTCGATCAGGCGACCATCACGAACGACGGCACGATGCACGTCTCGGTCGAGGTGACCAATACGTCCGATCGCGAGGCCGACGAAGTCGTGCAGCTGTACATCCATCAGCGCCACGGCTCGGCATCGCGTCCGGTCCGCGAGCTCAAGGGTTTCCGTCGGATCACCCTCGCCGCGGGCGGTTCGGCCACCGTCGAGTTCCCCATCGGACCGGACGAGCGTCGCTATTGGAGCGCCGCTGCACGCGGCTGGGTGACCGATGCCGCGACGTTCGACGTCTGGGTCGGCGGGGACTCGACGGCGACGCTGTCGACGACGTTCGATGTGACGAACCCGTGAGTTGGCGCGTCGGATTCAGACCTCGATGCCACGACCACCACGCCGCCGAACCGGGTGACCGGCTTCACTAGGTTGGCCGGATGCAGTACCGCCGTCTCGGCCAGCTCGAGGTGTCCGCCGTCGGGCTCGGATGCAACAACTTCGGGATGCGCATCGATGCCGCGCAGACCAAGGTCGTCGTCGACGCTGCGATCGACGCCGGCATCAACTACTTCGACACCGCGGAGAGCTACGGCAACGGCGTGTCCGAGGAGTTCCTCGGACGTGCGGTCGGTTCCCGTCGCTCCGAGGTGCTGATCGCGACCAAGTGGGGCCACACGATCAGCCTCGGCGATGGCGAGCGCGGTGGCGATCCGATCCAGATCCGCAAGCGGCTCGAGGCGAGCCTGACACGACTCGGCACCGAGTACATCGACCACTTCCAACTCCACCGCCCCGATCCGAGCACTCCCGTCGAGGAGACGCTCGGGTGCCTTGCCGAGCTCCGTGACGACGGCAAGATCCGCGAGATCGGCTGCACGCATTTCACCGCTTCCGAGCTCATCGGCTCCCACAACGCTGCCGCCGAACACGGGCTCGCTCCGTATGCGTCGGTACAGAACCACTACAGCCTGCTGACCCGGACGGCGGAGACGAACGGGGTACTCGATGCGTGTGCACAACTCGGCACCGCGTTCGTGCCCTACTTCCCCCTCGAGTCGGGGTTGTTGACCGGCAAGTACCGGGCCGGATCAGCACGGCCGGAAGGTTCACGCCTGGCCACGTGGGGCGACCGCGCCGACACGTTCATCGATGACGCGAAGCTCGCGACGGTCGAGCGATTGATCACGTGGGCCGAAGCTCGGGGCAGAAGCCTGCTCGACCTCGCGATCAGCTGGCAGACCTCGAATCCGCTGGTCGCCTCCGTGATCGCCGGTGCCACCAAGCCGGAACAGGTCGCCGCCAACGTCGCCGCCGCCACGTGGCCACTGACCCCCGACGACCGGGCCGCCGTCGACGCCGTGCTCGCCGGTTGACGGCCGTTCCTGAGCCGTTCGCTCAGATCGTGCTCGCGCGGCGGGCGTCGACGACGACCATCGTCTCGCTGTGGCGGAACGACGGCGACTGCCAGAGACCCTTGGTGAGCAGGTCGTTCAATGCGCCGGCGTCGGCCACCCGCCCATTCACCACGAGGTCCCATCGACCCGTCACGACCATCACCTCGTCGATCTCGGGCATCGCGACGAGCTCGTCGAGGATCCCTTCCATCGGCGTCCCCTGCGCGATCTGGAGTCCGACGACGAAACCGAGTGGTCGACCCACGAGCGCCTCCTCGATCACCACGGTGTACCCCCGGATCACCCCCGATTCCTCGAGACGCGCCACGCGCTGACCGACCGTGCCGGCCGCGACACCGAGCCGCCGGGCCACCGCGCGAGCCGAGAGGCGGGCGTCCTCGCGGAGCAGTTCGATGATCTGACGATCGAGCTCGTCGATGTCAGCCACGGGTGGAACTCCGACAAATGCTCAACTCCATCGTCCGAACTTGATCAATCGACCATTCATACTGATCAGCGTACGCTGATTGCACATCGGTGGACGGCACGTTTGTGCAAATGTCGCGGAACCACTTGACAGGGACCGTCGCGCCGGGCAGATTCTCGACATGGAAGCCGGCGCTGGGGACACGGTCGAAGCGGGCGCGGCCGAAGCGCGCACGGTCGAAGCGGACACGGCCGAACCGGTCCTTCACCTCCGAATCCCCGAACCGTCGCGCGGGTGGGACCCGGCCGAACGGGTGCGCCGTCACCTCAACACGTCCGTGGAGATGCGCAAGCCCGACATCGACGAGAAGGTCGAGCGCATCGCGCTGATGCGCAAGGGACTGGTCCAGGTGCTCGGCGGGGAGGACAAGGCGCACGGGCCCTGGGCGCCGGAACTCAGCACCGAGCAGATGCTCGCCGGCTTGCGCGACATGATGCTCGTGCGCACGATGGACGCCCGACTGCTCCGCGCTCACCGCCAGGGCAAGATCTCGTTCTACATGCAGTGCCTCGGCGAGGAGGCGATCGCCTGCGCCCAGCAGCGGGCGCTCCGCCCTGGCGACATGCACTTCCCGACGTACCGCCAGCAAGGGTTGCTGGTCGCCGCCGGCTACCCGATCGTCACGATGATGAACCAGGTGCTGTCGAACACACACGACCCGCTGAAGGGTCGGCAGCTGCCGATCATGTACTCGTCGAAGTCCCACGGGTTCTTCTCGATCTCGGGCAACCTCGCCACGCAGTACGTGCAAGCGGTCGGCTGGGCGATGGCGTCGGCGTTGCGCGGCGACACCGCGATCGCGTCGGCGTGGATCGGCGAGGGCGCGACCTCCGAGTCCGACTTCCACGCCGCGCTCGTGTTCGCGTCGACCTACCAGGCGCCCGTGATCCTCAACATCGTCAACAACCACTGGGCCATCTCCACCCCGGAGGACTTCGCCCGCGGTGCCTCGGCCACGTTCGCCGACCGTGGCTTCGGGTTCAGCATTCCCGCGTTGCGCGTCGACGGGAACGACTACCTCGCGGTGTACGCCGTGTCGCAGTGGGCGGCCGAACGAGCCAGGGCGAACCTCGGGCCGACAATGATCGAATGGGTCACGCTGCGCGTCGGGGCGCACTCCACCTCCGACGACCCGTCCGGATATCGGCTCGACGACTCCAAGGACTTCCCGCTCGGCGACCCCGTCGACCGGCTGATGCGCCACCTGATCGCGATCGGTGACTGGGACGACGCCCGCCAGCAGGCGCTCGCGGCCGAGATCGACGAGGAAGTGGCGGCCGCGTTCGCGGAGGCTGACTCGCACGGCTCGGTCAAGGGCGGGGAGACCTCGGACCCGGCCACCATGTTCGACGACGTCTACGCCACGATGCCCCGCCACCTTCGCGAGCAACGAGAGCAGGTGCAGCGCTGATGCCGGCGATGTCGATGATCGAGGCGATCCGCGACGCCCACGTGGTGACGATGGAACGCGACGACACCGTCATCGCGTTCGGCGAGGACGTCGGCCACTTCGGTGGCGTCTTCCGGTGCACGCACGGTCTACAGGAACGGTTCGGCAAGGAGCGGTGCTTCGACTCCCCGATCAGCGAGGCCGGCATCGTCGGTGTCGCCGTCGGCATGGCCGCCTACGGTTTGCGGCCCTGTGTCGAGATCCAGTTCGCCGACTACGTGTACCCCGCCTAAGACCAGATCGTGTCCGAAGCGGCCCGGATCCGTCATCGTTCCGCCGGCGACTTCACGGTCCCCATCACGATCCGGATGCCAACCGGTGGCGGCATCTTCGGGGGCCAGACACACTCGCAGAGTCCGGAGGCGGTGTTCACCCACGTGTCCGGCCTCAAGACGGTCGTCGTGTCGAACCCGTACGACGCGAAAGGTCTCCTGATCGCATCGATCGAGGACGACGACCCGGTGATCTTCCTCGAACCCAAGCGCGTGTACAACGGGCCGTTCGACGGTCACCACGACCGCCCGATCGTCCCGTGGTCGAAGCATCCGCTCGGCGAGGTGCCGGAGGGTCACTACTCGATCGAACTCGGCAAGGCCCGCATCCATCGACCCGGCGACGAACTGACCGTGCTCACCTACGGCACCCTCGTGCACGTCGCCCAGGCGGCGGCCGAGGAGCAGGGCATCGACGCCGAGATCATCGACCTGCGCACCCTCGTTCCACTCGACGTCGACACGATCATCGAGTCGGTCGTCAAGACCGGCCGCTGCCTGATCGTCCACGAGGCGACGCTCACCTCAGGATTCGGCGCCGAGCTGAGCGCCACCGTGCAGGAGCGCGCGTTCCACCACCTCGAGGCGCCGATCACGCGGGTCTGTGGCTGGGACACGCCCTACCCCCATGCTCACGAGTGGTCCTACTTCCCCGGCCCCGACCGAGTCGGCACGGCGATGCGCCGGCTGGTGGAGTCATGAGCATGTTCCGATGACTGTCTTCGCGGTCAAACTGCCCGACGTCGGCGAAGGTGTGGCCGAGGCCGAACTGATCGAGTGGTACGTCGAGGTCGGCGACGAGGTCACCCCCGACACGATCCTCGCCGACGTCATGACCGACAAGGCCACCGTCGAGATCTCCTCGCCCGTCACGGGAGTCGTCACGTTCCTCGTCGGCGAACCGGGCGAAGTGCTGGCCGTCGGCACCGAGTTCGTCGGCATCGAGGTCGAGGGATCTGCGCCGACCGAGCCCGAGGCGCCCAGTGATGAGCGAGACGCCAGCCCGCAGGACCGTTCGCTCATCGCCTCCCCCGGTGAATCCACCACGATGAGCGAGACGACCGACTACGAGGCCGTTCGCTCATCGCCTCGCCGAACCCAGGCGGCACCCGCGGTCAGAGCGCGGGCGCAGGAACTCGGGATCGATCTCGCTTCGATCGACGGGTCGGGGCCAGACGGGCGGGTGCTGCACAGCGATCTCGATCGCGAACTGGCAGGGTCGGGACCGCGGTCCTCGCCGACCCGGTCAGCGTCCGCGAGCAAGCCGCACACCGAAGTACAGAAAGGCCTACGAAAGCGAATCGCCAAGCGGCTGTCGCAGTCGTGGAGCGAGATCCCCCACATCACCTACGTGGAAGCGATCGACGTGACCGACCTCGAAGCCCTGCGTTCGGAGCTCAACTCCGGCGACCATCCGAGCGGTGCTCGTCTGACGATCCTTCCGTTCCTGGTCCGGGCGATCGTCATCGCGTGCGGTGATCAACCTCGCTTGAACGCTCACTTCGACACCGAATCTCGGACGCTGTCGATGATCGATTCGGTCCACGTCGGTATCGCCACGCAGACCACCGACGGACTGATGGTCCCCGTCGTCCACGACGCGGACGCGCGGAGCTTGTGGGACCTGGCGAGCGAGATCGGCCGGGTCACCTCAACAGCGCGCGACGGCAAGGCGACGAGCGCGGAGCTCTCCGGGTCGACGATCACCATCACGTCGCTCGGCGCGATGGGCGGGCTCGTCACCACGCCGATCATCAATCAGCCCGAGGTTGCCATCGTCGGGGTGAACAAGATGGAGACCCGCCCGGTCTGGCAGCACGGCGCATTCGTGCCTCGGCAGATGTTCAACCTGTCATCGAGCTTCGATCACCGCGTGGTCGACGGCTGGGATGCGGCGACCTTCGTGCAGCGAATCAAGTCGCTGCTCGAGATGCCGGCCCTGCTGTTCATCGATCACGACTCCTGACTCTCGCCGCTGCCCCAGCGAATGATCAGCCCGACGAGCACGAAGGCGACGAGAATTCCGATGCACGTCACGACGATCTCGCCGACGCTGTGGAGGTCGGGGTTGAGGAACGGATAGGGGTACCAGTCGGCGAGCGGGCCGCGGATCATCGTGTACACGAGCCACACCGCCGGAAAGATCAACCAGGTCGCCGCTTGCCCGAGCGTCGGTCGGACCGGTGAGCGATCGACGAACCAGTCGACAACCACCACGACCGGCCCGATGACATGGACGATGCTGTTGACCCAGGCGAGCTGTGTCGACACGTCGGCCGCCGCTGGGGCGAGTAGGACGTTGTAGACGATGCCGGTGATCGCCATGTAGACGGTGACTGCGCCGCGGAGAATGACGAACGGCTCGCTCCCGACGAGCGCGGGACGAAGCGCGAGCGAGCCGAGCACGACCACCGCGCCAATGTTGCTCAGGATCGTGAAGTAGCTGAGGAAGTTCGTCGGCGTGAAGATCGGGTTGTCGCCGGCTTCGACGAACTGGGCCACGATCGCGACGACGATCGCCACGGCCATGGCTGCTCTGATGGAACGGAGCACGATCGGCATCGGTGAAGTATGACCGAGCCCGGAGCCCGGCGAGTGCGGTCAGCGGTGGTTCATCCGGCGAAGTAGCCGCCGACATCGGTGAGCAGTTGCGTCGGTTCGGAGGTGTACAGGCAGACCTTGCCGCCGTCACCGATCTTGGTGATGACCCCGTTCGGAATCGTCGAACCAGCGACGAAGTTCAGGCTCGACGCGTTCGGCTGCTCGGCACCACACGGGAACACCGTGACGTAACCCGTCGCCAGAGCATCGGACACGGTGACGTTGAGGACGGCGGCAGACGCACCAGCGGGTACCCCGCCACGTCCAGCCACCTGCACCTCGGTCACGGAACCGGCGGGGCGGACGCCTCCACCCTGTCCGGCGCCATCGATGGTGGCGGCCCCTTGACGTGTGTCGAGCAGCCTGCCGGGGACGAGCGGAGCAAAGGCAGGACTCGGCGCGAAGTACCCCGCGACATCAGCGAGCAGCTCCGTGCCGGCGGAGGTGTACAGGCAGACCTTTCCACCGTCGCCGAGTTTCGTGATGACGTTGTTCGGGATCGTCGAACCGGCGACGAAGTTGAGGCTCGATGCGTTCGGCTGCTCGGCACCGCACGGGAACACGGTCACGTATCCGGTCCCCCGTGCGTCGGCGGCGGTCACGTTCAGCACCGCAGCGGAGGCGTCGGCCGGCACACCACCACGTCCGGCGACCTGCACCTCGGTGATGGAGTCTGCGGGACGGGACCCGCCACCGGCGGACTGCCCGTCGATGGTCGCGCCACCGTTCCTCGTGTCGAGCAGACGACCAGGGACCAACGGTCGGTACGGCGACGACGGCGTGAAGTATCCCGCCACGTCGGCGAGCACCTGGGTCGGTTCGGACGTGAACACGCAGACCTTGCCGCCTGCGCCGATCTTGGCGATGACACCGTTCGGAATCGTCGAACCGGCAGCGAAGTTCAGGTTCGATGCGTTGGGCTGTTCGGCACCACACGGGAACACGGTGACGTAGCCCGGTCCGCCGGCATCGGCCACCGTGACGTTCAGCACGGCCGCCGAGGCGTCGGTCGGTACGCCGCCCCGACCGGCGACCTGGAGTTCGAAGGTGGCTCCCGCGCCGAGCGCTCCACCACCGGCCGCCTGGCCGTCGACCGTCGATCCACCGGGGCGGGTGTCGAGCAGGCGACCGGGGACGAGGGCGTTGATCGCCGACCCACCGCCACCGCCGGCAGGGGGCACGATTGCCTGCAGTTGGGCCAACCCACCACTGTTCGGTGGGTAGATCGCGGCGTAAGCGATCGTGGGTGAGGCGCTGGTGACGTTCGCGAACTGTCCGCTCGCGGGTGCGCTGAACACCGTTCTTGCGGTGCCGAGCGCCGGAGGCGAGCCGGCGTTGGTGACGACGTCGACGGACCCGGCGATCGTCGAGGCCTGACTCATGCCGGACACGCTCGTGAGGGCACTCGCCGATGAGTACACCCGCAGCACGGACGACGAGGTGAGGACGGCTGTGCGCCGGACGTTGCACGAGCGGACGAGATCGAGCAGTCCGGAACTGGTGAGGTCGAGGACATCGCAGGCGCCGTTGTTGACGATGGTGCCGCTCGAGTTGAGCGGCGTGCGCGAGTGGTCGAGCGTCCCGTTCGGTCCGATGACGAGCGTGCCCTGGTTGTTGGTCGAGCTGAGCTGGTCGGTGAAGTAGTCGTGGATGTTCATCGTTCCGGTCGGTCCGTTGACGAAGCTCCCACCGGAGGAGTAGACGAACGTGCCGTAGCGTGCCCAACCGACCAGCGCTGCCGGGTCACCGACCGCGAACACACCGTTGTTGGTGATGGTCGATCCGCCGGGAACCGCCAGGTCCACACTGCAGTTGCCGGCGAGCGGCGGCCGCATCCGGAACGTACCGTTGTTCACGAGGCTGTTGGGGATCGAGACGACCGCGCTCGACGTCTGACACGCGACGTCCAAGGACTGACTCGGTGTGATCGTTCCCCTGACGTCACCTCCGGTGGCGAGCACTTGCAGCGGTCCACCGCCGAACTGGATCGCGCCGGCGTTCATCCGCACCGTGCCGCCGATCACGCTGCCGGTCGCGTTCGATACATACCCCGACGCCGCGCCTGTGAGTGTGAGGGTCCCGCCACCAGTGAGGTTGATCGTCCCATTGTTCGAGAACGGCCGTTGGAGCACGATCGACGAACCGGGCCCGACCTGGATGAGGCTCCCACCGATCACGTTCTGGAAGGCCGGTGCGCCGTTCTGGTCCGGTGCCATGGTCAGGCGCGAGCCGTTGAGCACTTGGATCACACCACCGTTGATGATGTTCGTGCCGCCATACGCCCAGTTCGTGTTCACCTGCGCGTTCGTCCCGTTGATGCGCACCGTGCCCTCGATGCGCAGTGTGCCGATGGTTCCGCTGCCGGGATTGACCATCGTGGTGCCGTTCGGCACGATCACCACTTTGCCGCCGGGCACACAGATGTCGCCGTCGCTCGGCAGGACGCCCTTCGACCAGTTGCTGGTCACCGTCCACGATCCATCGTTCGGACCGACGTAGACGTTCGAGATGAACTCGTCGACGCCGCACGCAGGTGCCGCCGACACCCGTGACGAGGACACGGCGAGCACGCCGGCACCCATCGCGAATGTCACTGCGAGCGCTCGTGCCAGCCCCCACCGTCGTCGTAGTTCGATCCCGTTGCCCATCGCCCGTCCCTTCGTCGTTCGTCGACGTGGACGGTACGAACGAGCCGTCCGACGAACGTCCGGCGGAGGCGGAGGCGTTCAGGCGATCAGCGGATGGTGGTCGTGTGGACTTCGCCGAGGATGCAGAGCCGCGTTGCACCGTTGCCAGTGTCTTGGCCGTCGTCGTACACCTGGACCCGCACGAACGCCGCGCCATCCTCTTCGAGCATCACGACCGGAACGGCCCGGAACGGCCCGACCGTCGCCGGAGCGAGATAGCGGAGCAGCGCGCCGTTCGCCCGGGCGGGACCACCGGCCGCAGCTGACGCCCCACCGACAGCGGCATCGGTGACGAGGTCGAACGCCACGCCACCGTGCAACCCACCGAAACCGTTCTGGCTCGCCTGGCCGCTCGGCATGGTCCAGAACGAGGTGCCGTCGTCGGCGGTTCCCTCGCTCAACCCGATGATGTCGTGCAGACGACCCTCGAGCTTGCAGACGCCGTCGAACGACTCGCGGAATCTGCGTCGCATCTCCGCCGACCGCCCCGTTCCCTCCTCGCTTTCCGTTTCGGGGAGCGGATGGTAGGACACCTGCTGCGTGCTGTCGGCGACACGGGTTCCCACCTCGTCGAACGCCTCGACCTGGACGATCGACGTGCGCTTTCCGGCGCGCAACGTGCGGGCGTCGATGAAGATCTTCTCGCCAACGGGGCGAGCGATGCGCTGGATGCTGATGTCGGCATGGACGAATGGCCGCATCGGACCGGCCTGCGAGCCCGCCATGTCGAGGAACACGCCGAGCACACCGAAGTCGAGATGACCGTCGGGCTCCAACAGCATCGGGGACACGTGCAGGTGCAAGCCCTCCCCGCACGCGTCGCCCTGTTCCGGCCAGTGCAGACCGATCTGTCCGAGCACGTGGCCCGTCATCGAGTGAGAATGCTCGTGTTCAACCGTTGGTTCGTTCGTCATGGAGTCGCCGATGATCGCAGCTGCGAGCGGCCGGTGCACTGCCGGGCCGTCGCGGGAGCGTGTCGGCGGTGTCATCGAACCGTGAACGCACGGAGAACGCTGCCGCGATCTCTTCCGCGCGGTTCTCCCCATCGGTACCTTCGCGCCCAACCCGAAACCCGATTGCGTCGACGAGGCTCTGATGGCCACGCCGTGCACCGGCCGAACAGGAGCGAGCGACGGCATGAGCGGCAACGAGAACCGACGGACGGCGATCAACGAGATCACGAACCGAGAGGGCCCGACGGCCACCTCGATGGGGGCACTGGGCGACATCTGGGCGACCGACGTGTTCAGCCTGGCAACCATGGAGGAGTGCCTCTCGAAGAGCGCGTTCAAGGCGATGAAGCTGACCGTCCAGACCGGTGCGCCCCTCGACGCCGCGACCGCCGACGTCGTCGCCGCGGCGATGAAGGACTGGGCGCTCGGCAAGGGCGTCAAGTTCTTCTCCCACATCTTCTACCCGCTCACGAACATCACGGCCGAGAAGCACGACGGCTTCATCGTGACCAACTCCGACGGGCGAGCGATCACGGAGTTCACCGGCAGCCTGCTGATCAAGGGTGAGCCCGACGGCTCGTCGTTCCCGAACGGCAGCCTGCGCATGACCGCCCAGGCCCGGGGCTACACCGCGTGGGATCCGACCAGCCCGGCGTACATCATGCACACCGCGAACGGATCGACGCTGATGATCCCGAGCGTGTTCATGTCGTGGACCGGCGAGTCGCTCGACAAGAAGATCCCGCTGCTGCGTTCCAACGCAGCCATGGACCGTGCAGCAAAGCGCGTCCTGACCCTCATGGGCGAGACCGAGATCGAGACGCTGAACTCGAGCTGCGGTGCCGAGCAGGAGTACTTCCTCGTCGACGCGAACTTCGCGAACGCCCGTCCCGACCTGCTGCTGACCGGGCGCACGCTGTTCGGTGCGCCGTCGGCCAAGGGTCAGGAGTTCGACGACCACTACTTCGGTGCGATCCCCGAGCGCGTGCAGGTGTTCATGCAGCACTTCGAGGACAAGCTCTTCCGGCTCGGGATCCCCGCCAAGACCCACCACAACGAGGTCGCTCCCGGCCAGTTCGAGATCGCCCCCTACTTCGAGGCCGCCAACGTCGCGGCCGATCATCAGCAACTCATGATGACGATCATGAAGGCGACGGCCAAGGAGCACGGCTTCGTCTGCCTGCTCCACGAGAAGCCGTTCGCCGGCATCAACGGCTCGGGCAAGCACGTCAACTGGTCGGTCGGCAACTCGACGCAGGGCAACCTGCTCGACCCCGGCAACTCGCCGCACGAGAACCTGAACTTCCTGCTGTTCTGCGGCGCGGTGATTCGCGGCGTGCACCTCTACGGCCCGCTGCTGCGTGCCGTGATCGCGTCGGCGGCGAACGACCATCGCCTCGGTGCCAACGAAGCACCGCCGGCGATCCTGTCGGTGTATCTCGGCGACCAGCTCGAGAGCGTGTTCAACGACATCAAGGAGGGCAACGCGTCCGAACTCGCCGAAGCGGGCGTGATGGACCTCGGCCTCTCGCAGATCCTGCCGTTCACGCGCGACCCCGGTGACCGCAACCGCACGTCACCGTTCGCGTTCACCGGCAACCGGTTCGAGTTCCGCGCCGTCGGATCGTCCCACTCGGTGTCGGGCCCGCTCATCGCGATGAACACGATGCTCGCGGACTCGTTGGACTGGATCGCCGACAAGCTCGAGGACGAGTTGGCCGAAGGCCTCACCCAGCTGGAGGCCGTCGCCTCGATCCTCAAGGGGCTGATGGAGCTGCACGGCGGTGTGGTGTTCGGTGGCAACGGCTACTCGGAGGAGTGGCATCGTGAGGCAGTCGAGGAGCGTGGCCTGCGCAACCTGCCGACCACCGCAGATGCGCTGCCCGTGCTCACGGAGCCAGACGTCATCGAGCTGTTCCAGCGCACCGGCGTGTTGTCACCGGCCGAGCTCGCGAGCCGCTTCGACGTCTACGCCGAACAGTACGTCCTGTCGATCGGCGTCGAGGCCAAGTTGGCCGCGGAGATGGCGACGACCCTCGTGTACCCCGCAGCGATGGCGTACCTGTCGAGCCTCGGCGCGACGATCAGCGCCGCCTCGCTGGTCGGGGTCGAGATCGAGACCGGCACGATGAAGCTCGTCGCCGAGGAAGTCAACGCTCTTGCATCGGCGGCAAGCGAACTCCAAAATGCCGCCGCGGTGCACGACTTCGACAGCGTCGAAGCACACATGCGCTATTGCGCCGACACGCTGCGCCCGCTCATGGAAACGGTGCGCCGCCACGCCGACGCCCTCGAAACGGAGGTGGCCGACGAGTACTGGCCACTGCCGAAATACCGGGAGATGCTCTTCATCAAGTGACGGCCGCAGTTTGTCGCGCCGGTGATCCCGACTTCGCGCAGCAGCCGGATCAGGGCAGGACGAGATCGAAATTCGACGGTGGCATCACCGTGGTGAAGTAGCGATCCTCGGCTGCCGACCAGCGGGTCTCCCAGTCGGCGCGATAGGTGTCGCCTTGGCGGGCGAGGAGTTGTCGACGACGAACGTCGGGTGGCGTGTCGAGCAACACGCGAAGATCCAGCAGGCCGTCGAATTCGGGGCGGCAGCTGTAGGCACCTTCCAGGATCACCACCGATGTCGCGTACGTCGTCGTCGGATCAGCGACGAGCGGGACCACGTCGGCATCCCAATCGTCTGCGTTCCAGTCGAATGCTCGCCACGTGGCAGCGCCGGCGTCGTGCAGCTGCTGCACGACCTCACGTAGTCGCCGCCAGTCGAACACGAGCTCGACCTTCTCCTCGGGTGTGCGGGCGTCCCACGTCGCCGAACTTCCGCCCGCGTAGAACTGGTCGCCCTCGATCACCGACGCTGTGACGGGGTCGAACGGACCGGACCCGAGGGAGCGCACCACGGCAGCTGCGAGCGTCGATTTCCCGGAGCCGCTCCGACCGTCGAGACCGACGAACAGCGAACGGTCGCGTCCAGCCGTCAGCGCACGGATTCGGTCGACGAGCGGCGCTGCGATCTCGTTCACCGACGCCCATGCGGTACTCCCGTCCATCGCCGAACATCATGACCGACCGCAACTGCCGCGAGCGTTGTCGGCCGCGGTGTGGTGACCGTCGTGCCGGTCACGTCGAACATCGCTCGCGTGTTTCCTTTCCAAGTGCTGCTCGACAAGGCAACGACCGGCCTGGAGCGAGACTCGAAGGCGCAGGCCGAACAAGTCAGGTCGGTCGCCGTCGAACGCATCGGGGCTCGGATCGGCGTACTCGACCGCAAGCTCCTGTACGCACTCGACGACGCGCTCCGTCTCCACCTCGCCCTCTGAGGCATTCAGGGACGACGGTCGGAGCCCTCGGGCCAGCCGCCGTAGGGCACGGTGATGATCTCGAGGAAGTGGCCGCTCGGGTCACACCAGTACACGCCGCGACCGCCGTCGTTGTGGTTGATCTCGTTCTTCCGACCGAAGTGCGGCTCCGGATAGTGCTCGATGCCCCACTCGAGGATCCGGCCGTAGATCGCGTCGAAGTCCTGCTCGGTGACGAGGAAGGCGTAGTGCTGCGGATGGATCTCCTCGCCGTCGGACGCCTGCGCTAAGTCGAACGTCGCCCCGTGCTCGACCGGTACCGCGAGGAACGGCCCGAATCGGCGCGGCGACGGCAGGCCCATCATCTCGCTGAAGAACGTCGCCGACTCCTGCGCATCGCGAGCGTGGACGATCGTGTGATTGAACGCAACCGGCACTGCGACAAGTCTGCCCGATCGCACGACCGGGGATCATCATCGAACGGATCTGAACGAGAACGCCGGCGCTCCGTCCGTACCCGACCGAATCCGTCGCGAGCATTGCGCTCGACCCCCGCCCCGACATCGTCCACCCGGCCGAGTTCGTCGTATCGCAGGCTGGACTAGCGTCGTGTCAATCTCACTCGCCCGGCAACCACAAGGGGAATCACATGTCAGGTAGACCTGACCGTCACGCTCGCACGATGCTGCCGATCCCCGATCGACCAGCGCCCGGGTTGACCACGTACGACGCGAAGGATCCGGACACATCGTTCCCGCCGATCGAACCGCTGCTCCCGCCCGAGGGTGCGCCGAACGTGCTGATCGTGCTGCTCGACGACGTCGGCTTCGGGGCGTCGAGCACGTTCGGTGGGCCGTGCCAGACACCGACGGCCGATCGACTGGCCGCGGGTGGTCTCAAGTACAACCGGTTCCACACGACCGCGTTGTGCGCGCCGACCCGCGCCGCGTTGTTGTCCGGCCGCAACCACCATTCGGTCGGCATGGGCTCGATCACCGAGACCGCCACGTCGGCACCCGGCAACAGTTCGCTGCGGCCCAACACCAAGGCCCCGCTGGCCGTGACGCTGAAGCTGAACGGCTACTCGACGGCGCAGTTCGGCAAGTGCCACGAGGTGCCCGTCTGGCAGTCGTCGCCGATGGGCCCGTTCGATGCGTGGCCGTCGGGTGGCGGCGGCTTCGAGACCTTCTACGGATTCATCGGCGGCGAGAACAACCAGTGGGACCCGGCGTTGTACGACGGCACGACCCCGGTGGAACCGCCGGCGACCCCGGAGGAGGGCTACCACCTCACCGAGGATCTCGCCGACCGGGCGATCGGTTGGGTCAGGCAGCAGAAGGCGTTGATGCCCGACAAGCCGTTCTTCGTGTACTTCGCACCGGGCGCGACGCACGCCCCGCACCACGTACCGCTGGAGTGGGCCGACAAGTATGCCGGTCAGTTCGACGACGGTTGGGATGCGCAGCGCGAGCGCATCCATGCGCGCCAGATCGAACTCGGCGTGATCCCGCCGGACACCGAACTGACCGTGCGCAACCCGGCCATCAGCGCCTGGGACGAGATGCCCGACGAGTTGAAGCCGGTGCTCGCCCGTCAGATGGAGGTGTATGCCGGGTTCATGGAACACACCGACCACCACGTCGGCCGACTGATCGACGCCATCGACGACCTCGGCGTGCTCGAGAACACGATCGTGTACTACATCATCGGCGACAACGGCGCGTCGGCCGAGGGCACCATGAACGGCGCGTTCAACGAGATGGCCAACTTCAACGGCATGGCCGCGTTGGAGACGCCGGAGTTCATGGTCAGCAAGATGGGCGAGTTCGGCACGCCGTCCGCCTACAACCACTACTCGGTCGGGTGGGCATGGGCCATGTGCACGCCGTTCCAGTGGACCAAGCAGATCGCGTCGCACTGGGGCGGCACCCGCAACGCCACGATCGTCCACTGGCCCGACGGCATCGAGGAGCAGGGTGGCCTGCGCACCCAGTTCACCCACGTGATCGACGTCGCCCAGACGATCCTCGAAGCGGCGGGCCTGCCGGAGCCGACCATGGTCAACGGTGTGCTCCAGTCGCCCATGGAGGGCACGAGCATGGTGTACACGTTCAACGACGGCGAAGCAGCCGAGCGCCACGACCTGCAGTACTTCGAGATGTTCGGCAACCGCGGCATCTACCATCGGGGATGGAGTGCAGTCACCAAGCACCGCACGCCGTGGTTGATGATGCAAACACCTCCGCCGTTCGACGAGGACGTGTGGGAGCTCTACGACGGCAGCACTGATTACAGCCAGGCGCATGACCTGTCGGGCGAGCACCCCGACAAGCTCGCCGAACTGCAACGGCTCTGGCTGATCGAGGCCGTCAAGAACAACGTGCTCCCGATGGACGACCGCACCGGTGAGCGGCTCAACCCCGATCTCGCGGGTCGTCCGACGCTCATCCGAGGCAACTCGCAGCTGTTCTTCGCCGGGATGGGCCGGCTGTCAGAGAACAGTGTCGTGAGCATCAAGAACAAGTCATTCTCGGTCACCGCCAACATCGACGTGCCGGACCGAGTCGTCGTCGATGGCGGTGTGACCGGTGTGATCATCGCTCAGGGCGGACGGTTCGGCGGCTGGGCCGTGTACGCCAAGGATGGCCACCTCACGTTCGTGTACAACGTCCTCGGCATCCACGAGTTCGCCGTCACCGCCGACGTCGCCATCCCCGCCGGCGCCCACCAGGTGCGGGCCGAGTTCGCCTACGACGGGGGTGGACTTGCCAAGGGCGGCGACGTCACGCTGTACCACGAGGGTGAACTCGTCGGCAGCGGCCGGGTCGAGGCGACCCAACCGATGATCTTCTCCGCCGACGAGACCACTGACATCGGGTACGAATCAGGTACCTCCGTGACGCAGGACTACGAGCCGAAGACGAGCCGGTTCACCGGCAAGATCCACTGGGTGCAGATCGATCTCGGCGACGACGACCACGACCATCTGATCGACCCGGACGAGCGTCTCCGCGTCGCCATGGCCCGTCAGTAGCAACCAACGGACGACGCCTGATGAGTCAATCGCTCGCAGGGAGTGGCTTCGCGTCCTTGATCGACAACGGCACGCCATCGATCGCGGGAAGGCCGTCGCCCGGCTTGGTACACAGCAGCTCGATCGTGTCGCCGTCGTCGACGTAGCGCTTGCCGATCAGCGTCCCGCCACCGTGGCCGTCGGCGACGCTGCCGCTCGCCGCGGCCGCCTCGGTCAGGGCGGATGCGCCACCGATGGTGAGCTCGATCGCGTCGGTCGGTGCCTTGACGGCGATCAACTGGGTCTCGCACACCGCGCTGAACAGACGGGTTCCGGGCTTGATGGTGAGGGTCATCTGGTGTTCCTTGTGTGCACTAGTTGGTCGATGATGCGTCGAGCATCTCTTGGAGGACGACGCGCCTGAGCATTTTGCCCGTGTCGGTGTGCGGAAGCGACTCTCTGAACACGATCCGGTCCGGCGTCTTGGATCCGCGAAGGGCGGCGCGTACGGCATCGCAAAGATCGTCGGCGCTCGCCGACGCGCCGTCTCGAAGAACGACGGCCGCCTCGATGCGCTGACCCCACTCGTCGTCCGGGATCCCGACCACGCACGCCTCCTCGACCGATGCCTGCGCAAGGAGCACTTCCTCGATCTCGGCCGGTGCGATGTTCTCTCCACCGCGGATGATCGTGTCGTCGGCGCGCCCCTCGATGAACAGGTAGCCCTCGGCGTCGACCCATCCGTGATCACGGGTACAGAACCATCCAGCGTCGTCCAGCAGGCTGCCGGTGGCGTACTCGCCCGAGATCTGCTCACCACGAAGGAACAGCATCCCCACTTCACCGGGAGCGAGCGGCTGGTCGAGTTCGTCGCGTACCTCGACCTCGATGCTCGGCAACACCTTGCCAGCCGACGACAGCCGCGCCCGGACCGACGGATCGTCCGACGAGATCGCAGCGCGGTGATCGTCGGGGCCGAGCACGGCGATCGTGGACGCGGTCTCGGTGAGGCCGTAGGCGTTCACGAAGCCGGTCGTCGGGAAGGCCTCGATCGCTTCGCGCAAGACGCGTTCGGACACTTTCGCGCCGCCGTAGGACAGTGTCCGCAGCGACGGGGTGTCGGCGGTCGCGCCGTCGAGCGAGGCGACGATGCGGGCGAGCATCGTCGGCACGACCATCGCGTTCGTCACCTGCTCGGCACGGACCGTGTCGAGCCAGGCCTGCGCGTCGAAGTTCCGCAGGAACACCAGACGACGACCGGCGAACAGGTTCGACAACAGGTTGGCGACGCCGGCCACGTGGTACGGCGGCACGGCGACCAGCACGGTCTCCTCCGGGCTCGCACTGGCGAACTCCACCGTGCCGAGCAGGTAGGCCATGAGGTGGCGGTGACGCAGGAGCGCGGCCTTCGGAGCCGACGTCGTGCCACTCGTGTAGAGCACCACGGCGACCTGGTCGTCGTCCCATTGCGGGTCGGGCGGGTCGAACTCGGCCGGCAAACCGGCCAGCCAGTCGTCGAACAACTCCGCATCGACACCAGCGAGCCGATCCGCAGTCGCCCGATCGGTGAGCACGAGTGCGTCGGGCTGGGCGCCGATCAGATCGAGGAGCTGGGCATCGTCGAGCCGGTAGTTGATCGGCACGTACGGCACCCCGCCGACCGCCGCGGCGAACAGGGCGACCGGGAGATGCGGATGGCTCTCGCCGACGTACACCACCGCTCCGTGATCGCCGAGCGTCGTGGCGCCCGCACGCGCCATGCGAGCGAGATCCTCACCCGTCAGCGTCTCGTCGCCCGCACCGAGCAGCGCGCGATCTGCACAGCCCGACTCGAC
>JANNNB010000162.1:0-49831 GCA_031398325.1 Actinomycetes bacterium
AACATGGCCGGCCCGATGTCGCTCGTCGACGGCTACACGCTGGCGGCGCGCACGCCCCCGAGCGTCGCGCCGACGCCGATCGACGTCGACGTCACGTACCTCGCCAAGGGAGCGGATGTCGAGCACCTGACAGCGACCCGCACCGACCCAGGCCTCCTGCGCCTGTCGGTCGGCGCCCTCATCGACTGATCGACCAGCCCCTCCGCCCGAAATTGGCGTCCCCTGCTCGGCAAGTTGCGTCCAGCGCACGACCACGTACCGTGGTTTTCATGAATTCAATCGCCCCCCGTCACCCGGCCAACGCGCTGTGTGAACATGTCCAGAATGTGCATACGGTTCCTTGAAACCCTTACGCTACAACGTGAAGTGATTGTCAAGCACCATTGCGAAGCCCCGATCGGCTGGCTATGGTCATCTCACGCAGTGTGGTGGTAGCCGGAACGGGGCGATCGACACCGACGGACAAACAAGGGCGGATCTTCATGACGGCGGCATTCTTTCGAGGTAGCGGCGACGGGCGAGCACGGCGCATCGGGCGGGTATGGCTCGCGGGCGTGATCGTCGCGACGGCAGCCGCGTTCGCGTTGCCACAGGCGACGAGCGCCACCGCCACCGCACCGGTCGACACCGACTACGTCCCGACGACGACGATCGGCGAACGCTCGCTCGACGTCTCGGCGTTCACGCCGGTCTGCATCGGCGAAGCTCCCTTCATCGAGTACAACATCAAGCCGATCGGCTTCACGTCGAGCGGGCCCGCCACATTGACATTCATCGACAGGAACGGCAACGTCGTCGAAACCCGCACGGTGTCCGAGCTCTCCGGACGCATCATCTATCCAGGCGCGTCGGTCGACGCCAATGGCGTTCCGACCGACTGGCCGGGCTGGAAGCAGGCCGAGAACGGCGAATGGATCCCTGATGACTCCGACGCGATCCTTCGCCAGGGCTTGAACATCAGGGTCGAGGTCAACCCGACGGCCACCGCGATCGTGTCGTACCCACCGGCGACGGCACCATGTGCCAACCCGCCAGGGGTGACCCCGCCGCCGACCACGACGATCTGTGTCGAGACCGGAACGACCGGCGGGTCCACGTCATCGACCGGAGCCGAGGAGTGCTACCCGTGCGTTCCTGGCCAGACCACCGGGGGGAGCGGCACCACGGGCGGCACGGTCGATCCGAACTGCACGCTGCCACGAACCGGCAACGACGGTGTCCAGAAGATGCTGACGGCCGGAGCCATGGCGCTCGCCGCCGGTATCGGAGTTGCCCTGATCGCTCGGCGACGCAAGGACGAAAGCCCGGTCTGACCGGGCGTTCACCTCGCCGCACACAGACGATGTTGCGGTGCGACTCGCTCAGCTGAGCGTGGCGCACCGCAACTCACGAATCGCTCGGATCATCCGATCTCCGGATCGGTCGAGCCGACGATATCGATGCCCTCCACTCCCGCCGGGTGGAGGGCATCGTGAGTTTTCGCGGTGTTCATTCCGCGTGACGAACGGATGACGCCCTCTGTTTCTGCTCAAGGTGTGGCCGTCGTCACCCGATCGAGTGAATGCCTCGCTGCGACGACAGCGGGCTTCACAGGTGGCGTTGGGCCGCACGTGTTCGAGAAAGGATCGTCTCAAATGGCTACGAAATCCCCCCGCAACGACAACGCCAGCCGTAATCGCAAGGTCGCCAAGTTCGGCCTCGCCGGCATCGCCATCATCGGCGTCGGGGCCGGCCTCACCTCCGCCGCGTGGACCGACGATGTCTGGTTCACCGCGGACGCAGCGTCTGGCACAATCGAGCTGCAAGGTCGCGTTCTGGCCGTCGAGACCGATCCGTCCTACACCCCGGGATCATTCCAAGACGCAGACACGGAGGGGCTCTCGATCGTCATTCCCGCCGATGCCTTCGGCGGATTGACGCCCAACGACGATCTGTCCGTGACGCTCGAGCTGTACAACGACGGTGACGGCATCCTTGCTCTGCAGCCAGCGGTCGTGGAAGTAGTCGGGGATCTGTTCGACGATCCGGGTGTGACCTGGGACATCAGCGCGTACTCCGCTCCCTCGATCGCTCCGGCGGCGTCTGCAACCGTGACGTTCTCGATCCAGACCCCGGACTGGGACGGCATCGAGGGCCAGGGGCTCACGGGCGACGTCGTCATCAACGTCCAGGCCTCCACCTGATCCTCTGACATCCTGAGTTCCCGGGTGGTGCTGCTCGTGCAGTGCCACCCGGGAGCAGTGGTTTTCGAACGAGCACACCGTGCGCTTCATCCGCCTGCTTGGAAACATCGCCCTCTGGCTCGGCGCGCTCCTGGGCGTCGCCGCCGGATCGTTGTACCTCGCCGACACCTTCGGCTGGGCGCAGCCGCTCATCGTGATCTCCGGCTCGATGGAGCCGGGCATCCGCACCGGCGACCTTTTGATCGCCACGAAGGCCAACACCGCCGGCCTCGCAGCCGGCGACGTCGTGTCGCTCCCGAGCGACCTGACACAGAAGCTGGTCACCCACCGCATCACCGAGATCGAGCCCGCCGACGAAGGCGGATGGAAGATCTACATGAAGGGTGACGCCAACGAGTTCGAAGACATCGCCCCGTACCTCGTCGGCGAGCAGGTCTGGAAGCCGGCCGTCCAGATCCCGCACGTCGGCTTCGTGGTGTCGAAACTGATGCAGCCGGCCGTCGCCATGCCGATCGTGATCGCACTCGGCGCACTCCTCGGCATGTCGCTCCTCGACGGCGGCAAGCGCCCGGACGATGACGAGTTCGACGATGACGAGTTCGACGATGACGAGTTCGATGACGACGACACGCATCGCCTGCCGTTCCCGAGCGTGACAGGAGATCACCTCCTCGAGCCGAGCCTCGTCGAGCGTTCGCTGGTCGAGCCGTCGCTCGCCGACATGGATGCCCTGGCCGACCTCGATCGAGCGCTCGCCGCTTTCGGCATCCACGTCGATACCTGTGACGTCGCCCCCACACCAGTAGGCCAATCCGTCGACCGGATCCTGACCGGGTAAGGCGAGGGCTCCGACAGGAATCACCATGACGCAACGCGGACGCACAGTGACAGCAGCGCTGTTGACGATCGTGCTCCTCACCGCGCTCGGAATTCTGTCCACGACGATCTCGGCAGAGGCGACCACGCCCGAGCCCATCGACGTCTCCCTCGACTTCGACACCTTCCTGCCGGGCGAAACGCAGACCCGGACGTACCCGGTCAACGTGCCGTCGGCGGCCCGGTTCGCCGAGGCCGGCGTACTGCACGCCACGGGGATCGCGGAGCAGGTCCAGTGGACCTTTCGCCTCTGCGAGGAGGCAGCATCGGCGAGCGTCACGCCGTGCGCTGCCGTCGATGAGGGCACCGACGTTCCGGCAGGTGCCTACACGCTCGAAGTTTCGGCACTGCTCGACGCGAATGTTTCGGGCGAAGGGTCCGTCGCCGGGCGGGTACGCCTCGAACAGGCCGACGGCGGCAGCGGCTCCGGCTTCACCCCGATGCACTGGATGATCGCGGCTGCGGTGGTCGCGGTCCTGATCGGCGGCATCGGAGCGATTGCATCGTCACCCCGACCCGCCGAGCGGCCACCCCATCGTGGGGGAGCCACCCGGCGCCAGGAGCCGACCGTCGGGAGCCCGCAGTGAGCCGCCGCTCGCGCATCGGGCTGCTCATCCTCGCGATGGCGGGCCTCATCGGGGCGACCGGCATCATGAAGACCACGTCGGCGTCGTGGAACGACTCGACGAACTTCGCCGCGCAGGTGAGCAGCGGGAATTGGGGTACCCCGCCGACCCCGACCAACGAGGGTGGGATCAGTCCGGGCAATCCGCACACCGTGATCAACGACATCGTCTGGACGATCAACGGGTCGCGCCAGTTCTGCACCGAGGTCGTGATCTCCGGCGCAACGGCCACGGCCAATCATTGGGCGATCAACATCGACCTGACCCAGCCACCGTTCTACGGAGTCAACTCCAACCAGGTCAACACCAACGGGACAGGGGTGGTGACCACGACGAGCGCCACCACCGTCCGGATCACCGGCAACAGCGCGAACAACCGGAACTCGCCGTGGAACCCACAGTGGAACAACACGCCGATCACCAGTGCCCAGGTCGCACGGCTGACCATCTGCATCTACAACGCACCGGTGCCGGCGCCACCTCCGACGAGCACCGGTTGGTACACGGTCAGCACCGGCCGGGGCACCTGGACCGATACGAAGGCGTGTGTCGTGACCACCGTGACGAGCACGAAGACCGACCTCGCCAACTATCCGTACTACTTCGGATGGACCACTCAGCTCGACCTCTCCGCCGCCAAGGCGAGGATCCTCAGCGCCGGCAACGTCCTGAACTTCGTCAGCTGGTCGCCGTATCCGAACGGCGCCACCGACATGTACGCAACGCCCGCCAACTACAACCCCCCGCTCGACACGTACACGATCACGAGCGGATACAACCTCGCATTGCGCGCGATGGGCGGTGGTGCCAACTCGCGCACGTTCACCGCATGCGTCGAGGGCTACTCGACTCGTGGGAACGGTCGGGGCAACGGGAACAACGGCGCGAGCAACATGGCCGTGCCGACGGGCGAATCGGTCGAGACCACCGCGGAGGTGACGACCGGGAAGTCCGGCAACGGCACGACCTCGACGGTGCCATCGACTCCTGCGACCGTTCCGACATCGTCCGTCCCCGCCTCGTCCGTCCCCGCCTCGTCCGCTCCGACACCGCCCACGTCCGTGCCGACCGAGGCGCCGACAGCGAGCACATCGACCGCGCCGCCCGAGACCACTGCGCTGCCAGAGCCCACCAACGCGAACGCTTCCGAAAGCGGTTCCGGCGACGAGGACCTGTTCGCCACCGACCACGCACCCGACCACGCACGCTGATCACCGCACCGCGGGACGTTCTACATTGGCGGCTGCATGGAACTCATGGAACTGCTGGCGATCGACATCGACGTCGCTCCGATCGTCGAACTCGGCGACCCGGGTACCGGCGTTCGGCGTCTGATCCCGTTCAGCGGAGGAACGTTCACCGGCCACGGTGGCCTCACCGGCACGCTCGCCCCGGGCGGAGCCGACTGGCAGTTCGGGCGCGCCGACGGCGTCATCGAGATCGACGCGCACTACGTACTGCAGACCGAACACGGCGCCCTGATCGAGGTCCGGTCGACGGGCATCCGAGCTGCCGCGCCCGACGTCGTCGCACGGATCACCGCGGGCGAAGCCGTCGAACCGAGCGAGTACTACTTCCGCACGCACATCCGGCTGTCCACCGCCGACGAATCGTTGGGGTGGATGAACAGCCTGATCGCCGTGTCCGCCGGTGAGCGTCGGCAGTCCACGGTCCGCATCACGGTCTTCGGACTCACCTGAGATGTCTGCGGACCTGGTCGGCCCTGATCTCGACATCGATCTGGGCGAAGGGGTCGCGGTCGTCGGAGGCGGGATCGGCGGTCTCGTCACCGCCCTCAGCCTCCATCAGATCGGCATCGAGGCAACCGTCTTCGAGGCGGCCGGTGAGATCCGACCAGCGGGCGTCGGCATCAACCTGCTCCCCCACTCCATCCGGGAACTCGACGCCCTCGGGCTGCTCGACGAACTGGCCGCCAGCGCGGTCGAACCGTCGACGCTCGCATACTTCGCGAAGAACGGTCGCGAGATCTGGAGCGAACAGCGTGGGCGATCGGCCGGATACAAGTGGCCGCAACTGTCCATCCACCGCGGGGAGCTGCATCGGATCCTGCTCGGCGCGGCGCGTCAGCGGCTCGGCGACGATCGCATCAGGCTCGGTCACCGGCTGACGAGCGTGACGACCGGCCAGACCGGTGCGGGCCTGGCGTCGTTCGACGGGCCGTCGGGTTCGCCGGTGACCGTGCGGGCGGCCGCCATCGTCGCGGCCGACGGCATCCACTCCGTGGTGCGCTCGCAGTTCTATCCCGACCAGGGCCCACCGAAGTGGAGCGGTGCGCTGCTGTGGCGAGGCGTCGTCGACCGGAAGCCGGTTCTCGACGGGCGCACGATGATCTGGATCGGGCACCCGGCACAGAAGTTCGTCGGCTATCCGATCGCCGACCTGCCCGACGGCCGCCAGACGTTCAACTTCATCGCCGAACGGCGGCCGGACGACGCGACGTTGGCCGACCGCGAGGACTGGAACCGCCAGGGGGACCTCGCTGACTTCCTCCCGGCGTTCGAGAGCTGGACGTTCGACTGGATCGACGTTCCCGCACTGATCCGGTCAGCGCCGCAGACCTTCGTGTTCCCCATGGTCGATCGTGACCCGATCGATCGATGGACGTTCGGGCGGGTCACCCTGCTCGGTGACGCCGCCCACCCGATGTACCCGATCGGATCGAACGGCGCGTCGCAGGCGATCCTCGACGCGCGCGTTCTCGCTGGGTGCGTACGTTGCCATCCCGGCGACATCCGCGCAGCGCTTCAGCGCTACGAAACCGAACGCCGGCCGCCGACCAGCGCCATCGTGGAGGCCAATCGTGGGTTCGGTCCCGAGCGGCCGATGCACCTCGTCGAGCAACGAGCGCCCGACGGGTTCGAATCGGTCCACGACGTGATCTCGCCGGAGGAGATCCTCGACATCACCGAGGCCTACCGCCGAACGGCCGGCTTCGCGCTGGCCGCCCTCGACGACCCGACGTCGCTCGCCGAACGCGACTACCGCTGAGCCCCACGCCGGGCCGACCCACTACGACGTCATCAACGCGACGGGAAGGCCGAGACCGGCGTCGCCACGGACGGTCGCGATTCGGCGGCCGGGCTGGACGGCATCCTTCGGCGGGGAGATTCGATCAGCTCCGATCAGGTCGCACGCCGCATCGAGGTCGTCGACGATCAGCACGATGCCCCAGAAGGTCGCTGGCCCGGCAGGAACGTCGGGGCGCTCGACCAGTTCGACGATCAACGCGCCGCTGCCACGTTCGCCCATCCGGTGGAAGCCCTGACGCATCGATCCGATTTCACGGATCCGGCGCAGCTCCGACCCGGTCGCCGAAGCGATCGCCTCGCTCGTCCGTTCGAGGTCGGGCGTCAGCACCACCACATGGTCGAGGCTCGACGCTCCCAGCGCATGATCGGCATGCACCGGGACGGATGTGTCGACCAACTCAGTGGTCAATCCGTCGATCGTCATCGCATCGGCTCGATCCCCCGTGGGCACTCCGCTCAGCGCCCAACCGACGACACCATTGCCACCACCACCACGATCGGCACCGCCACCATCGACCCCGCCACCATCGACCCCGCCACCATCGGGAACGAGCCGAATCGACGTTCCGAGCAGTGGGATCAGACCATCGGCAGTGACGGTGAGGCCGATCGAGCGCCAGATCTCGGGGTCTCCGATGATCGTCAACCACTCGGCTCTGGCCGGACCGCCCGCCACCTCAGGTGCCACCTCACCGCGTGCAGGAGGTGGCGTGTTCATCAAATGCGCTGCGTCAGCGGCCCATGTTGGGACGCTTGCCGTGATTCGCCTTGGAGCGGCGCATCTTGGCCTTCTTCTTCTTGGTCTTCTTCGACATAGGGATCCAAGCCTACGGGAGCGACAGCACGGTCACTACGCCCGTGTCGCCGTTCACCTCGACGAGGGATCCGCTCGCGATGCGCTTGGTCGCGTCGGTCGCGGACACCACGCACGGGATCCCGAGCTCTCGACTGACGATGATGGCGTGGCTGAGCGGCGCGCCGACATCGACGATCACGCCGGCCGCCGGCACGAACAACGGGGTCCATGACGGGTCGGTGATCGGCGCGACGAGGATGTCGCCCGGCTCGAGCGACGTGGGGTCGTGCGAATCCGTGATCACACGGGCGACCCCCTTCACGACACCCGGACACCCCGGCACGCCGACGAGTGTCTCGCCCTCGACCGCCGGCACGATCACGACCGAGTCACGCCTCGGGTACCCAGCCATGGCGGGGCGCCCGCCGTGGACGAGGAACGGCTCCTGGAGCGCTGCGACCTCGGCGAGGAGTTCCTCCCGGCCGCGGAGCACGTCGACGAACTGTCCCGGCTCGGCGGCCTCGGCGAGCAGTTCGGGGCGAGTGAGGAGCCCGAAGTCGGTGTGGTCGTGGAAGGTGCCCGCAGCGACGCGACGCCGACCGAACTCGTGCAAGGCCACACGCATCTCGTGAATCATCTTGATGTTGTTCGTCTTGGTCCGTTCGCGCCCTGGCACGAACACCGTGGCCGAGTGCAACGCAGCCTGGAATTGACCCTGCACCTCCGGATTCCCCGCCAGCATCGCGGAGATCTCGGCACCGATCGCCTCGCGTTCGGCAGCTCGGTCAGCGTTGTGGGGCTGGGGCGCCGCCGACTTGTCGGACAACCGCATGCGGTCGATCGCGGCCAGGGCCAGATCGGGCTCGGTCTCCCATGTCGGCGAGCGGGTCTCCCATTCGTTCGGACCGCGCGCTCCGTAGCGGTACAGGAAATCGTCGAAAACTCGGAGGAACGCCGCCACGTTCGGCGCTCCGGCCGCGGCCCGGAGCCTCCCGTGGAGTCCGTCGTAGCCGCTTTCGAACAGCGCCGTGAGTTCGGTGGACCCGACCACCATGCGGCCGAGGTCCCACATCAGCATCGACGGCGCGGCCGACTCGACGTCGCCCAGGCCAGCCAGCAACTTCAGCGTCGACGTGGGCTGCCCGACCTCGTTGCAGACCCCGGTGATGATCCCCATCGGCAAGGTGGCCAGGAACGTCACGAAGATGTGCTCACCGAACAACGCTTCGAGGTGTCGGTCGGCGAGGTCGAGGGCGTACTCGACGAGTTCGACGTCGGACATCGTCGACAGATCGGGTCGGTTGGTGCGCAGCGCGTTGACCATCCTCTCGTGCTCGGCGACATCGGGCAGGTCCGGCGTGGTGAGCACCCAGTTGAACGTCTCGCCGATCGCAGCCGTCAGGTCGTCACGGTCGAAGCCCGGCTTGACCACGAAGTCCGGGACGCCCGGTGCATCCCCGAAGAACGCGTCGTCGATGTCCTTGGCCGTCATCCCCGGTGCCCGATGCCCGAGCATCCGAAGGGCGCTGGCGTTCAGGTAGGCGTAGCCACCGGTGACGCCCAGGAAGACGCACTCGTCGTCGGGCAGCTCGTCTGGCGCCATCACCCCGATCCGGTAGTAGGCGTTGCGGAAACCCTTCTCCGAACCGCCGAGTCCGTGCTCGTTCTGGAAGTAGAAGAACGACAGCGGCGACACCGGGTCCGGGAAGACCTCCCCGACGTTCGCGCGCGTGTAGAAGTCCCACTCCTCACTCAGGTCGGTCTCGACCAACCACTTGTCGACCATGGTTGCGCCCCTTGTCGTGTTCCACCGTCGCCGGTGCGCCGATCCCCCGAACGGCGCTGTCGATGATAGTGCGAGTGCGAATCGGGCCATGACCGGCGACTACCGTCGGCTCCATGGGGAACACTGCAATCAACGGAACGGTCGCGCCTGGATTCGAAGCGGTGCGCGACGTGTTCGAGTCGAACTTCGAGACGCAGGGGGACGTCGGGGCGTCGGTCGCGCTGACCGTCGACGGCGAGACGGTCGTCGACCTCTGGGGCGGCACCGCGACGTACGACGACGGCGATCGCTCCTGGGAAGAGGACACGATCGTCAACGTCTGGTCCACCACCAAGACGATGGCTGCGTTGTGCTGCCTGATCCTCGCCGACCGGGGCGAACTCGATCTGTACGAACCGATCGGCACGTACTGGCCCGAGTTCGCGGCCGCCGGCAAGGAGAACGTGGCGACGCGCCATGTGCTCAGCCACTCGGCCGGACTGTCGGGTTGGGATGAGATGCTCACCAAGGAAGACGCGCTCGACCACGACAAGCTCGTCGCGCTCCACGCCGCGCAGGCACCATGGTGGGAGCCGGGGTTCACAGTCCGGCTATCACGCCATCAGCCAGGGCTATCTGCTCGGTGAAATCGTCAAGCGGGTGTCCGGTCGGTCGCTCGGCACCTTCTTCGCCGACGAGGTCGCCGGTCCACTCGGGGCCGACTTCCACATCGGTACCGGACCCGAGCACGACTCGCGCATCGCCCACGTGATCCCGCCGCCGAACCCGATCATCGACTTCGACTCGGTCGACAGCGACTCGATCGCCTTCCGGACGATGAGCAGCATGCCCGTCGACGCCGGCTACTCGTCGACCAAGGAATGGCGTCGAGCCGAGATCCCCGCTGCGGGCGGCCACGGCAACGCCCGGTCGGTCGCCCTCTGCCACACCCCGACCGCGTGCGGCGGCACTGCGAACGGCGTGACGATCCTTTCGGAGGACGGCGTCGCTCGGATCTTCGACGAACAGCAGCGTGGCGTCGACCTCGTGCTCGGCGTCGACATGGTGCTGGGCATGGGCTTCGGCCTACCGGGCCCGATGCTGCCGGTGCCGAACCCGCGGACGTGCTTCTGGGGCGGCTGGGGCGGCTCCCTCGCGATCGTCGACGTCGACTCGAAGATGAGCTTCAGCTACGTGATGAACCGGATGGGCGAAGGCACCACCGGCGACACCCGCGGCGCCGGCCTCCTGATGGCCGCCTACGGCGCACTCCTCTCCCGAGCCTGAGCCGCGGAATGTTCAGCCGGCGGTCCAGGCGAGGAGGTCGTCGGCGGACATCGTGTTGATGATCCGCTCGATCGGGACCCCTCGCTCGGCGGCCCGGTCACATCCGTGCGGCTGCCACTCGAGTTGTCCCGTCGCGTGCGCGTCGGAGTCGATCGAGAACCAGCAGCCGTACTCGATCGCCACGTCGAGGAGCTCCCGCGGCGGGTCGAGCCGCTCCGGCCGGCAGTTGATCTCGACCGCCGTGTTGAACTGCGCGCAGGCTGCGAACACGTAGTCGGCGTCGAACTCGCTCGGTGGACGCTTGCCGATCATCCGGCCGGTGCAGTGCCCGAGGATGTCGACGTGGGGCGAGGCGACGGCGAGCAGCATCCGCTCGGTCATCTGCGCACGTTCCATCCGCAACTTCGAGTGAACGCTCGCGACGACGACGTCGAGACGCTCCAACATGTCGTCGGCGAGGTCGAGTGCGCCGTCCTCGAGGATGTCGACCTCCATACCGGACAGGATCCGGAAGTCGTGCCCCGCCGCCGCGATGTCGGCGTTGATCGCAGCGATCTGGTCGAGCTGATCGGTCAACCGCTGACGGTCGAGGCCATGGGCGATCGTGAGGCGCGCCGAGTGATCGGTCTGCACCATGTACTCGTGGCCGATCGCCATCGCCGTGGCCGCCATCGCCTCGATCGGCGCCCCACCGTCACTCCACGTGGAGTGCAGGTGACAGTCGCCCTTCAGCGCGTCGCGGTACAGCTGCCCCTCCGCCGTGATGGAAACCTGCGACTCGGCCTCGATCTTCGCCAGGTAGGTCGGCTCCTCGCCGTTGAGTGCCTGGGTGATGACGGCTGCCGTCGATGATCCGATGCCGTCGAGGTCGGTGAGCGTGTTCGCCCTGGCCCGCTCGGCGATCTCGTCGGATGGGGTGTTGCGCACGACGTCGAGCGCCCGGACGAACGCCTTGGCCTTGAACCCGCTGTCGTGCGCCCGATCGAGGCAGTGCACGACCCGCAGCAGCGCCTGCTCCGGAGACATCGATCCGGCTGATGCAGTTCCAGCGGCCATGACCCGATCGTACCGGTCGACTCCGATCGGCATGAGCGCGGATCTGGGCACGGCGAGTCTCGGAATGCGAGACGGAGGATGCGTGGATCTGTCTCGGCAGGATGGTGGAGCGTGTCGTCGGTAGCCTCGGACGGCTCATGGAACGTTTCGGCCTGGTCGGTCTCCCCAACGCGGGCAAGAGTTCGCTCTACAACGCACTCACCGGTGGCGGAGCGCTCGCAGCTCCGTACCCGTTTGCGACGAAGGACCCGAACATCGGCGTCGCCAAGGTGCCGGACGATCGGCTCGACCGGCTCGCGGCGATGTCGAAATCGAAGAACGTCGTCCACGCGTCGGTCGAGGTCGTCGACATCGGCGGGCTCGTCGAAGGCGCCAGCAAGGGTGAAGGACTCGGCAACAAGTTCCTCGCCAACATCCGCGAGGTCGACGCGATCGTGTTCGTCCTACGGGCGTTCGTGAACGACGACATCACCGGGCCGTCCGATCCGCTCGAACACCTCCGCGTCGTCGAGATCGAGCTGGCCCTCGCCGACCTCGAGACCGTCGAGAAGCGCCTCCACCAGACCCAGCGCCAGGCCAAGCTCGACCGGTCGATGGCCGAAGAAGCCGCAAATCTCCAGATCGCCCACGACGCACTGGCCGAAGGCCTTCCTCTCTACCGGGCCGGCCTCAAGCCCGACGTCCGCGATGCGCTCGCCCCCTACTTCCTGCTCACGAACCGCCGGGTGCTCGTCGTCGTCAACGTCGGTGAGGACGACCTCGACTCCATCGCCGAGAAGGAAGCGTTGGTCTCGGCAGAGTTCAACAACGCCGGCGACAACGTCGAGGTCATCGGGATGTGCGTGCAGCTCGAAGCGGAGGCCGCCGCGATCACCGACCCCGACGAGCGCGCCGAGATCCTCGAGGGATTCGGCCTCGGCGAAGGCGCCCTGTTCCGGATGGTCCGCAGCGCCTATCACCTCCTCGGATTGCGCACCTACCTCACCACCGGTGAGAAGGAATCACGCGCCTGGACGTTCTACGAGGGTTCGACGGCTCCGGAGTGTGCCGGACGCATCCACTCCGACTTCCAGCGTGGCTTCATCAAGGCCGAGGTCATCCAGTGGGACGAGCTGCTCGAACTCGGCTCGTGGAACGCCGCCAAGGACGCCGGCAAGATGCGCGTCGAAGGCAAGGACTACATCGCGCAGGACGGCGACGTCATGGAGTTCCGCTTCAACGTCTGAGGCCGGTCAACACCCACTCACACCCCGTCACGCGCCAGCAGCAGGGTGCCGCTCATCACCAGCATCACCGACACCACCCGGATCGGGTTCAGCTGTTCGTGGAACAGAGCCACGCCGAGGACGAACGCGAGCATCGTCTCGATACCGACCACCACGAGGTACGTCGGACCGACCTCGCCGTCGCGATGTACGGCGACCGCGAGCAGTGCGGCACCGATGACGAACAGCACGAACACGCCGACCGACGGCACGAGACGACTGAGACCAGCGGCGGGTTTCATCAACAGCCCACCGCCGGTGAAGCACGCTGCTGCCGTGAATGAACATGTCAGTGTCACCACATCGAACCCGATCCGGCGCGACGCTCGCTGATACGCGATTCTCGGATCGCGCCGCGGCCACACTCCGGCGCGCATCGGATCACCACCTGATCTGGCAAGCTGCAACCATGGCTTGGTTGGTCAGCGACGCGCGTGTCCTGGCCTCGGCACAGGTCGCCGACGACCGTGCGGCTCGGCGGCGCGGGCTGCTCAAGCGTGACGGGTTCGAAGGCGCGCTCGTCATCGAACCCTGCCGCTGGATCCACACCATCGGCATGCGGTTCCCGATCGATGTCGCCTACCTCGACGCCGACGGTGTGGTGATCAAGACCATCCAGATGCGCCGCCACCGGATGGGTATCCCGGTGAGCCGGGCCCGACGGGTCATCGAGGCAGAGGCGGGAGCCTTTGCACGATGGGGGCTCCGCGTCGGCGACCTGGTCGAGGTCCGCTGCAACGACGACACGACCGGCGAATCGAACGGGCACTCCACGGACGCACACGCCGATGGCGGGCACCGGGGAGCATGAGCACCCTCTGGCTCGTGGCGACACCGATCGGGAACCTCGGTGACCTCCCACCCCGGGCCGTTGAGACGCTCCGACACGCCAAGCTCATCTGTTGTGAAGACACGCGACGAACCGGGTTGCTGCTCCAGCACGCGGGCATCAAGGCGCAGCGGCTGGCCGTGTGCAACGACCACACCGAGGTGGGCCGGGTGGCCGACGTGCTCGAAGTGCTGGGCTACGGCGGTGAGGTGGCCATCGTCAGCGACGCCGGGACACCGGGAATCTCCGACCCGGGCGAGCGGATCGTGCGGGCCGCGATCGATGCCGGGCACACGGTCAGCGCCGTCCCGGGGCCGAGCGCAGCGATCATGGCGGTGACCATCAGCGGGCTGCCGACCGATCGCTTCGTGTTCGAGGGATTCCTCCCCCGCAAAGGCCGGGAGCGGGCAGGCCGGATCGCCGAAATCGTTGCCGAGACGCGAACGATCGTGATCTACGAGGCCCCACATCGCGCGCTGCGGACGCTCGACGATCTGCGCGAAGCGTGTGGGGATGATCGAATGGTCGTCGTGACGCGGGAACTGACCAAGATGTACGAAACCGTCGTGCGCGGCCCGCTCGGCACGATCGACATCGGCGAGCCGCGCGGCGAGTACGTGTTCGTGCTCGCTGGCGCCGCGATCGACGAGGTGCTCGTCGACGACGACACGATCCGCGATGCGCTCCGCGTCGAACTCGGAGCGGGTGCATCGAAGCGCGACGCGACCGCCGCCGTGGTCAGCCGACTGGGCGTCTCCAAGCGCGACGTCTACGCGTTGGCCATCGGTCTCGACGCCGCAGGTGAACCGGCCGATGAGTGAGTACGTCACCGTCGCGAGCTCCGGCACGAGCGCGGCGTTCTTCGACCTCGATCGCACGCTCATCTCCGGATCGTCGGCGTTCACCCTCGCACTGCAGGCACGCAAGGCCGGGCTGATCCCGAACGTCGAGTTCGCCCGCGATGCTGTCGGCGCGGCCACGTTCAAGATGCTCGGTGCGAGCGACAACACCACCGACGAGGTCCGGGCCCGGGTGCTGAAGGCCGTCACCGGAATGCGCCAGAGCGACCTGCAAGCGCTCAACACCGAGGTCCTCCCTCGGCTGCTCGCCCGCCTCCGACCGGAGGCGCGTCGACTGCTCGACCGCCACCGTCATGCCGGACGCGACACCTACATCGTGTCGGCTGCGCCACAGGAGATCGTCGAACCGCTCGCCCACTCCCTCGGCATGACGTCGGGTATCGGGACCCGCAGCGTCGTGGTCGACGGCAAGTACACGGGCGAACTGAACGGACCGTTCTGTTATGGCGAAGGCAAGGTCCAGGCGATGCGGGAAATCGCGGACTGGCAGGGCTACGACCTGTCGCAGTGCTACGCCTACAGCGACTCGGCGAGCGATCTGCCGATGCTCGAAGCGGTCGGTCACCCGGTTGCCGTGAACCCGGACGGCAGGCTCGAGCGCCATGCTCGACGCCACGGCTGGCCGATCGTCATCTTCAGCCAACGAACGAAATCGATGATCCGCCGCACTGCGGCATCGGTGGCGACGGTCGGGATCGCGGGCGCCAGTTTCGCCGCGGGAACGGCGATCGGCAGCGCACGAGCGTCGTCGCGCGGATCACGTCGCCGACGCTGACGAAGTGTGAGCGGCCAGGCCGATTTCGTCGTCAGCGCTCACACATGCCGCGATGACGAGCTCGTTCGCACCGTCCGGCTACCGAAGTGTGACCCCAGACGTCGATTTCCGCCGCGACGACTCACACTTCGTCCGGTCAGGTGGCCAGGCGCGGCATCAAGGCGAGCTGGCGGCTCTGGGCGACGAGCGTGCCGGTCGAGTCCCAGATCGCACCTTCCTCGTCGAGCAGACCGTCGTGCGCGAACCGGGTCCGGAACCAGCAGCGCAACGGACCGGGAGCCGGCACTGCTCGGATGTGCACCGTCAACTCGACGGTCGGCACCCACGCCACGGGGAGGTCGGTGTTGAACACCGCCGGCGGGAATGCATCGGATGCGAGGAGGAGCGCGATCGCATCGATGGGCTCCTCGTCCGCGAACGCGAACCATCCGGCCATCTCACCCTGTCCCGACGGTTGGCCCGAACGGAACCCGGCATCGCCCGGCCGGATCTTGATGCGCAGCCGCTCGAACATCGCCGGCTGCGGGCCCTCGACGGGCGACGGTGGCGCGGCGCTGTCCTCGTAGCTCGGCAGATCGACCGGTCCGTCGAAGCTGACCGATGGGCCGCCCGGAGTCTGGTCACCGAACGTTCCGAGCAGCCGGAGGATCTCGGTCTCACCCATCCTCAGGATCGCAGTGGCCGTGGCGAATCGGCGGCCCGAGCGCACCGTCGTGACCTCGACCTCGCAGGGCCCGGCTGGCGCGGGCTTCAAGTAGTGCGCCGTCAAGGTCAGCGGCGGCCGACCGACCGTTTCGGCCATCGCCCGGCCGGCGATCGCGAGCAGATACCCGCCGTTGGCGTTGCCGCCGATGTCCCAACCCGGCTTGATCTCCGAGTCGAACACGACGCTCGGACCGTCGGACGGTACCGTCCGTCGGGCGACGGCAGTTGCGTCCGCAAACGTCTCAGGCATTCCGGCACGGTACCGAACGTCGCCGAATCGTCGACAAGCAGGCGCGAGCGACGTCGGTCACGTCTCGTCGGACGAGTTGGTGCGCGGGTCAGACCCCGCGCACCAACCCAAACGTATGGGTGCGGTGGTTTGGGGAACCTCTAGCGTTGAGCGGGTGACCGACGTGGCGAGCGATGCATCAACCGAACCGGCGAAGCGGTTCTACGTCACGACGCCGATCTACTACGTCAACGCCGAGCCGCACCTCGGCCACGCCTACACGACCATCATCGGCGACGCCGTGTGCCGCTGGCACCGGCTGCTCGGCGAGGAGGTCAAGTTCCTGACCGGTACCGACGAGCACGGCCTCAAGATCCAGCAAGCCGCCGAGGCCGCCGGGCTCACGCCGCAGGCGTTCACCGACGGCATCGCCCCGAAGTTCGCCGAGGCGTGGAGGCGCCTCAACATCGCGAACGACGACTTCATCCGTACGACGGAACCGCGCCACAAGGCGGCGGTCGCCGAACTCCTGCAGCGCTGCTACGACGCCGGCGACATCGAGCTCGACATCTTCGAGGGCCTCTACTGCGTGCCGTGCGAGCTGTACTACTCCGACGAGGATCTGGTCACGATCGACGGCGTGGAGAACCTGTGCCCCATCCACCACCGTCCGGTCGAGTACTTCGAAGAGGAGAACTACTTCTTCAGGCTGTCGCGGTTCGAGGACCGGCTGCTCGACTGGTACGCGAAGCACCCGACGGCGATGACACCCGAACATCGTGGCAACGAAGCGCTCGGGCTGATCCGCGGCGGGCTGCGCGATTTCTCGATCAGCCGCACGTCGCTCGAATGGGGCATCCCCCTTCCGTGGGACCCGAAACATGTCACCTACGTGTGGTTCGACGCGCTCACCAACTACCTGGCCGCCGTCGGATTCGGGGACGGCACCGACGGCTACGAGGACTGGTGGCCCGTCGACTACCACCTCATCGGCAAGGACATCGTCCGCCAGCACTGCGTGTACTGGCCAGCGATGCTGATGTCGGCAGGCATCGAGCCGCCGAAGGGCTGGGCGATCGGCGGCTGGCTCCTGGTCGACAGCGAGAAGATGAGCAAGACCGCCGGCAACGCGCTCAATCCGCTCGACCTGATCGACGATGTCGGCCTCGACGGGTTCCGGTACTACGTGCTCGCGGAGACTCCGTACGGCAACGACGGCGACTTCACGTTCGAGGGTCTCGTCACGCGGTACAACTCCGACCTCGCGAACAACCTCGGCAACCTCCTCGCCCGCGTGGCAACCGTGGTGGGCAAGAAGTGCGACGGCATCGGTCCTGCGTGCGATCCGCACAGCCCGCTCGCCGCCGCCGCCGCAATGGCGTACGCCGACACGGCAGCGGCGTGGGACGTGGTGCAGCCGGCGCGCGCCCTCGACGCGACCTGGCAGCTCATCCGGGCCACCAACGCATACCTCGAGACGAACGAACCATGGAAGGCCGAGCCGGGTCCGGACGTCGACAGGGTGATGGGCGATGCGCTCGAGACGTTGCGGATCGTCGCTGTCCTCGTGGCGGCCGCGATCCCCGACACCGCCCAGACCCTGTGGGAACGCATCGGCATGACTGGCAGCGTCGCCGATCAACGACTTCCCGATGCCGCCACGTGGGGCCAGTACGCCGGCGGCACCGCCGTCACGAAAGGCGACGCCCTCTTCCCCAGACTGACGGCGTGATGGTGACCGTCTGGTTCGACAGCCACTGTCACATCCACGACGAACGGGTTCCGGATGGTGCCCCAGGGGCGGTCGATGCGGCTCGCGAGGCGGGGGTGACGCAAATGGTCACGGTCGGTTGTGATCGGGCGACGTCGGTGGCTGCGATCGAGCTCGCGTCGCGCTTCGACGGCGTGTTCGCCACCGTCGGGCTGCACCCCCACGACGCCTCGAACGGCGTCGACACGATTCGCGACCTGGTCGACACCCCCGGAATCGTGGCGATCGGCGAGGCCGGCCTCGATTACTTCTACGAGCACTCGGCCCGCGACGTTCAAAAGGTCGCCTTCGCTGCGCAGATCCACCTCGCCCACGAACGCAAGCTGCCACTCGTCATTCACGCACGCGACGCGTGGAGCGACACGTTCGACATCCTGCGCTCCGAGGGCACGCCCACCGGCACGATCTTCCACTGCTTCACCGGCGGGCCGGACGAGGCGCAGACGTGTCTCGATCTGGGCGCGTCGCTGTCGTTCTCCGGGATCGTCACCTTCAAGGGTGCGCCCGAGGTCCAAGCCGCGGCGCGCATGTGCCCGCTCGATCGGATGCTGGTCGAGACCGACAGCCCCTACCTCGCACCGCTCCCCCACCGCGGCAAACCGAACCAACCGGCCTGGGTCGCCCACGTCGGCCAGTTCATCGCCGACCTGCGCGATGTCCCGGCGACCACAATCGCCGACGCCACCACCGGCAACGCCCGCGCCATCTTCGCCGTCTGAGCCAACACCACGTTTGTGACAACAAATCGGTGACCCGGTCCGCAGAAATCTTGTCGCAAACGGGGATTTGACCCGTTCGAGGGATTGACGGCGGGGCTGGCCCCGGCGCGAGAGTGCGCTGAGCTGGCCAAATGCAGGATACGATCGTGAACCCTGAACGGCAGCGTCCGGACCCGTGTCCTGGCCACGCCGAACGGAGTGATCAGTGACACCCAACGAGACCGACCGACGGCGATTCCTACTGGCAGCTGGCCTGACCCTGCTCGCCCTGCCGGCGTTGTGGTGGGCCAACCATCAAACCGACTCGGGCGGGCCGAACGTGGCGACCGTCGGGATCGACGTGGGTGACGGGGACCCAGCGGTCGTGGCCACCGATACCGCAATCAGTGCCGAGCCGGCGACCACACAGCCGCCGTCGACGGTGCCGCCGACCACCGTGCTCGCCGACCCGTCGGCGCCGATCTTCCTCGATGGCCCGAGCGCCGGTTCCGGTGGCGGAGCGGCCGAGATCGCCGTTCCCGCGGCGCCAGCCGTCGCCGGCATCACCACGTCGGCCAGCTATCGCAGCTCGATCACCCCGATCGACACGTGCCTCGCGTCGAACATCAAGACCGGCACCACGATCACCGTCGTCAACCTCAACAACGGCCACAGCGTCGACTGCATCGCCACACGGGTGTACTCGACCACCGACACCGGCCTCATCATGCACACCGACACGTTCTCCCAGATCGCCGACCTCACCGACGCGCCGATCCCGGTCGAGATCATTCAGTGACCCACTCGCGACCGGCGATCCGCGAGCTCCTCGAATCGAACGACCTCGCCCCCCGGCGTGATCTCGGCCAGAACTTCGTGGCCGACCCCAACACGGTCCGCCGGATCGCCGAACTCGCCCGCGTCGGCCCGACCGACCACGTCGTGGAGATCGGTGCGGGACTCGGATCGCTCACCCTCGCCCTCGCCGACACCGGAGCGGCCATCACGGCGATCGAAGTCGACCGCGGGATCGTTCCGCTCCTGCGTGGGGTGATGGACGGTCGGAGCAACGTCACGGTCATCGAGGCCGACGCGATGCAGACCGACTGGAACGCGACGCTCGACCCGGCCGTCGCCGGCGGCTGGGTGCTCGTGGCGAACCTGCCGTACAACGTGGCGACCCCGCTGATCTGCGACATCCTCGACACCGTGCCCCACGTCCAGCGGATGATCGTGATGGTGCAACGTGAAGCGGCGGAGCGGTTCGCGGCACAGCCGAGGACATCCGCCTACGGCGCCGTCAGCGTCAAGGTCGCCTACTGGGGAACTGCCAAGGTCGTGGGTCAGGTGCCCGCCTCGGTGTTCGTGCCGCGACCCAATGTGGAGTCGTCGCTCGTGGAGATCACACGGCGAACCCCTCCTGCGACCGAGCCCGACCTGCTGTTCACTCTCGTGCGGACCGGGTTCGGGCAACGCCGGAAGATGTTGCGCAAGTCGCTCGGCGATCTCGTGACCGCCGAGCAGTTCGCATCCGCCGACGTCGCCCCCACCGCACGGGCCGAGGAACTCGACGTCGTCGCCTGGTGTCGCCTCGCCGATGCAGTCGCGGGACCAGAGCCGACCTGATGCCCACGTCTCCGGCCAGGCGGGCGCACGCCAAGCTCACGATGTCGCTGCACGTCACCGGCGTGCGTGAGGACGGCTACCACCTGATCGACGCCGAGATGGTCAGCCTCGAGCTCCACGACGCCCTGACATTCCACGAGAGCGACGACCCGAGCGACACGAGCCGACTCGATGCCGCCGGTCCGTTCGCCGCCGGGATGCCGCTCGACGGGTCGAACCTCGTTGCTCGCGCACTGCGACTCGCAGGCCGCGTCGCGCACGTCACGATCGACAAGCGGATCCCGCACGGCGGCGGGCTCGGCGGTGGATCGACCGACGCGGCGACCGCCCTGCGCTGGGCCGGCTTCGGATCGTCGCCGGAGCGCCTCACCAGCGAACAACTCAGCCGGGCAGCCGAGCTCGGTGCCGACATCCCCTTCTGCCTCGTCGGCGGCCGGGCCCGGGTGACCGGAATCGGCCAAGTGGTCGAACCCCTCCCGTTCGTCGAGCGGACCATCACGCTGATCGTGCCGCCGCTGCACGTGAGTACGCCGGCCGTCTACCGGGCGTGGGACGAACTCAGCCGCCGGGAGCAGGCGAGCGAGCGCAACGATCTGGAAGCGGCAGCTCTCGTCGTCGAACCGCAGCTCGCGCGCTGGCGCGAGGAGATCCTCCGACACACGGGGGTGGCGCCCACGCTCGCAGGCAGCGGCGCCACGTGGTTCCTCGACGCCACCTCGGATTCGGGCCCGGAACTCGCCGAACTCGCGGCACGCGGCGCAACGATCGTCAGGACGCGCACGGTGGACGCCGTACGCGCCACCGGCCCCGGTGCGTAACCCGAACTGGTGGAGCCAGAACTGGTGTAGCCGGAGCCGGTGAGGCGACGAAGGTCGAGATGGACGGTGCTATTTGCGACGCTGGTGGCGCGTGCGTCGCAGCATCTTCTTGTGCTTCTTCTTCCGCATGCGCTTGCGACGCTTCTTGATCAACGAACCCATAAGGGTCGCCACGCTATCGGTCGTGGCAAGAGTCGCCACCCGCCGATACCGTGGCGATTTCGACCGTCCGGGGTCGTCTAACGGTAAGACAGCGGTTTTTGGTGCCGAGAATAGGGGTCCGATTCCTCTCCCCGGAGCTCATGAATGTTTCAGCGATCGTCCTCGCGGCCGGTGAGGGAACGCGCATGCGGTCCAACCGGCCCAAGCCCCTCCACCTCATCTGCGGGCGGGCGATGGTGCTGCACGTCATCCATTCGCTCGAGTTGCTGCACCCCGATCGCACGGCTCTCGTCGTCGGGCACGGCGCCGAGCAAGTGACCAAGAAGGTGCAACAGCTCGCCCCGGCGTGGTCGAACATCGCGTTCGTCGAACAGGTCGAGCAGAACGGCACCGGCGACGCCGCCGCCATCGGGATGACGGCATTCCCCGGCGACGACTACGACGAGGGAGAGGCGACGATCGTCGTCCTGCCCGGCGATACGCCACTGCTCCGTCCCGAGACGCTCCTCGATCTCGTCGAAGCGCACGTCGGCAACCGCAACGCGGCGACCCTGCTCACGAGCGTGGTCGACGACCCGACCGGGTATGGCCGCGTGATCCGCAAGAACGACGGCCAGGCCCAACGCATCGTCGAGCACCGCGACGCCACGCCCGACGAGCTGGACGTCAAGGAGATCTGCACCAGCATCTACGCCTTCCGACGTGATCTCCTCGGGCCGGCCCTGCGCAAGCTCACGACCGACAACGCCCAGGGCGAGTACTACCTGACCGACGTGATCTCGGTGCTCGCCCAGATGGGCCACCGCATCGGCTGCGTCCAGGCACCGGCCGGCGAGACTCAAGGCGTCAACGACCGCTGGCAGTTGGCGCTCGCCGAGCGCGAACTGCGGGCGCGCACCAACCGCCACTGGCTGCTGCACGGCGTGACGATGCTCGACCCGCGTCAGACCTTCATCGACGTCACCGTGAAGATCGGACGCGACGTCACCATCTATCCGGGCACGATGCTGCAGGGCTCGACCGTGGTCGGTGACGACTGCGAGCTCGGGCCGGACACCCAGCTCGTCGACTGCAGCGTCGGCGCGGGGTCGACCGTCGAGCACACCGTCGGGCGCGATTCGGAGGTCGGACCGGGCGCGATCGTGGGCCCGTACGCCCATCTTCCTGCGGGTTCCTCGATCCCTGAGGCCACCACGACCGGGGCGTTCTACACTGCACCCGTCGGGTGAACAGAGTTCAACAGGGAGAGCAGTCACAGCCATGGAAAAGGTCACGACCAAGCGGCTCGCCCTCTATTCGGGACGGACGCACCGTGAACTCGCCCTGGAGGTGGCCGGCCACCTCGGCATCGAGCTCGGACACGACAACCTCGTCGAGTTCTCCAACGGCGAGGTGCGGTGCCGGTTCGGCGAGTCGATCCGTGGTTCCGACGTGTTCATCATCCAGAGCCACTACGGCGTCGATGAGCGCTCGATCAACGACTCGTTGATGGAACACCTCATCATGATCGACGCCGCGTATCGCGCGTCGGCCAAGCGCATCACCGCCGTCTGCCCGTTCTACGGGTACGCCCGCCAGGACCGCAAGGCCGAGGGTCGCGAGCCGATCACGGCTCGCCTCGTGGCCGACATGTTCAAGGTCGCCGGCGCCAAGCGGATGATCTCGATCGACCTGCACTCCGGTCAGATCCAGGGATTCTTCGAGGGCCCGGTCGACCATCTCACGGCGATGCCGGTGCTCGAGGCGTACCTGCGTGAGCACGCGACCGCGCCAGTGATCGTCTCGCCCGACGCCGGGCGCATCAAGGTCGCCGAACGGATGGCCCAGCACCTCGGTGACTGCGGCGCCGACCTGGCGTTCGTCTACAAGCGCCGCCCGAAGGGCACCGCCAACGTCGCCGAGGCGACCGAGGTCATGGGTGACGTCGCCGGCCGCCTCTGCGTGATCACCGACGACATGATCGACACGGCCGGCACGATCTGCGCCGCCGCCGAGCTGCTGGTGGAGCGCGGTGCACGCGAGGTCTGGGCGATGGCCACCCACGGTGTGCTGTCGGGCCCGGCTATCGACCGACTCAAGAACAGCCCCCTCGAGCGGATCATCCTCACCAACACGCTTCCGCTGCCGAGCGAGAAGCAGCTCGACAAGATCGAGGTGCTGTCGGTGGCACCGCTGATCGCCGAGGCCCTCGGCGCCGTGTTCGACGACACGAGCGTCAGCGACATCTTCCACGGCGAGAACCTCGCCTGAGTTGGTGCGCGGTGCCTGACCCCGCGCACCAACTCACACTGCGTCGAGGGTGAAGAGGACGGCCGACTCGGGGTGCAGGATCGGGGGTTGGATGCCGTGGACGGCGAGCTGGCGTCCCGACAACACGAGACCCCCATCGGTGAGCCAGGCCGGTTGCTCCACGGCCATGCCCCACCGCTCGCCGGGGAGCGGCAGGTGGGCGACCGCGTACCGACGGTCCGGGTCGAGTCCTGGCAGGCGGAGCGGCGGCGGGGTGAGGCTGCCTGCGGTCGCCATCTGGACGAACGAGACCAGCGCCCGCGACCGGTCCGGTGCGTAGACGCCGTGCGCGAGGTGGGCGTCCGAGCCGGTGTCGAACCGCACGACGTCGCCGCAGTGCAGCAGCGTGCGGTGCGCCTTGTGCAGCTCGATGATCGCTCGCAGCTCGTCCTGGAGACGTTCGTCGAGGGACGCGATGTTCCACTCGACACCCAGGTGGCCGAACAGGGCCGTGACGCCGCGGAACGCCAACGAGTGGATCCGTCCCGTCGTGTGCGAACGGGATGGGCCGATGTGCGCGCCCATCAGCTCCGGCGGGATCAGCATCGACGCACCGCGTTGGATCTGTTGGCGCTCGAGTGCGTCGTTGCAGTCACTCGTCCAGACCCGCTCGGTCCGTCGCAGGATCTCGTGGTCGACCCGGCCGCCGCCGCTGGCACACGACTCGAACTCGACCGCTGGATGTCGTGATCGCAGCTCGTCGAGGAGCCGGTACAGCGCTCGCGTCTGGCGATGCGTCCCCGCCGCACCGTCGGCACCGGCACCCTGGGCGTGCGCACGGTTCATGTCCCACTTCACGAAGGCGATGTCGTGATCACGCAGCAGCGCGTCGAGTTGACGCAACACATGGTCGAACGCCTCGGGTCGTCCCAGATCGAGCACGAGTTGCTGGCGCCCGACGATCGGCTCGTACCCGTCGTCTGCGAGCGTCCAGTCGGGATGCGCCCGCGCAAGATCGCTGTCGGCGTTGACCATCTCCGGCTCGACCCAGATACCGAACTCCATCCCGAGCCCGGTCACGTGCTCGATCAGTGGCGCCAGACCCTCGGGGTACACCTCGGGCGACACGGTCCAGTCACCGAGCCCGCTCGTGTCGTCGCGCCGCGATCCGAACCATCCGTCGTCGAGGACGTACCGCTCCATGCCGACCGAAGCTGCGGCGTCCGCGAGCGCGACCAGCCGGTCGTGGTCGTGGTCGAAGTACACCGCCTCCCACGTACTGAGCGTCACCGGACGAGGGCGCACCGGGTGCGTCGAGCGCGCCCGAAGTGAGCGGTGGAAGCCCCAGGTCGCAGGTGTCAGCCCCTCGCCGGAGTAGACGGCGACCACCTCCGGCGTCGTGTACGTCTCGCCGGCTTCGAGAACGACCTCGCCGGGATGCAGCAGCTCACCAACCTGGATGTACCGCCGACCGTCGTCGAGGCACTCGGCGAGCATCGTGTGGTTGCCGCTCCACGCGAGGTGGACACCCCAGACGTCGCCGTGCCACTCGCCGAACCCGGTCTCGCCGGCGAACAACAGCGGGAGGTGTTCGTGCGACGTGCGTCCACGACGGTTCTCCGCGATCACCGCTCCGGCTCGCCACGCCACACGCTCCGCCTGGAACTCCCGCGCCCATCGCCCGTCGAACCGCTGGAGTTCGCACGCTTGCGCCGGCATCGGCAACGTCACCGTGAGACCGTCGAGCGAATATCGGCGAGCAGCGGTGTTGGTCAGCGCAACCCTGACGCGCAACGCCTCGTCGAGCTCGATCGTGGTCTCGAGCCGGAGGCCGGCAACGGTGTCCTCGGCGACGGTGACGATCGATCGATCGGTCACCGACGCCTCCCCCGCTGTGGTGAATCGAGGCGACCACGCCCGGCCGCCGCCGCGCCGTCCCAGCAGGCCAGGCCGCCCGGGGAACCCTGAACCGTGCTCCGGCACGATCGAGACCGGTGCGATCACGTCGAGTGTTCCGTTCGCACGCGGCCGATCGAGCGCCCGACGAGTGGCCGACAGGTCGACGCCCTCACCGAGCGGCGCGCCCCAGTGGACGACCGTCGGCACGCCGGTGGTGACGTCCACGACGACGTCGGTCCGGTGAGCGGCATCGAGGTTCGAGAGAGAAATGAGATCGTGCATCCGCCACCGACAGTACGGTGGCGACGTGGCAGAAGTCAGCTTCCGAGGAGCGACGCGTATCTATCCGGGTCAGAAGACCCCTGCCGTCGACGGGCTCGACCTCGAGATCGCCGACGGTGAGTTCCTCGTGCTGGTCGGACCGTCCGGCTGCGGGAAGTCGACGACGCTGCGGATGCTGGCTGGGCTCGAACCCACCGATGGTGGCAGCATCTTCATCGGCGACGAGGACGTCACCTCCGTGCAGCCGAAGGACCGCGACATCGCCATGGTGTTCCAGTCGTACGCGCTCTATCCGCACATGACCGTCGCGGAGAACATCGGCTTCCACCTGAAGGTGAAGAAGATCGGGAAGAAGGAACGAGCGGCGCGCGTTCGTGACGCCGCCCGGATCCTCGACCTCGAGGACTACCTCGACCGCAAACCGGCCAAGCTGTCGGGCGGCCAGCGCCAACGCGTCGCAATGGGCCGGGCCATCGTGCGTGAGCCCAAGGTCTTCCTGATGGACGAGCCGCTGTCGAACCTCGACGCCAAGCTCCGCGTGCAGACCCGAACCCAGATCGCAGCGCTGCAGCGACGACTCGGCGTGACGACGGTGTACGTCACCCATGACCAGATCGAAGCGATGACGATGGGCGACCGCGTGGCGGTGATGAACAACGGCGTCCTGCAACAGTGCGCCTCACCTCGCGAGCTCTACACCAATCCGGTCAACGTGTTCGTCGCCGGGTTCATCGGGTCGCCGGCGATGAACATCGTCACCGGCACCGTCGACGACCACGGTGCGAACTACGGCACCTTGACGATTCCGCTGACGTCGGCGCAACGTGACGCGTTGTCGGGCTCGAGCGTCACCATCGGTATCCGACCGAACGACGTGGGGGTCGCCGTGACGGGCGGGCTCGACGCCACCGTCGACGTCGTCGAGGAACTCGGTTCCGAGGCGTACCTCTACTGCACGGTCAAGGGCTCCGACGCGCACGTCGTCGCCCGGGTCGACGGCCTCAGCGGCGCCACCATCGGCGACCTCGTGAGCCTCACTCCGACGCCGGGGACTCCGCATCTGTTCGATCCGGTGTCGGGTCTTCGTCTGCCTGACTGAACGCGGCGACCCGCGGCTCCGGCTCGGCCACCGGATATCTGCGCATCACAACCAGGGCGATGGCGCCGGCGACGACCATCGCAACCGCCACCCACTGGTTGAAGCGGAGCCCGGCGACCTGATCGGCCTCGTCGATGCGCATGCCCTCGATCCAGAACCGGCCGATGCCGTAGCCCATGAAGTACATCGCCATCAGCTGACCAGGGGCGGGCCGGAATCGGCGATCGATCCACAGCAGCAGGAAGCACAGGCCGAGGCACCACAGCGATTCGTAGAGGAACGTCGGGTGGAACGTCGTGCCCACCGCGTAGCCGGCCTCGAGATGTTCGGCGTCGATCTCGAGCCCCCACGGCAACGACGTGGGTCGTCCGTAGAGCTCCTGGTTGAAGTAGTTGCCCCACCGGCCGATCGCCTGCGCGAGCGGGATCGCCGGGGCGGCGCAGGTGGCGGCGACCGCCATGTCGATGCCACGGCGGTGGGTGACGTACAGCCCGACGGCCGTGCCGAGCAGCAGACCACCCGGGATCCCGAGCCCGCCTTCCCAGATCGCGGGGACCTTGCCCCAGTCGCCGCGGAACTTCTCGATGTCGGTGGCCACGTGGTAAAGCCGGGCTCCGACCACGCCGGCGAGCACCGTCCAGATGGCGATCCCGCTGGCGTCGTCCTTGGTGCCTGCGCCGCGCTCTTCCAGCCGTCGGCCGAACAGCCAGACCGCTGCGATCACGCCGAGGGCGATCGCCAACCCGTAGAGGTTGAGGCTGAGCGGCCCGATGTCGATCGAGTTGAACGACGGGCTGGGGATGCTCGCGATCAGGACGCCACCTGCTTCACGAACGTGGTCACCATGTCGACGATCGCGTCCCGGTCGTAGTCCTGCGTCGCCACGTGGTAGCTCCGCTCGAGCCACACGTGCTCGACCTCACCGCCCAAGGTCGACGCCAGGTGGTCGCTGTCGGACGGATCGACGACGTGATCCTGCTTCGAGGTGATGATGAGCGCCGGCATCGTCAGCTCGTCGTATCGCTCGGCCATCGGAGCGAGCCCGTCGGTCTGGAACGAGAACAGGGGTCGCAGCGGTGTCCCCGGATAGGCCGACTCGACGACGTCGGGGTCAGCGATGTCGCCACCGATCCCGGGCATCACCTCGTTGCCCTCGTCGATCAGCTCCTGCACCATTTCGAGCACGTCGGCCGCCTGAGGCCGTGTCGCCGGGTTGACGCACACGATGCCGGCCACCTCGGGATGTCGCAGTGCCGTCCACAACGTGAGTGAGCCGCCCATGCTCAGCCCGGTGACGACGACCCGCTCGGTGCGATCCGAGAGCCGCTGGTACGCCGCTTCGACCGCCGCGCTCCAGTCGGGCCAGCCGGTGTCGAGCATCTCCTCGACCGCCGTGCCGTGCCCGGGCAACAGCGGCAGCTCGACGTGATGTCCCTGGTCGACCATCGCCTCGGCGATCAGCCGCATCGACGAAGGATTCCCGGTGAACCCGTGCACCGCCAAGACGCCCGTGGTCGTGGTGCCGACATGGGAGATCGGCTCCGCGCCGGGCAGGATCGATGTCGTCATCTCCACGTTCTACCGTGAAATGGTGGGTGATGATGAACGGAGGAGATGGACGGTGGAGATGAACGGGGAGATGGACCGTGCGATGGCGGGTGAGGCGGCCACGTCATCGGTACGGGTCGTCCGCCGACCCGGGCTGGTCCCACCAGTCGTCCGGAACCGGGGTCGCAGCCCAGTCCGGGTCGGGATAGATGCAGTCGACCGGGCACGCCGGCAGGCACTTGTCACAGCCACTGCACAGCTCGGGCACGATGATCACGTCGGCGCCGTGATTGAAGATCGCACCGAACGTCGGCGGGCAGTGGCGCAGGCAGGCGTCGCAGTTGATGCACTCGAGCATCTCGATGCGCAGCGGCGCGTTCTGCCATTTGTCGTTGCGCGTCCTGCTGGCGATCCGCTCGTCTCGGGTCAACGCCACGATCGCAGTGTAGAACTTCGGCCGGCCTGGAACTTGACCGGCCGGTCAAGATACGTTTGTCGACATGTCGGTCGATGCGCCCCGAGCCGCGAACGATCTCGCCGACGGCCTGACCCACGACCCGCCTGCTGACCCGACTGGCGACACGGCTGGCGACACGGCGACGGGGGCCCGCGCCCACACCCGCCACGGCGAGGAGCGCAAACAACAGCTCCTCGACGCCGCCGCTGCCCTCTTCGCGCGGCACGGATACGGCGCGACCAGGATCGCCGACATCTGTCGCGAGGCCGGCGTCGCCAAAGGCCTGTTCTACTGGTACTTCCCCACCAAGGCCGCGCTGTTCACCGAACTCGTACGCGTGATGCGGCGCCGCCTGCGCCGGTCCCAGGCCGAAGCCATGGATTCGGAGGACAACGCGTTGGACCGGATCGTGGCGGGCACCGCCGCCAGCGTGCGGTTCATGGCTGCCAACGCCGCCTACTTCGCACTGCTCGAAGTCGAGCGCACCGACCCGGAGTTCGCCGAGGTGTTCAGCGAGGGCTCCGGGGTCTACCTCGACGACGTCCGCCGTCTCGTCGTCAGCGGCCAACGCGACGGCACGATCACCGACGGCGATCCGCACCTGCTCTCCATCGGCGTACTCGGCGCCGTCTCGTCGTTCTCCAACTCCTACCGCAGCGCAACACTCGATCCCAGCGTCACGGTCGACAGCCTCGCCGAGTTCGTGGCGCAGTGGGTTCGCAACGCCCTGACGTGACGCGTTACGCGAGCTGCCCGGCGAGGCCGGGATGACGGGCAGACATCACGGACAGGAACGCCTGGACGAGTTCCGGCTCGAACTGGGTACCGCCGCCGGAGGCGACGAAGCGCACCGACTCCACGACGTTCCACTCCCGCTTGTACACGCGTCGGTTCGCCAACGAGTCGTACACGTCGGCGATGGCGACGATCCGCCCCGACAACGGGATGGCCTTGCCGCTCAACGCGTTCGGGTACCCGGCCCCGTCCCACCATTCGTGATGCGTCCATGCCACCTCGGCGGCGAGCGCGAACAATTCCGTGGACACGCCTGACAACAGACGCCGTCCCAACACGGTGTGCTGCTTCACGTCGTTGAACTCCTCGACCGTCAGCGGCCCGGGCTTCAGCAGGGTCGAATCGGCCACCGCCACCTTGCCGATGTCGTGCAGGCGCGCCGCCAGGCGCAGGCGCTCGCACCATTCCGGCTGTTGGCCGATCGCGTGTCCGATCTCGGCCGCGAGGTCGCCGACCGCACTCGTGTGGCGCGTCGTGTTGCCGCCGCGCATCTCGGCGAGCGCGGCCAGACGCTCGAAGGCCTCCAGGTGATAGGCGTCCGGATCGATGTGCTCGGTCGCGAAGTGCGTGACCAGCTCGACCGTCTTCAGCTTCGTGATCTCCATCTGATGCCGTGCGGTCTCGTCGTCGTGCGCGATCTGCAGGGTGCGGAGGCGAAGATCGGCGGCATCGTTGAAGATCTCGCGGTGCAACGCGAAGTGGCGCTCACGTGATTCCAGCGCCTCTTCGTAGCGCCCGGCCTGACGGAACGCCGTGGCCAACAGGTCGTGGATCTCGAGTTCGAGTTGTCGGTTGTCGGTGCGGTCGGCGAGATCCTGCGCGGCGCCGAGGGTGCTGATCGCGTCGCCGATCCGCCCACCTCGCAGCGCGACCCGACCCTCCGAGAGCATCACCGCGAGCTGTTCGGCGGGGGCCAGGTCGCCGCCACCGGCCTGACGCTTGTCCCAGTCGTCACGGGCCAGCGCGAAGCAGGCGACCGCGTTCGCTTCGTCGCCACATCCGACGTACGCCTCGGCGAGATCGGCGAGCACACTGCCGACGAGCAACGGGGCGTGTTCGCGTGCGGTGGCGAGCGCCTCCTGGCCGACGGCGACCGCCTCCTCGTATCGTCCTCGACGACCGAGCAGGCGGGCCAGGTTGCCGAGCACCATGGCGTCGATGTCACAGCGGCCGAGTGGCTCGTTGACCGCGAGCGCCTGCTGATACGTCGCGATCGCCCGGTCGTGGTCTCCCATCGACTGGTAGATCGCGGCGATGGTGTGCAGGATCCGAGCCTCGTCGCCGGTGTGGTCGGTCGCCCGGTAGATCTGCAGCGCTCGCAACCCGTTGTCGAGCGCGGACGCGAAGTTGCTGGCCTGATAGTGGATCACGGCCAACAGGTGCAACGACCACGCCAACGTCACGCTGCGCTCGTTCGGTGCGAGCTCCTCGGTACGGGTCAGCGCAACGGCTTCCGAGGCGAGCGCGAAGGCGTCCTCGCTCTCGGCGCGATGATGGGCGAGCAGCGCCAGCTGATAGAGCGCCTCGGCCTCGAGGGCCTGGTGTGCGCCCGCACGGGCGAGGACCCGTGCATCGAGCACCAACCGCTTCGATGCGTCGGGATCGGTCGCGCAGAGACGAGCCGAGTCGTCGAGCATCTGCCGCAGCTGACGCTCGTCGACGCGCAATTCTTCGATGGTCATCCCTCTACGTCCTGTCGCAAACACCTGGCGGATGAGACGGCTCATCCCGTCCCGAGGCCATCATGACCCCGCGCCGATCGGATCGCCAGCACCGATCATCAATCCAGACGAGGTCTTGAGAGACCGTCGTATCCTGTGACCTGGATGGATGGTCATCGGGGCGCACGGAGGGTACAGCGGGGCGCACTCTGGGCGTTCGTCCCGGTGGCCGTCATGCTCCCGTTCAGCCTGCTCGCGCTCGTCGTGTTCTGGGTCCCGATCCACCTGCTCGTCGACCAGATCATCGGGTCGCCGCTGTCCTACTGGATGTTCGTCACCGGGTTCCTCGCCACCGGTCTGCTCCTGTTCGTCCGCCCGTTCCAGGTCCTCGTCCTCACACCGATCATCGGCGCGCGCCGACCGACACCTGACGAGGCGACGTCGATCGAGCCGATCTGGGTCGCCATCGCCGACGCCAACGGACTGCCGGCGAGCCGGTACGTCATTCGCGTCGTCGACTCCGACGAGGTGAATGCGTTCGCTTGTGGCGGGCATCTGGTGGTCGTCACGACATTCGCCGTGAGCGAGTTGACCACCGAGCAGTTGCGGGGCGTCCTCGCCCACGAACTGAGCCATCATCTCGGGCTGCACACGGTGGCGATCACGTTCGGGCACTGGCTGTCGGCCCCCGTCGTGCTGCTCGCCCGCATCGGGTTCTACCTCGAGAACGTCGCCCAGGCGGCGGCGGGAAGCTTCGGAAAGCATTCCGCCCTCGTCACCGCCATCGGGCGCGTCGCAGCCGCGCTGTTCAGTGGACTCGCCTGGGTGTTCACCGCCGCGATCCGCGGGAGCGACGCCGTGACCAACATGGTCGGCCATTCGTCGGAGTTCGAAGCCGACCAGCTCGCAGTGAGGATGGGGTTCGGCGCCGAGCTGGCGGGCGCGCTGCGGTATGTGCTCGCCCACGGGTACGGCGCCCGGCCCATCGGATGGCGGGCACGTCTCGCCACGTCACACCCTCCTGCTCGCACGCGCGTCGCCCGCATCGAAGCCCTGATGCGCCACCCGGCGCGGTGATCACGCGGTGATCGGCGCGACGACCGCGTCGAGCAGGGCGACGAGATCGGCGGGGCGCAGCGCGATGTCCATGCCGCGCCGTCCACCGCTGACGTACACCTCGTCGAACAGCTCGACGGTCTCGTCGATCACGGTCGGCAGTACCTTGCGCTGACCGAGGGGGCTGATGCCACCGACCACGTAGCCGCTCGAACGTTCGGCCGCGCTCGGGTCGGCCATGGCGACGCGCTTCAGACCGAGCGCCACAGCGAACAGCTTCATCGACAATTTGCAACTCACCGGAACGATCGCAACGGCGAGCCCGTGTTCGCTCTCGACGACCAGGGTCTTGAACACCTGGTCGAACGGCAGCCCGAGCGCCGCGGCTGCCTCGCGGCCGAAGTCCTTGGGGTCGTCGCCACGGTCGTACTCGTGGACGCTGAAGGCGATGCCGGCGGCCTCGAGCGTTCGAACAGCGGGCGTCATCGCCCACCAGTATCGCCGTCGACGCGGGCGCGCACCCGAACTCGACCGCGATCGCTACCGTCGCAGCCGTGCGCCTTTCGATCGACCCATCGACCTCGACCGACGAGTACGACTTCGTCCACCAGATCAGGGTTCGCTTCGTCGAGACCGACGCGATGGGCATCGTGCACCACAGCAACTACCTCGCCTACTTCGAGGAAGCCCGGGTGGAGTATCTCCGACACGTCGGGCATCCGTTCACGGAGTGGCGGGACGAAGGGCTGGAGTCGCCGGTGCTCGAGTCGTACCTGCGCTACCGCCAGCCACTGCACTTCGACGACCTCGTCGACGTGCGGCTGCGTCTCGCTGCAGTGACGCGAACGACGTTCCAGATGGCGTACCTGATCACCGTCGAGGATCCCGACGGGAACATCGGCATCCGGGCGACCGGCGTGACGGTCCACGGCTGCGTCACGACGGAGGGACGACCGACCCGGCTCCCGGCATGGCTCGTCGAACTCGGTGCCACGACCGCCCGCTGACTACCGTCGTCGGCATGGCTGAGACCACCACCCGCGTGCCGATCGTCGACTACCTCGTACTCGACGACGGCGACCCCCATCTGGTCGCGAACGAATGCACCTCGTGCGGTGCCCGGTTCTTCGACCGTCGCAACGCGTGCGCATCCTGCTTCGCCACCGAGTTCTCCCAGGTGTCGATCGCTCCGGAGGGAGAACTGCGCACCTTCACGATCGTCGCGTTCGCCGCACCCGGCGTCGACGTGCCCTTCGTGTCGGGCGTCGTCGACTGCGACGGCACGAGCGTGCGCGGCAACCTGCGCAACATCACCCCCGACGCCGAGCACGTGTCGACCGGAATGAAGCTGCGCCTCACCACCTACTCACTCGGCGCCGACGACAACGGCGTCGAAGCCGTCGGCTTCGCCTTCGAACCCGCCTGACCCGACCCAAGACCACCACTGACATTCTTCCCAACCGACGACCCGACAGCCCGTACATCGACGTTTGTGACAAGAAATCGGAGACCCGGTTCTCCGATTTGTTGTCACAAACGTGGAAATGACCACCGCAGAAAGCTGGAGCACATGAGCGCAAGTGACGACATCTGGATCCTCGGGATCAACATGACCAAGTTCGGCAAGTACCCCGAAAAGGACGTCGTCGATCTCGCGTCCGAAGCGGTGTTGGCGGCCATCGCCGATGCCGGTGTCACGATGGCCGACATCGGCATCCTGGCCGCCGGCAACCTGATGGGTCCCGGTGGCATCGGCCAGCAGATCCAGAAGCAGGTCGGCCAGACCGGTATCCCGGTGTTCAACGTGTCGAACGCCTGCGCCACCGGCGCTACCGCGCTGCGCACGGCGATCATGGCCGTCAAGGCCGGCGAATGCGACATGGGCCTGGCCGTCGGCGTCGAGAAGCTCGCCGGCGTCGGACTGCTCGGGGCCAAGCCCCAGTCGTCGGGCGGCGCCCACGAATGGACGCCGAAGGGTCGCTACGGCGCAGTCGCCTCGACCGACGGCCGCATCGGCACCGACAACATGCCGGGCGTCTTCGCCCAGGTGGGCATGGAGTACGGCCACAAGTACGGCGGTGTCGATTTCGACGTCTTCGCCGGGATCTCCGAGAAGAACCACGCCCATTCCACGCTCAACCCCCTGGCCGCTTACCAGAAGCGCTTCACGCTCGACGAGATCAAGAACGACATGATGATCGCCTACCCGAACACGCGCCCGATGTGCTCGGCCAACTGCGACGGGGCCGCGGCCGCAGTCGTCGTCAGCGGCGAGAAGCTGAAGACGCTCTCGCTCGAGCAGCAGCGGCGCGCCGTCAAGGTGTCGGCCTCGATCCTCACGAGCGACCCGTACCAGGAGGCATGCCAGGTGCTGCCGGACGTGAACACGCTCACGCGCAACGCCGCCAGGCAGGCCTACGAGCAGGCCGGCGTCGGCCCCGAAGATCTCGACCTCGTCGAGTTGCACGACTGCTTCGCGACCGCCGAACTCGTCCACTACGACAACCTCATGCTCTGCGAGGAGGGAGCGGCGGGCGACTTCTTCCGCTCGGGCGCGACGTGGCGCGACGGCAAGACGCCGGTCAACGTGTCCGGTGGGCTCCAGTCGAAGGGCCACCCCATCGCGGCGACCGGGATCGCCAACATCTGGGAGGTCTGCCACCACCTGCGCGGCGAAGCCGGCGACCGTCAGATCGAGGGAGCCTCGGTCGGGCTGGCGCACGTGATCGGGCTCGGCTCGGCGTGCGGTGTCCACATCCTCGAGAAGTCCGGCCTCTGACGCCGACGGCGGTCACATCTTCTGGGTGAGGCCGCCGTCGACGACGAAGATCTCGCCGCTCGTGTACTTGTTGCGGATGAGCGCGAGCACCGCCTCGGCGCAGTCATCGGGCGTCGCCGAACGCGGAATCGGCGCGATCGCCGACGTGCCGGCATGCATCGCATCCCAGTCCTTCGTCCAGGGGGTCTTCACCAGTCCGGGCGCCACGGCATTGACGCGGATCGGTCCGTACGACTTGGCCAACAGCAGCGTCATCTGATTCAGCGCGGCCTTCGTCATCGAGTACGCCATCGACGAACCGACCGGGCGGACACCGGCGATCGAGGTGATGTTCACGATGCACGGATCGTCCGATTCGCGCAGGTGCGGGATCGCCTTCTTCGTCAGCCACCACGTGCCGAAGACGTTCACGTCGAACGTCTTGCGGAAGATCTCGTCGGTGAGGTCGTCGAGGTTCTCGTGCGGTACGACGGTGGTCCATCCGGCGTTGTTGATCAGGTAGTCGAGTTTGCCGTATCGAGCAATGGTCTCGTCGATCAGGGCATGCGACTCCTCCTGCACGCTGATGTCAGCACGGATGTAGCACGACTCGCCCGGCAGGGCCGCTGATACGGCCTCACCCGCCTCGACCGACGTCGCCGAATTGACCACGACGGTTGCGCCCAACTCCGAGAGCCGCTGGGCGGTCCTTTCTCCGATCCCACTCGAGGATCCGGTGACGAGGGCGACGCGATTGGCGAATTCCGACATGCCTGGACAGTACCGGTCGAGTCCGAGTGGGACGAGATTGATCGCAGTCAGATCGGGGTAGACCGACCCGCATGGAACCGCTGCGCGTCACGTTGGTCAACGACTACGAGATCATCGTCCAGGGCCTGCAACGCATGCTCGAACCGTTCGGCGACCGGATCCGGATCGTCGAGACCGAGGCGGGAGGGCTGCCCTCGAAGCCGACCGACATCGCCTTGTTCGACACGTTCGGAGGTCGCCGGTACTCGCTCGCCCGGGTACAGGCGATGGCTCGCGACGAGTCGATCGGCAAGGTCGTGCTCTACACGTGGGACGCTCCGCCCGGGTTCCGAGACGACATCTCCCAACAGGCGATCGATGCGGTCATCCTCAAGAGCGAGACCGGCGAGGCGTTGGTCGCTGCGCTCGAACGGGTGCACGCGGGCACGATCAACGGGTTCGACGACCTCTTCGACGCCGCGCCGTCGACGACGCTCACCCAACGCGAACAGGAAGTACTCGCCCTGATGGCACTCGGCTCCTCGAATCGGGAGATCGCACACGAGCTGTACCTGTCGGTCGACACGGTGAAGACCCACGTGCGTACGTTGTTCCAGAAGCTCGGCGTGTCGAACCGGACCCAGGCGGCGCTCACGGCCGCCGAGTACGGGGTCGCTCCCCCGCGGGTCCGCGCGGCGGGCTGAAGAGCGTCGGGTTCGGCCCGTCAGGCGACGGCGATTCGGCACCGGATCGCGTACGAATCGCCGACCTCGACGATGGTCATGTCGTCGACGAGCGCACCCACGACGAACAAGCCACGTCCGGCCGGTTGGGACGAGTCCGGCAGCACGACGTCGTCGAGGATTCCGAGGTCGCCCACATCGGAGACCTCGATCAACCAGTCGTCGCTGGTGCGCGACACAACTACCGTGAGCGTGGGCGACTGGGTGTGCTCGATGACGTTCGTGGCGAGTTCGCTGACCACGAGCTCCAGGTCGGCGGCGAGATCGTGGTCACCGCCGGCACCTTCGACGAACTTGCGCACCTGCTGGCGAACGTTCGACAACTCGGCGGGATCCGCGCTCGCTCGAATCTCGAGCGCACCACGTGCTCCGCCTACATCGGTGTCGGTCATGCCGCCGACATCATTCCCTACACGTGGTCGGACGAAACCGGATGGTCACGGTCGCCTCCACTGACACGGACACATCGTAGACAGTCGCGTGACATCCACTAGCAACACGGCGACCGATCAACAGGGGTGGGTGACGAAGAGGTCCGTGAGCCCGGTGATCTCGAACAGCCGGACGACAGGCCGGCTCGGGCGTCGGATCACGAGGTCGGGTCCGCCCGTCAAGCCGAGTTGGCGGAGGTTGACCACGACGCTGAGCCCACTCGAGTCCATGAACGTCACGCCGGCCAGGTCGAGCACGAGCTTCGAGGCTGATTGCGCAGCGAGGTGTTGGGCCAACGCCGGCGCCGAGTGCGCATCGATCTCGCCGCTGACCTCGAACTCACCTGGGCCAACCTCGACGACGGACCACGGCACGACGGGAGACACCGTGGGCACGCTATCGGGGGGTCCAGACGGCCTGCCGAAACTTGGCCGCCGGGATGAGGATCACCCGAAGGGGTGAGGCCGTCCACGTCAATCGTCGGAGACCCAATGACGCATCTGCTCGAACGACTGCCTCAACAGCCGGGACACGTGCATCTGGGAGATCCCCATCGCGTCTGCGATCTCCGCTTGGGAGAGGCCCTCGTAGAACCGGAGACGCACGATCTCACGCTCGCGCTCCGGAAGCCGCTCGAGCAGATCGGCGACCACCCGACGGTCGTCGCTCTGGTCGAAACCGACCTCGTCGTCGGCCAGGAAACCCTGACGGTCGGACGCGCCGTCATCATCGGATCCCGCGGCGTCGATCGTGCCGACCGAATATGCCGCGGTGGCCGCGAGCCCGCGCAACACGTCGTCACGATCGACTCGCAGATGCTCGGCGAGCTGGTCGACGGTCGGGCTCCGACCGTTCATCTGCGACAGTTCCTCCGTGGCGCGCCGAATGGCGAGGTGGAGTTCCTTCGCCGACCGTGGCACCCGTACCGTCCACGTGCGATCGCGGAAGTACCGCTTGAGTTCACCTTCGATCGTCGTCGCCGCGAACGACGAGAAGGCCGCACCGTAGTCGGGGTCGAAGCGGTCCACTGCCTTCACCAGGCCAAGCATGGCCACTTGACGGAGATCGTCGTCGGGGCCACGTCCTGTGCCGAACCGCTGGGCGATGTGCGCCGCCAGACCAAGATGACGCTCGACGATCTGGTTGCGCAGTTTGCGGTCGCCCGACTCCACGAAACGACGGAACAGGCCGTCGTCGTCGTCGACGTCGGACGCCACCGACGTGTCGGTCATGAGGCGGACTGGTCGTCGGCCTGTTCGGCGCGGTGCTTCACGAGACGGACGGCCCCGTCGACGACGTCGAACTCGTCGACCGCGACCCGGATGATGGCCGTTGCGAGCTCGTCGAGCTCGAAATCGTCGAGTGAATCCACGCCGACGCCGCTACTACCGGTTCGGGCGAGTGTGACCACCAGGCCCGTACCAGCCGTGTCGAACGTGATGACGGCCCTCATCGTGTCGCTGCCCGGGGCGGCGTCGACGAGCGACGAGAACACCTCACTCATCGCCAGTCGGAGGTCGTCGATGTCGTCGACGTCGAAGCCGGCATCGGCACCGAGCGAGGCTGCAACGAGGCGGACGATCGAGGCGAATTCCGTACGCAGCGGAACGCTGACGTCGACGAGGGACGAGCTGTCGGTCGTTGGAGCGACGGGGGTCGGAGACATCATCGGCACCTTACTGGGGGCTACGGATCGTCACGGCAGTACGAAAACGGCCGCCGCTGCATGCACTACAGCGGCGGCCGATCGGGCGAACCGTCGGGGATCCGACGATTCAGTTCCGTGGCGTGATCACTTGCCGGTCAGTTTGTCCTTGACGCTGTCGACGGCGTCGCCGACCTTGTCGGCGGTCTTCTCGGCGCCCTGCTTGACCTTGGCACCAGCGGTGTCGGCCTTGCCCTCGCGCTTGAGGTCGTCGTTGTCGGTGAGGTCACCAGCGGCTTGCTTGACCCGACCCTTGGCTTCGTCAATGTTGGAGTTGCTCATGCACCGATGCTGTCCATTCGGCCGTGTTCCAAACATCGACTCGCCCGTGTCGCAGCGCCGTTATCGCGGGAGCCGACGCACGACGGTCAGGTTTCGGATCCACCCGAACGGGTAACGACGGTGCTCACACGGCGCTCGACCACGAGCACCAGCAGACAGGAGCACATGTAATGGGCTATGGCATCGGTGGAATTCTCGTACTCATCCTCGTCATCTTGGCGATCATCTATCTCGCCAAGCGCGTCTGAGGTCAGGCCGATTGAGCCACCAGCGGCATCGTCGGCACGTCGCTCCCACCGGCTGGTTCCACCGTGATCCCGATGGTGGAACCGGTCGGATCGAGCCCGTCGGCCCGCAGCGTGATACTTCCGTCGGCGTCGGGCACGAACGTGTCGACGGAAGTCGCTGAGCCGCTCTTGACCAGCCACACCTGATAGGTCGAACCGGCCGGGGCCGGTGCGATCGAGTTCCCCACGAGCACGAACGCGTCCTGGTCCGCCGAGTAGACCAACTCGAGTTCCCCGATCGATCCCGTCACGATCTGTGAGTCGGCATCGTCGGCCTCGATCACCGCGGCGATCGAATCGTCGTCGTCCCGGTCGTTGGTCGCTACCAACACACCACCGGCCACCAGCATCAGCACGGCTGCCGCCGCGAGGAGCGGCGCAAATCGTCGACGTCGTTGCGAACCGACCGGCTTGACCGACACAGTCTCGTCGTCGGCCCCGCCAGGCACCGAACGGAGCGCTGGTGACGTCGGCTCCGGACCCTCCTGCGTCACGCCCGAGATGGCTCCGAGTACCGAGGCGCGCAACCGAGCGGGCGGCTCCACGGCTGCGCTCGTCTGCACGGCTGCAGCGCTCGTGAGCGCCTCGGCCAATTCGACCGCGAGAGCTGGATCGGCCGACACGGCCGCGTCGAGTTCGATCGAATCGGCCTCGGTCAGTTCGCCGAGCGCTGCAAGGGCGATGAGTTCATCGATACGAGGATTCATGCGACACCTCCTAGTTTGCCGCTGAGACGCTGCAGCCCGCCGCGCACGCGTCCTTTGACGGTGCCGAGCGGAAGGTCGAGCTGTTCGGCGATGTCGGAATGGCTGTATCCATCGATGAATGCGAGCTGGATGATCTGGCGCTGATCGGGGGGCAGCTCCGACATTGCCCGAACGACACGTTCCGCGTCGAGCGAAGCCACCACCGTGTCGTCGGTCGCGGCTTCGACGTCAGGACGTCGATGCCCGAGTTGCTCGATGCGATTGCGTTGCGACTGTTCGGACCGCACCCGGTCGATCGCCCGTCGGCGAGCGATCGTGACGGCCCACGTCGACACGCTCCCACGGCTCCGGTCGAACCGTGCCGCCCTCGTCCACAGCTCGACGAACACCTCTTGGGTGACCTCCTCGGACATGGCGGGGTCGCGGAGCACCCGCTGGACCGTGGTGTACACAGGCGCGGCGATCGCGTCGTAGAGCTCGGCAAAAGCATCGTGGTCCCCGCGTTGCACACGCTCGAACAGGGCCGACAGGTCAGGGGGGTGCGAGACGATGCGCTCATGATGCCAGGGATGCAACCCCTCGCCGCATGCACCCCGCGCTGCCGGCACACCCGGACGGGAGATCACCGCGAGCGCACTCACCTGCGCACCGTCCCGAACATCATGCCTATGGTTCGGATCGTCGGCACCGCTGGATCAGACACCCGGTGGGTCACGACAACCTGAGGAGAACCTGAGGAGAACATGAGGAGCCTTGTCGTGGACGCGCCAGCGGCGAGGAAGCCCGGAGGCCTCCTCGCCGCGCTGTCAACCCCTACCGCCGGGGCCGAGTGCATTCCCTACGAGAGGGAGATCATGCAGGCATCAGCACTGCATCGATGATGTGGACCGTTGCGTTGGCGGTCTGCACATCGGCGCAGCCGACCGTCGCCGTGCCGTTGACCAGCAGGGTTCCGTCGGCAGCGACTTCGAGGGTGATGTCCTGGCCGTTCACCGTGGTCACCGAGTCCATCTCGGCGAGGTCGGCGCTCGACAGTTGCTCACCGGCGACGACGTGCAGCGTCAGGATCGACGTCAGCAGGTCGGTGTCGGCGAGGACCGCTTCGAGGTCGGCCGGCGGGATGGCTTCGAAGGCCGGGTTGGCCGGGGCGAAGATGGTGAACGGGCCGTCGCTGTTGAGTGTGTCGACGAGACCGGCTTCGGTCACGGCGGTCACGAGCGTGGACAGCGCAGGGTTGTTCGACGCAGCCGTCGCAGCGGTGTCGTCAGTCATGCCGGCGAAGGAGCCCTCACCGTCGGCGGGAACAGCACTGCACAACGGGCCACTCGGCTCCATCATGCCCATCTCTTCACCATCGGTCGACATGGGGGCTTCGCTGGTCATGGACTCGTCGTCCATCGGCGCTTCGGGCATCAGCACTTCGCCGATGATGTGCACCGTGGCGTTCGACGTCATGACGTTCGAGCAGAGGACGTCGACACCGTTGACCGTGGTGCCGTCCTCGCTGAACTCGAGCATTCCGCCGTTGACGGTCTCGGCCGACCCGGCTTCGCCGAGTGCAGCTGCATCGAGGCTCTCACCGGCGATGACGTGGTAGGTGAGGATCGAGGTGAGCAGTTCCTGGTCGGCGAGTACGGCGGCGAGGTCCTCCTCGGGGATCGCGGCGAACGCATCGTTGGACGGAGCGAAGATCGTGAACGGACCATCGCTGTTCAGTGTGTCGACGAGGTCGGCTTCGGTCACGGCGGTCACGAGCGTCGACAGCAGCGGGTTGTTGCTGGCGGCCGTCGCGGCGGTGTCGTCGGTCATGCCGGCGAAGGAACCTTCGCCGTCGGCAGGAACGGCGCTACAGGCCGGGCCGAAGGGCTCGCCCTCGGCCATCTCGGTGCCCATCGGCGCCTCGGTGCCCATCGGGGCCTCGGTGCTCATCGGGGCTTCGGTGCCCATCGGGGCGTCGGTCGATGCGGAATCGTTCGAGTCGCTACCGCAGGCTGCGGCGACGAGTGAGAGCGATGCGCACGCGGCCATCACCTTGATGGTTCGGGCACGGTTCATCATGTCGGGTGTTCTCCTTGTATCGGTTGTTCGGGTGGGGGTTGTGTTCACGCTGCGGTGCAGCGACTCTGTGGTCTCACCGAGTGAGTCGGGGGCTGAGTGACCCCGGGGGGAGCAACTCACTCGACGAAGACCACGATCTGGTGATGCCCGGAGGCACCGTCTGGGAGAGGTTCGGATCGTTCGTCCGTTTGGATCACTCCGTCGCCGTCGGTTGCCCGAACTCGGATGGAGCTGCGGCCGACGGCCGCCGGGGTCCAGCGGTACGACCACTGGCGCCACGTGTCGTTGCTCAGCGCTTCGCCGAGCTCGGCCGGCATCCAGTCGCCGTCGTCGAGTTGGACCTCGACGTTGCTGATCCCGCGGGTCTGGGCCCATGCGACGCCGCCGATGGCGGCGGTTCCGTCGGCGCCGCGGGTGAGCGTGCCGAGACCGTCGACGGAGTCGATCCGGCTCATGAGCTTGATCGGGGCCCGATCGGCGTAACCGCGTGGCACCCAGTACTGCTCGAACTCCTCGAAGGTCGTCAGCTCGATCTCGACCAGCCACTTGGTGGCGGAGATGTATCCGTAGAGACCCGGCACGACGAGGCGGGCGGGAAAGCCGTGCTCGAGCGGGAGCGGTTCGCCGTTCATGCCGAAGGCGACCATCGCGTTGCGGCCGTCGGTGGCGGCCTCGAGTGGGAAGCCACACGTGTATCCGTCGATCGAACGGCCGACGACCTGATCGGCCCCGGCCTGCACGCCGGCCTCCTCGAGCAGTTCATCGAGACGCACGCCGAGCCAGCGGGCGTTGCCGACCAGCCCGCCGCCGATGGTGTTCGAGACGCAGGTGAGCGTGATGTCGTACTCGACGACATTGCGCCTCATCAGGTCGTCGAACGTAAAGGTCAGTTCGTTGTCGACCATGCCGGTGATGCGCAGTTCGTAGTCCTCGGCGGGGAGCTGAGGGACGGTCAGTGCCGTGTCGATCCGGTAGAAATCGGCGTTCGGCGTGGTGAACGGCGCGATGCCGTCGAACCCGAGTTCGACGCCGGCGGGGATGGCGGGCAGCGGTGCCGACGCTGCGGGGAGCGCGAGATTCGCACGGGACTCCGCTGCGCCGAAGCGGGTCTTGAGGGCACGGCCGACGGCGCCGGCGCCAGTCCCGGCGAGTGCCAACACGGCGAGCAACCCGCCGCTGCGAACGAGCACCTGCCGCCGGGTCGCCCGACCCTCCACCGGCGTCAGGTCGGAACCCGGTGCGTCCGCATCTGGCTCCGATTCATGGACATCGGCGTGCTCGGTCTCGGAAGCCGGCCCGGGGAGGGCGGGCTGGAGGACGCGATAGCTGAGATAGAGGGCGCCGGCACCGACGGCGGCGCCGATGATCGAGGGGGTGATGTCGCTGAACGAGCCACCGACGCGGCGGGTCAGAGCGGCGTACGCACCGATGAGCCCGAAGACGCCGATGCCGATCACACCGATCCAGATGTTCCGCCGGAATGCGATCGCGCCGATGATCGCCGCGTAGATAGCGAGGAAGACGCCGATCCCGATGAGCAGCGCGGGCTTGTCGTTGGTTCCGAACGTCTCGATCGCGAAGTCCTTGAGGAACACCGGCACCCGGTCGATCACGCGGTCGCCGACGTCGAGGATCGGGCCCTTCCAGCTGCGCTTCAGCCCGGCGACGAGTTCGGCGGCGCCGAGCGCGACGATCGCTGCGACCAGTCCAGCTATGGCGCCGATCGCGGTCGCGATGCGCTTGCTGATCAGGTCGGAGGGCATGACCGTGGTTCGGCCGCCGGTTCTTCCTGGATCACATCGAAGCGCCGAATTACGCTCGACGTCGATGAGCGAGTTCGACCTTCTCCCGGATCAGCCGACCGCCTACGAGCAGGTGCGTCGATTCGGTCCTCCGGCGGTGATCGCCGTGGTCGCACTGCTGTTCATCGTGCAGAACACCAACAGCGTGCGGTTCAACTTCCTCTGGTTCGAGTTCGCCTGGCCGCTGTGGATCATGCTGATCGTGTTCATGGCCGTTGGCATCGTCGTGTTCTACGGAGCGGCTCGCCGTCGCCGGGCTCGAAAGAACAAAGCTGCCCGACTCACCGACGCCGCCGACGAGTAGGCGGCGCCGATCTGACATCATGCGTGCATGGCGGCAGTTCCCGACGGCGTCGTGATGCCGAAGACTTCCGGGCGGCCGATCGACGCGCTCGACCTCGCATCGGCTCCGATCTTCGTCGTCACAATGATCGCCGAGGCGGTCGTGTTGCGTCGGCGATCGACACGTGACCGACGGGAAGCCGTCGTCGACGTCACTCCGATCGACGGCCTTCCACCCCTTGGACCTCACGACCTCCCGGCGGATCCGCTCGTTCCGCTGGGGTACGAGCGCCGAGACACGGTGGCGAGTCTCACCATGTTGCTCGGCAACGTCGCCGTCAACCTCGCCGCGGCGGGCGTGATCGGCAAGCTCAACAAGGCGGTCTTCGATCGTCGGATCGCCGACATCGGCACGCGCCGGGGCTCGCTCGCGGTGGCGATCGTCGCGTGGGACTTCCTCTACTACTGGGACCATCGTTGGATGCACGAGGTGCGGCTCTTCTGGGCCAACCACGTGTCGCACCACTCCGGTCAGCGCTACAACCTGTCGACCGCCCTCCGTCAGCCGTGGTCCGGCTTCCTGCTGTCGTGGGTGTACCTACCGATGCCGCTGCTCGGCATCCCGGCCCATCACGTGATCCGTGCCGGTCAGCTCAACCTGCTCTACCAGTACTGGATCCACACCGAGGCGATCGACCGGCTGCCCCGCCCGATCGAAGCCGTGTTCAACACGCCGTCGCACCACCGGGTCCATCACGGAGCTGACCGGCAGTACCTGGACCGCAACTACGGCGGGGTCCTCATCGTGTGGGATCGCCTGTTCGGCACGTTCGAACCGGAGATCCGGCGGGTCACCTACGGCCTCACGAAGAACATCAACACCTACAACCCCCTGCGGATCGGCTACCACGAGTTCATCGACATCGGTCGCGACGTGATCGCTGCGAAGGGAGTGCGCAACACGCTGCGCCACGTGTTCGGACGCCCTGGATGGACCCCGACCGAGGCAGAGCGAGCTCAGCTCGACGCCGCCTGAAGCGCCAGGTCGTCACCGTCGTCGCCGACGAACGAACGTGTCGATGCCGACGCACGTGGCGGTCGCCGACCGTCACGGATGAAGACCCACGCGAGGAGGCCGCACACGAGGTACAGCCCACCCTGCACGTCGAGCAACCGGATCAGGTCGGTCGAGGCAACGAGCACACCGGCCACCAGCGAGCCGAGCGCCCGCGCGAGCGCTCCCAGCGCCCCGCCGACGCCGGCCACCCGTCCCAGCGTGCCGGGTGGGCTGAACTGCTGCATCGCCGTGAAGAGTCCGATCCCGAGCGCCGCTCCGGGAAAGCCCGACAGCAGGAAGACCACCATGTACACCCAGATGTCCGACGTGACCGCCGGGGTGTGCCAGAACACGAGGGCGACCGTCCCCATCCCGACGTACCCGGCGGTGAGCAGTGTGATCGGGCCGAAGCGGTTGGCGTGGCGGCTGATCAGCAACGCCCCGACGATCGCTCCGACCGCCATGCTGCCGCGGATCAAACCGACCTCGATCCCACCACCCTGCAGTTCGTCGATCACGAACACGACGAACAACACCACGAAGAAACCCTGGGCGACCTGGCCCAATGCGTCGATCAACACCAGTGCACGGATCCGGCGGCGCCCGAACACCGTGCGCAGGCCTGCCCGCACACCGGCGTCGACCGTCTCGCCCGTGCGTTCGTCGGTGGTGATCGGACTCGTGTCGGTGCGCACGAACGCCATCGCCAGCGCCACGCCCAGGAAGGTCAAGCCATCGACCACGACGACCGCTTCGATACCCGCAACGCCGACGACGACCCCGCCGAGCGGCGAGCCGATGAGCCGGGCAAGACTGGAGCTCATCGAGTTCGCCGCGTTGGCCGCCGTCAGCTGATCCGGTCCGACGACCCGTGGGACGACGGCGATCGATGCCGGGTTGTTGATCTGGGTGAGCATCGCCTGCAGGCCGACGACGACGTAGACGGGCCAGATCCGGTCGCCCGTGACGGCGAGCAACGGCAGCAGTGCGAGCGCCTGCGCCAGATTCGTGGCGATCAGGGTGCGGCGCAGATCCCAGCGATCGACGAGAGATCCGCCGATCGGGCCGAGGACGAGCGCGGCGAGCAGTTCGACCACGAACAGCATCGCCGTCGCGCTGCCGGAGCCACTCTCGATGAACACGTACACGGGCAGCGCGACGAGCAGCAGCCAGTCACCGATGTCGTTGACGAACCCGCCGGCCCACACCAGCCGGAAGTCGCGGGTCCGCCAGGGCGACGGACTCCGGCCGATGTCGGTGCCCGGCGACTCGGCCATCGTCATCTCGCTGCCGACTCCTGCGGTTCAGGTGGTGTGACGTCGGTGCGCGCGAACGCGTCGAGCGTCACCCTCACCGTGCGGGCATCGGCGGGAGCGTCGGTGCGCACTGCCGCACGTAGCGGCCGGACGATGGCGTCGATCGAGTCGATGACGTGGGCGAGTTCCTCGGGGCTGACGAGCAGTCCGTAGGTCGAGAACGCGGCGGCGGACTGCCACCGCGCGGGCAACGACTGGGCGTTGGCGAGATAGTGGCGGGCGAGGCGCAGGTTCTCGTCGAGCCCAACCGAGGTCAGCGCTGCACTCGCGGCGACCAGTTCCGGCGACCCGGTCGGCTCCCCGAAGTCGAATCCGGACGCCACCGCCCGCCACCCGCGAGTGCGGCGATCGCTGTCGTCGTGGTCGACCCGCTCGACCAGCCCGAACCGTTCGAGATGGCGAAGGTGATAGCTGCACGCGGACGGCGAGGCGTCGACGACGTCGGCGCACTGCGTCGCGGTGCGCTCCCCGACCGACAGCAGCAGATGGAGGATCGCGATCCGGACCGGGTGCGCGAGCGCTGCGAGCACGCGCACGTCGTCGATCTTCACCCGCCCGGAGTTCGGATTCTGAAGTGATTCCTTCATACTTGGCGCAACGTTACCCGAATTCTCAAGGACTTCCTTCAGATCTCGGATCCACCCGATCCCGTCGTCAGAGATCCGCGAGGCGGACGATGCCTCGAACGATCAGGAACGCTCCGAGCACCGCCACGACCACCATGACGAGTGTCCGACCGTGTCGGGTGATCAGCCGACTGAGGGCCCCGAGCCCACGCGTCGCCGTGCCGGGTGCAGCTCGGGTCAGCGCCACCGGCAGCCACGCAGGAATCGACGCGAGGACGGTGAGAAGGGCGACGAGCAACAGCCGTCCGAGCAGCTCGACGTGACTCGCGGCGACCGCCTTCGCTGCCGGCACGAGGAGGGCGAGCGTCGTGAAGTTCGTGACCATCGAGACGACGCCGAACCCGAACGCCCCGCTCGCGCCGACCGCCGTGTGGGTCGTCGGGCTCGGTTCGTCCGGCGGATCGCCGGCGGCCGACCGACGAAACCACAAGAGCGCAGCGATCCCGACGAGGACCAACCCGAGCACGAGGTCCATCGTGGAGTCGAGTCTCGGGCGCTCGGGCAACGAGATCACCCGCCCCCAGACCACGAGCGCCGTGATGTACAACGCCGCGACGAGTGCAACGCCAGCTGCGTAGCGAGTTGCGACGGTGCGGCCGCTGGCGCTCGCCAGCAGGACGGTCTGCTCGGCGAACATCACCGGGCTGACTGCAGACGCCAGCCCCAGCGGCACGATGATGGCGAGGACGGCGAACAGAGGAACCCGGATGGTAGACGGCTGCGGCTTACCCGGTCACTCTTCGGGGAGGTGGCAGACGGCCTCGACGTTGTTGCCGTCGGGGTCCCGCACGAACGCGCCGTAGTAGTTGGGGTGGTACTCGGGCCAGACGCGAGGCTCGTGGAGCACCTCGGCGCCGGTCGCGATCGCCGCCTCGAAGAACGATCGGACCGCGGACCGGTCGGCGGCGGCGAACGCGATGTGCGACTCACGGAACCCGCCGCCGGAGTCGAACACTCCGATCCAGAAATCGGGCTTCTCGGGCGTGCCGTAGCCGATCGCCACGCCGAAGTCCATCTGTCTACTCACACCGAGCGGTGCCAGCACCGCGTCGTAGAACGAGGAGCTGGCGTCCATGTCTGCGCACTGAATTCCGAGATGATCGAGCATCCCGACAGCCTGTCACGCGCGAGCGAGCGCGTCCGCGAAGAGCTCCAGCGCCGCAGCTGCGAAGGCAACCATGTTCTCCTCCCGCTCGTCGAGCCCGGTCAGGATGTTCCGGGTGACGCCGATCGGTCCAGCCACTGCCAGCCAGCTGTGACCAGCCGGGTCGCCGTAGGGATTGGCTGGGCCCGCCGCACCCGCTTCGCCGAGGCCCCACGTGGCGTCGAGTCGGACGCGGACGGATTCGGCGAGGTAGTTCGCAAACCCCTCCGTCGCTCCGCGCATCCCGGGTGGCGTGTCGATCGCTCCCGCCATCCAGGCTCGGCTCGCCGCTGCGGTGTAGATGACCGTTCCACCGAGGTAGTACGCCGACGCACCGGGAACCGACAAGAGCGCGGCAGAGATCAACCCGCCCGACGACCCTTCGGCCACCACCACGGTCTCTCGACGCTCCCGCAGCAGCGCTCCGACTCGTCGGGCGGGATCGGTGAGTTCGGATTTCAGCATTCCTCCAGCATGTCCGATCGGGCCAGCGCTGCGGTCAGCGAGCACGCAGGCGCGACCGAACCGCCGTAGGTTGCTCACTCGCGATGGAGGTGACGACTGCGCAGACGACAGCGGTGCCGCCCACGGAGCGTCGCGCGTGGCTCGCCGCCGGCGTCGTGACCGCCTTGGTCGTCGCGATCGCTCGGACCTGGGTCTCGCGAGGACGCGACGAGTTCTCGCTCTGGCCCGACGAGCCGGCGCAGTTGGCGATGTCTCGATTCCTCGGCGGCGGAGTTCCGTGGACGATGCACGATCACAGTACGTGGCAGCCGGGCTACGCCACCCTCCTGTCGCCCGTGCACTGGTTCACCGATGACCCGGTCACGGTCTTCCACACCGCCCTCGCGCTGAATGCGGTGCTCGGCGGACTGGCAGCCGGGTTGCTGGTGTTGCTCGTTCGCCGGTTGACGCCGCTCACACCGTGGACCGGGGCCGCGGTCGCGGCCATCATCTCCATCGCCCCCGCCGCGCTCTTCACCACCGAGTTCGTGTGGTCCGAGGCCCTCGTGCTCGTTCTCTTCCCGGCGACGTTGCTGGCCCTGCTGCGATTCGACGATGCGCCGACCTTCCGGCGCGGCGTACTGGCGGGCATCCTCGCCGCGTTGGCATTCGGTACGCACAGCCGGATGGTGCCGCTCGCGCTCGTGACCATCGGTGTGGCCGTGATCGCCGCTCTCCAGAGCCGCACGACGGCGCGCGTCGCAGCCGGCGTCGCCGCGTCTACCGCTGGCGCGATGATCGCAGTGCGCCTCTACGCAGGGTTCGTGTTCGACCGGCTCTGGGACACCCCGTCGACGACCAACTCGTTCGGTGGCGTGATCGATCATCTCGGTGCGCCGGGGACGATCCTCATCGCGCTCGCCGGCCAAGCCTGGTACCTGCTCGCCGCGACCATCGGCGTCGTGCTGTACGGGGCGGTCGGGCTGGTGCGCTCCGTACGACGGGCCGACAGCGACGTCGTCCGTGCGTCGCCCC
>JANNNB010000227.1:0-20226 GCA_031398325.1 Actinomycetes bacterium
GACGACGACCGACCACTCGTGCGTTGGTTCGTCGACTCGGCGGCCGCCACGCTCAGCGGCTGACAGGAAGGTCCGCGCCCACACCAACCGGTAGCACAGTGCCCCTGGCAGGAATCGGACCTGCGACACACGGTTTAGGAAACCGATGCTCTATCCACTGAGCTACAGGGGCTGACGGGAGAGCAGGATATTGGGCGGCAACGCTGCGGCACCACGGCTCGCAGGAATCGGGCCTGTGGTAGGTTCGCCCGAGGACGAGGATTTCGAAAGGAAGTTCCGCGTGGGCAGCGAGCGGGTCGAGCGGGTTCCCAGCGCACAGGAACCTGCGCGGAGCACTCAGAGCCCTGCTCTGCGGACCACTGCCGAGCGAGTCCAGCGGCGAGCTGCGCCGACGGCAGGCAGCGACGTCCTGCCGGAGCGGCTGCAAGCTGGCGTCGAAGCGCTGTCCGGGCTCCCGATGGGCGACGTGAACGTCCACTACAACTCGCCTCGGCCGGCACTGCACCGAGCCCTCGCGTACGCGCAGGGAACGGACATCCATCTCGGACCCGGTCAGGAACGACATCTGCCACACGAAGCGTGGCACGTCGTCCAGCAAGCACAAGGGCGGGTTCGAGCCTCGGTCCAGGCCAAGGGCCGGACCGACATCAACACCGATCGCAGCCTCGAACGGGAGGCCGACATCATGGGGGCCCGCGCCCTGCGCCACGGCGAACGCGGTGGTCCAGCCATCGGAGTGACGAGTCGCAGCGGCCGATCGATCCTCGCGAGGACGATCCAGCTGAAGGCGCCGGCGGGCTGGGACAATGGCGACCGCTCCACGTGGGAGCCCGATTTCTACAACGGGTTCAGTTACACGCTGGTGAGCGACGCGTTGTCCACCCTCGACCTCAACACCGAACGCGAAACCGCCAACAAGTGGGCGACCATGGCCCTGAACAATGGGCTCGTCGGCATAGGCCCGGTGCGGAGCACGTACAAGTCGAGCTACGACCAGGCCGCCGACGCGTTCTCCGTGTCACAGAACGTCACCGGTCTCGACAAGCTCGTCGTGCACGCACACATCTCGCCGACCAACGTGGTGGCGCTCGACGGTGGCGTCAATCTGAAGTGGGCGCACGACGAAACCGGATACAAGGCGGCGAACGTGCCGAGCGCGATCGGGAGCTCGATCATCGATGTCGCGACGGCTCGCAAGCACTGGGAGACGAACCCCGCACACGATCAGGCCGAGAAGGATGCCCAGGACGCCGAAGACCTCGCGGTTGGCGAAGCGATCTTCAATCTGTTCGACACGTCGAAGGACGAGGCCATCAAGGCCGCCGCGTTGGAGAAGGCGAAGAAGGACTCCGAAACCGAACTCGTGAACTGGGCGTGGAAAGCCACGATCAAGAAGAAGGAATTCGGTCAGAAGCTGGCCGAAGCGAAACTCGATCCCGTCAAGTACGAGAAGTTCCTCCAAATGTTGCGCTCGGTCAAGGCCCGCAAGGAGAAAGAAGCCGCACAGGCCGCCCCACCGTGACGATCGGTTCAGGCCCCCTCGCGGGGTGACCGTTCGAGGAGCACAGACGCTGCGAAGCCTGAACCGTCTGCCCGGCGATCGGCCTCGATGATGTCGTCCGTTCCCAGCGCATCGACGAAGCCGGCGACCGTCTCGATGCCCTCGTCCCATCCGAGGTAGTAGGCAGCGAGGAACTGGCAGGCAGCGCCGACCGCATCGGCCTCGACTCCTTCACCGTCGCGAAGGCGCTCGCCGAGCCGACGCAGCGCCGCGACCTCACCGGCATCTGCGGCGACGCGCAACCAGCGAAGCGCCTCCTCCTCCGCCGCCGCCCCTTCGACATCTTCGAGAACGAAGCTCAGATCCGTGGCGGTGGCCGGATGGTCGATCCCGGCGATCGATCGGTACGCCTCGATCGCTCCGTCACGGTCCTCCCCATCCGCCAACGTTCCCGAATAGAGCGCGAAACCGAGGTCGTGCATCGCCGGGGGGTAGCCCTGCTGCGCTGCGGCGCGCAGGTTCGTTTCGAAGAGAGCGAGATCGCCATCACGCCGAGCGCTCTGTGCCAAGGCGTGAAGGGACGCCGCGTGCCCGTTGGCCGCTGCCTGTACCAACCAGGTGCGTCCCTCCGTCGGGTCGGGAAGGTCACCGAATCCCAGGCTCGTCACCCTGCCCCAGTGCCAGCAGGCCTCGGGGTCACCTTCCTTGGCTGCCTCGTAGACCTCGACTCGATGGTGATTGACCAGATCCATGGCCGCCTCCAGCTGCGCTGCGAGACGCTCGCGTGCCGCCGGCTCGTCGTGGTCCGCCTTCCACCGCCGATCACCCGACGGCTCGAACAGCATCTCGCGCGTCAGATAGGCGGCACGGATCGCCCATCCGACCCCCTCGACGAAGCGGCTCCCGGCGACTGCCGATTCGGCGAGGGAGAGCAACGCCGCCGGCTCGCGGCCGAGCGCAACCGAGCGCTTCCAGAACTCGTCGGCCCGCGCCACGTTCCGCTCACCGAGCGCTTCCGTCCACCAGAGGTCACCGGCGCGCCGGGCACCCGGCGCACTGCCGAGTTCTGATGCGCGCTCAAACAGTTCCAGCGCGCGACGAGCGTCGACCGCGGTCCCTCGTCCGGCCAGGCAGGCGTCGCCCAGCAAGACGAGCGCGTCGATGTCACCGCCCGCCACGCCGAGTTCGAAGGCCGCCACGGCAGCGGCTTCGTCCTGATCGGGCGGTCTGCCGACGAGAACTCCGAGTGCCGTGTTGCCCCGGGGATCGCCGTGCTTCCCGACGGATTCGTAGATCCCAGCGGCGTCCGAGCGGCGGCCCTCGCCTTCCGCTGCGGCCCCTTCGAAGAGCCACGGGCCCGGCACGCCTGACACGTCAGTCGTCACGATGCCGTTCGCCCAGGAGTCATGAACCACCGTAACGCATCGTCGTCCTCCGCAGACCGACGAGCCGGACCAGCAGACTCGGCAACCGGGACGCCCTCAGGGGGCGAGCGAGCCGTTGAAGGTCGTGCACTGCTCGGGGTCACCGGTCTCGAAGCCCGTGGAGAACCACATCCGACGTTGCTCGGCACTGCCGTGGGTGAACGATTCCGGGTTCACTTCCTGGCCAGCCGACTCGAGGATCCGATCATCACCGACCGCCTCGGCTGCACCGAGTGCCTCTTCGATCTCGCCCTCGCGATCGAACAACCCGCGCTCGGCGACCGAGGACGCCCAGGCACCGGCGAAGCAGTCGGCCTGCAACTCCAGCGCGACGCTGAACTCGTTCGCCACGTCGGGATTCTGTTGCTGAGCGGCGTTCGTCCGATCGGAGATCCCCGTGATGTTCTGCACGTGATGTCCGTACTCGTGGGCGACGATGTACTGGGCGGCGAGGTCGCCGGTGGCACCGAAGTCGGCCTGGAGTTGCTCGAGGAAGTCGAGATCGAAGTACACGAGCTGATCGGCGGGGCAATAGAACGGCCCGGCCTGGGATGACGCTCCGCCACAGCCGTCCGTCTGAACGCCACCGCTGAAGAACACGGTGTCGGTGCCGGAGAACGCCCCCTGGAACGACACCGGGTACTGGTCCTCCCAGTAGAGCGACACGTCGTCGACCGCCCCGCACACGACCTGTTCGATCTCGGTCTCGCACGCGACGTCGCCACTGCCGCTGTCGTCGACCGCTCCACCCTGGGCGCCGAGCCCGGGGGCGCCGGCTCCGTCGCCTCCACCGAGCTGGGTGATCAGCACGATCGCGACGAGCACGATGATGCCGACGAGTCCGCCACCTGCCTTCATCGGAATGGGGAGACCGCCGCCGCCGAAGGCGCTTCCACCGCCACCACTCCCCCGACGGTCACGAATGCGCCCGGAACTGCCCGATCTGATCTTGGTCATGAGGTGGATCCTTCCCCCGCTCGTGCGTCACGAATCACGGGGGCCGAACACATCACGGCGCCGGTCGGTGCAGTACCGCACCGGTCGGAGTCAGGGTGACGAGTTCGTCGTCGACCACAGCGACACCGTCGACGATGAGACTGAAGCCGGTGGAATCGACCGGTGGATAGCAGAGCGTGATCGAGGAACGCGCGGTTGCGTTGAGCGCACTGCTCCGACCCACGCCCATCACGAGCGATGCGTCGACCCACGATGGCGACACTGCGACGACGTGCGGCCGAGCATCATCACGAACCGTCAACAGATACGCCCACCCGTACTCGGCTGTCTTCGCTTCGAGTTCGTCGAGACCGACCACAACGCTCATCTCCCCAGCGTAGGTCGGCGGCCGGCCACAGATCACGAGAATCCTGACCGAACTGGTCGGGAATGCCGGTAACGTCGTTTGCCGGGATGGACACCGCGGAGACGTGACTGCCGTCCCGACGATTCAACCCGTTCTGCAATCCAACCGTTCGCACAGAAGCGCAACAAGGGAGTTCCAACATGGCCGTACGTCTCGGCGACATCGCACCCGACTTCACCGCCCAGACAACTCAGGGCGAGATCAGTTTCCACGAGTGGCTGGGCGACTCGTGGGGTGTCCTGTTCAGCCACCCGAAGGACTTCACGCCGGTGTGCACCACCGAACTCGGGTACGTCGCGAAGATCAAGCCGGAGTTCGACAAGCGCAACGTCAAGGTCATCGGTCTCTCGGTCGACCCGGTGGAAAGCCATGTCAAGTGGGAGGCCGACATCGAGGAGACCCAGGGCACAGCGGTCAACTTCCCGATGATCGGCGACCCTGATCGCACGGTCGCCGACCTCTACGACATGATCCAGCCGAACGCGAGCGACACGATGACGGTGCGTTCCGTGTTCGTCGTCGGGCCTGACAAGAAGGTCAAGCTCACGCTCACCTACCCCGCCTCGACGGGCCGCAACTTCGACGAGATCCTCCGCGTCATCGACAGCCTCCAGCTGACTGCCGACTACAAGGTCGCCACCCCGGCCAACTGGAAGGACGGCGAGAACGTCATCATCGTTCCGGCCGTCTCCAACGATGACGCCAAGGGCCTGTTCCCGAACGGATGGGACGAGATCAAGCCGTACCTGCGCGTCACCAAGCAGCCGAACAAGTAATCCCGAACAAGTAATCCCGAACGACTTCTCCCGATGGAGCAGGCCTCGCGCTTGGCGCGAGGACTGCTCCATGTTCGTTTTCCGCCTGACGCGAGGCCGATGCTCAGAGCCAGTTCGTCTCGACCCAGACCCGAACCGCGGGGGCGAGGTGGTCGAGATGTTCGCTCGGGGACGTACGGATCTGGGTCGCGCTGATCGGAACCGCCACTCGCTCGGCGTCGACGACCACAGCGTCGGCACCGAAGCGGTCGGCAAGCTCACTGACATACCCGTCAGAGGAGAACACGGCATGAGGTCCCTCGTCCGTTGGCCAGTGACCGCGGAACAGGTCCATCCACTGGATCCACAGATCCGGGTCGTCGAAGTTGGTCGCCAGCGAGTGACGGACCTCGATCACCGTCACGTCAGGGTGCAGATCTGCGAGCCAGCCGGCGCGCAGATGTCCCGGCGCCGTGTCGCGCTCCGCCGAGCTGTTGACGAACACGACGAGTTGCTCGCAGCGAGCTGCGGCCGATTCGATCATGTACGAGTGGCCGAGGTGCGGGGGATCGAACCGCCCGACGATCAGACCTGTCGGGTAGCTCACGGACCGACGGGCTCTTGCTCGACCACGTGCGGCTCGTCGAGCTCGGGAAGATGCCCGTCATGGGGAACATGCGGGGGGATCCCAGCGGTGAGCCCGCTGATCACGCATCGCCAGCCCGCCTCGACGCGTTCGAAGCCTGCGTCGTCGAGCTGTCCGAGCAAGGCAGCCGTGGCATGCGCGACGAGCGATCGGGCGATGCCGTCACCCGCCTGCTTCGCGACCGCTTGCGAGCGAGCCAGCCGGAGCTCGCCCGACACGGTGTCGCCGAGGTGGAACTCGCTCGCGGCGGCGGCCACGTCGACATAGATGCGATCGAGATAGGTCGACCCTGCATCACCCCACACGGCATCGGCATCCTCCTGGGGCGAGTCGAAATCGCCGACCAGCGCCGACGCCAACGCGTGCACAGCCCGCGCGTACGGCATCCCCGGGCGGACTTCGTCCAACAACACGAGCGCGTCCTCGGCCCGGCCGGTCTGACACAGCCCGAGCGCCAACGTCACACGCACCTCCGAGCCATCGGTGCCCATCGCGTCGATCTTGCTCAGCGCAGCTTCGCCGATCACGACGGCCCGCTCGCCGAGCCCGAGATGCACCGCCGCACCCGCCGCAATCATCGCCGGGAACGCGAAGTCGCCATAACTCTCGCCCAGCGACATCGTCTCCTCGATCGACCGTTCGGCCTCGTTCGTACGGCCGAGGGCAACCAGTGCGCGGACGCGCGGAGCGAGCGCCTGCACCATCCCGAACCGATCACCCAGCTCACGGAACGCCTGCAGCGCTCGACGCGAGAGTTCCTCGGCCTCGATGAATCGCCCGGACCACAGGCGGATCGACGCGAGCAGGGAATCCATCATGGCCGGCGCCCACGTGTCTCCGAGTTCGAACGCCTCGGCCCGTACCGTCGTCGCGAGCAGCTCGGCATCGGCGAACCGCCGTTGAAAGAATCGGATGAAGGCCAGCAGGCCGTTCGCCCAACTCGCCCCGACATTGTCGCCGAGCTCCGCGAACTCGGCGGAGGCCGTGACGAGCCGTTCCTCCGCCGTCTCGAGGTCGCCCGACAGGAACGAGACCCAGGCCTGATGCTGACGAACCCATGCGCGACCGCGGCGGTCCCCGAGTGCCTCGGTCAGTCCTTCAGCCTCCCCGAGCAGCCATTCAGCATCGCTGAGCGAACCGCCGAACACCTCGATGAACCCGCGCTCACGGAGCGACGTGGCGAGTTCGATGTCGTCGCCGAGCTCACGGAACAGTTCGACGCTCGTGCCCAACTCGGCACGGGCTGCGTCGAGATTTCCGGTGCGCTGCTCGAGCGTGCCGAGCAGCCGACGGGCCCGACCCTCGTGTCGAGGGTCCTCCGCGATCAGTGCGGCGGCGAGCGCCGCGTCGGCGTCGTGGCGGGCCGGTGCGGCCATCCGCCGCTCGGTGTACGCCTCGGCACGTAGGAGCAGGAGTTCACGTGCCACCAACGGATCGGACGGTACGAGATCGAGTGCCCGCGTCGCGTGGCGCTGCGCCTGGTTGATGGCACCCACGTCGAGTGCCCGCTGGGTCGCACCGAGCAACAGCCGCACTGCCTGATCACCGATGTTCGCCGGCACCCCGGGCACCTGGCCGATCTCTGCGACCAGTTCAGCGGCCGTGGCGGCATGATGCGCGACCTGATCGATCGGCGAGTTCGCGATGTGCCCCATCACCGACGCCGTGCCAGCGTGGCGTTGTGCTCGCACCAGCTTGGTGAGGGTCTGGTACGCGACCTCGCGAACCACGTCGCTGCGGAACCGCCAGGTCCCGCCGTACTCGTCCTCGGTCACGTCGAGGAAGCCGTCGTCGACGAGGGCAGCGATGTCGGTCGGATCGAGTTCCTGGCCGAGCTCGATCGCGAAGTGCTGCAACGATTTGACGGCGCCCGATGTGCCGAGCACTGAGGCGTTGTCCAAGACCGCTCGCGGGCCGGGTGCGAGTCGATCGAGCCTCGACGCGATCAGCGCCCGGAGCGATCCGGGCAGCGTCGTGCTGTCCGGATCGACCCTCGTCAACGACGCGAGCTCGGTCAGGAACAGAGGGTTCCCCCCGCTTCGCTCGTAGAGCTGATCGGCCAGACTCGAGGTGTTGACGTCGCCGAGGACGGCCTCGACCAACACGTGGGCCTCATCGCGAGTCAGCGGATCGAGCGGCATCCGGATCGTGATCGGGTGATCCGTCGACGGCGGCCAATCGATGTCGACGTCGTCACGCTGGGCCGTGATCACCAACACGGCGCGGTCGACCAGCGACCGCGTGATCCGGCCGAGCAGATCGATCACCAGGCGATCTGCCCACTGCAGATCGTCGAGCCACATCACGATGGGCCCATGCTCCGAGCGGCGCCGCAGCCCCTCGACGACCACCGAGAACAGCGTCTCACGCGCACGCGAGGGTGGCATCGAATCGAACGTTGAAGGATGGCCGACCAGGTGGAGCACGGTCTCGACGAACAAATCGAGGACCGGGTCGTCGTCGCTGAAGCGGTAGTACTCGATGCCCTTGGCCCTGCTCGTTTCGCGCAGGACGCCGATCGGCGCGGACCGATCGAGGTTCATCTTCCTGAACAACGCACTGGCGATCGGCGCCCACACGTTGTTCTCGCCGTACGGCGCACAGATCCCGGCGAACACCACCACCGACCGATCGGGAAAGACCTGCAACATCTCGCTGACCAGACGGGTCTTGCCCGAGCCCGCCTCCCCCGTCACCGCCACGACAGCGCTGCGCCCGTTGGCGACCATCGACATCACCGACGAGAGCAGTTCACGCTGTGTGATCCGCCCGACGAACGGGACATCGGTTCGTACCGCGATCGAGGGCACTCGCCGTTCCAGGCCCGTCACCTGCCACACGCGCTCGGACTGTTCTCGCCCGACGACGTCGATGTCGTCGACGAACGAGCGCAGGATCTCATCCGATGCCAGGGCCGCGGTTGCGTCGCCGATGTACACCGCACCGGGCGGGGCCATGCCCTGCAGGCGCGACGCCACGTTGACCACGTCGCCCATCGCCGTGTACTCGGTTGTGCCAGCGACCGTGCCGACGACCACTTCACCCGTGTTGACGCCGATGCGGAGGTGGAGCGGGCTGTTGGCGTCGAGTTGCTCCTCGACGAACATCTCGAGTGTCTGATGGAGCTGCAACGCAGCACGAATGGCGCGATCGGCGTCGTCCTCGTGCGCGACGGGGGCGCCGAACAGGGCCAGGATCGCATCACCGAGGACCTTGTCGATGGTGCCGCCGAACGACTCGATGTCGACGATCAGTCGTTGGAAAGCGGCGTCGATCAATCGCTTGAGCCGTTCCGGATCGAGATGCTCCGACAAGCTGGAATATCCGACGATGTCCGCGAACAACACCGTCACGACCCGCCGCTCCTCGGTCGCGGCGGCAACCACCTCATGGCCACAGAACGGGCAGAAGCGCGCACCCTCGGGGAGCGATCTCAGACACGACGAACATGTGCCACTGGCAGGCATCAGTGGGTGATCGTACGGCACGATCGGGGATCACCCCGACACGTTTCAGAACTGGGCGACGGGTTGTTCCCGATGTTCCGGGCTCCTACGGGAGGAGCGGTCGCTGAACCAAATCGCGCACACAGGCCGCTCCACAGAAGGTAGACCTATGTGATGAATTCGCCGGTACCGCCGTCCCCCGCTGCCCCGCACGACCCTCCGGCCACGCCCGGCGGGAGCACGTCAGCCGCCGGAGCGGTCGATGCGATGAAGATCTACGGCATGGGCGACGCACAGGTCCGCGCCCTCGATGGCGTCACGATCTCCTTCGAAACGGGCAAGTTCACCGCGATCATGGGCCCGTCGGGCTCCGGCAAGTCCACCCTGCTGCACTGCCTCGCCGGCCTCGACGAGCTGACATCCGGAGCGACCTACATCGGCGACACGTATCTGGCATCCCTCAACGACAAGGAGCTGACCGAACTCCGCCGCACCAAGGTCGGCTTCGTGTTCCAGGCGTTCAACCTGATCCCGACGCTCACGGCCGAGGAGAACATCCGCCTCCCCATGATGCTCGGCGGCGAGGACGGCGACGCCGCCTGGATCGATCAGGTGGTCACCACGGTGGGGATGAAGGACCGGCTCAAGCACCGCCCGAGCGAGCTGTCGGGTGGCCAGCAACAGCGGGTCGCCGTCGCTCGCGCCCTCGCCTCGAAGCCTCAGATCATCTTCGCCGATGAGCCGACGGGCAACCTCGACTCGGTCACCGGACACGAGATCCTCGACTTCATGCAACGGGCGGTCCGAGAGTACGGGCAGACCATCGTGATGGTCACCCACGACCCGATGGCCGCCTCGTACGCCGACCGCGTGGTGTTCGTCGGCGACGGAAAGATCGTCGGCGAGTTGCTCGACCCGACCGCCGACCTGATCCTCGACCGCATGCGGCAACTCGGCGAATGAGTGCCAAGCCGACACTGCTCATCGCCAGAAAGAGCGTGCGGGCGCGCCTCGGACGCACGATCGCGATCGCAATCGCGATCACCGCAGGCGTGTCGTTCGTGGTGGGTTCGTTCGTCCTCGCCGACAGCCTCAGGGCCACGTTCGACGACCTGTTCAGCGAACTGTCCGCGAACGTCGACCTCCAGGTTCGCAGCGCTCAGGCGTTCGAATCCGACGACGCACGGGAGCCGTTCGACCCGGCGATCGCCGACGAGATCCAGGCCATCGACGGCGTCTCGTCGCTCGAGCCCACCGTGACCCGGTTCGCCCAGCTGATCGACGAAGAGGGCGAGGCCGTCAGCGCGCAGGCCGCACCGTCATTCGGTGTGTCGTGGGAGAGCGACGCCGACGTCCAAGGCGTCGTGGTCAAGGAGGGGGCGGCGCCCTCGGGTATCGATCAGGCCGCCGTCGACAAGTCGACGGCTGACAGGGAGAACCTCGAGGTCGGCGACACCATCACCTACCTGACCGACACCGGCCAGCACACCGCCACGCTCACCGGCACGGTCGGCACGGAGACGTCCGACAGTTTCGCGGGAGCAGCGATCGTCGCCGTCGACCTGGCGACCGCGTTGGAGGTGTTCGGAACCGATGGCCTGGTCGACACCGTCGACATCGCCCTGGTCGACGGCATCGACGAGGCAGCCGTTCAGCGCGAGGTCGAAGACATCCTGCCCACGGGTCTCGAAGTCATCACCGGCGAGCAACTCGCCCAGGAGTCCAGCGACGCGGTCGGCCAGTTCATCGACGTGTTCGGCACGGGCCTGCTCATCTTCGCCTTCGTCACCGCGTTCGTGAGTGCGTTCATCATCAACAACGTGTTCCAGATCACGATCGGCCAGCGGCTCCGCGAACTGGCGCTGCTGCGTGCGGTCGGCGCGTCCGGTCGCCAGGTACGCCGGATGATCACCGTCGAGGCGTTCATCCTCGGGGTGGTCGCGACTGTGTTCGGCATCTTCGGCGGTCTGCTCGTGGCCCGCCTCCTGATCGCTGCCTTCAACGCCGCCGGCGCGGGCTTCTCGAACCCCCAGACGGTGCTCGCACCACGGACCATCGTGATGGCTGCCATCGTCGGAATCGGCATCACGATGGCGTCGGTCATCGTGCCGGCGCGCCGTGCGGGCAGGATCCCACCGATCGCCGCGATGCGACCGGAGCTCGGTTTCAGCGCGATCCAGACGAAGCGGCTCGTCCTCGGCGTCGTACTCACCGCGCTCGGGGTCGTGATGTTCCTCGTGGGCCTGTTCGTCCGACCTGGTGGTACCCCGGGGCTGATCCTCTTCGCCGGTGGCGGAGCCCTCATCCTGTTCCTCGGCGTCGCCTCGTTGTCGTCGACCATCGCCCGCCCGGTCACCAGGGTGATCGGGTGGCCGGTTGCGAGACTCTTCAAGACGCCGGGAGTCCTGGCGCGCGACAACGTGGCGAGAGCACCGCGACGGACGTCGTCGAGCGCCGCTGCACTCATGATCGGCGTCGCCCTCGTGAGCGCGGCGGCGGTCTTCGCCGCTTCGTTGCGGGCGAGCTTCATCGAGACCCTCGACAGTGCGGTGAAGGCCGACTACATCGTCACCGACCAGTCGTTCATCGGGCTCTCGCCGATCGTCGCCGAGACACTCGCCGAGGTGCCCGAGCTGTCCGCCGTCACTCCGATCCGCGCCGCCACCGCCGAAGTCGACGGGGAGTCGAAGCCCTTCGGGGCCATCGAACCGGTTGCGTTCGAGCAGCTGATCGACCCTGACCTCATCGACGGCACGATCGGCGAACTCGGGTTGAACGAGTTGCTGATCAACTCCGACCCGGCAGACGACCTCGGTCTCGAGGTCGGGTCGATCGTCACCGCGACGTTCCAGAACGGTGGGGAGATCGACCTCACCGTGGCCGGAATCTACGGCGACAGCACGTTCGGCAACTGGCTCATCAGCCTCGACACGCTCGCCGCGGCGACGAGCGTGCCCGCACGGGATCTGTTCCTCATCGCCGGACTCGCAGACGGCGTCGATCCGGAGGTCGGCGACGAGGCGGTCCGAACCGCGATGGAAGAGTTCCCGCAGGCAACGATCCAGTCGAACGCCGAATTCCGCCAGTCGCAGGAGGATCAGATCAACCAGTTGCTGGTCATCATCTCGATGCTGCTCGCCTTCGCGATCTTCATCGCCGTGCTCGGTATCTCCATCACGCTCGCCCTCGGCGTCTTCGAACGAACGAGAGAGATCGGCCTGCTCCGCGCCGTCGGCATGAACAAGCGCCAGACCCGCCGATCGATCCGGTGGGAGGCGATCATCGTCTCGACCTTCGGTGCGCTGATCGGCATCATCCTCGGGACGTTCCTCGGAATCGTGCTCTCGTTGGCGGTCCCGGACGACATCGTCAGCAAGCTGGCGTTCAACCCCGGCATCATCATCGCCATCCTGGTCGGCGCGGTCATCGCCGGGTTCTTGGCGGCGCTCTATCCGTCGTACAAGGCCTCGAACATGAACGTCCTCGAGGCGATCTCCACGGAGTGACGACGACATGACGATCGAACCCGACGACCTGACCGACGAGGTCCGGACATTCCTGACGGAGTACCACTTGGCGACACTGACCACCCTGCGCTCCGACGGATCACCGCATGTCGTGGCCGTCGGCTTCAGCTACGACGTCGAGGCACGAGTTGCCAGGGTGATCACGTGGGCGGCATCGCAGAAGGCCAAGAACGCCGGACGGATGGAAGTCGCCGGCCAGCGAGCCGCGGTGAGCCAGGTCGACGGGGGTCGGTGGATGACGTTGGAAGGCCCCGTGCGCCTCGTGACGGATCCCGACGGGGTTCGCGCCGGCGTCGAGGGATACGCCGCCCGATATCGGGAACCCAAGCAACGCGACGACCGGGTGGTCATCGAGATCGCCGTCGACCGCATCCTCGGCCGCGCCTGACGATGCAGGTCAGCTGACGTCGCGGTTCCACGGCAGATCGGCGATCCACCGCTGGGCGGCAGGATGCGGATCCATCGGAGTGTCATCGCTCGAACGCTCGAGATACGGGTCGAGGTGCAACTGGCAACCAGGGCACCAGTAGAGCGTCCGGGCGTGCTCGCCCATCCGCCGGCATTCGATCGTCGCACCGCAGCGGTGGCACCGCTGTCCGTTCCGGCCGTACACCGCCAGTCCGCCCTTCACGCCGGGGATGGTGACCCGCCGGGAAGTGGTGAGGTTGGCCCGCAGCATGGTCGCCGCCGTGTTGACGAGGCGGATCGCGTCGTGTTCGGTCAGCGTGCCGATGCGGGCGAATGGGCTCAGTTCGGTGGCCCACAACACTTCCGCGCGATAGACGTTGCCGACGCCGCACATCACCCGCTGGTCGAGGAGCACCTCGCCGAGACGGGTTTGCGCATCGGGATACGAGAGCACGAGGTTGACGACCTCGCCGAGATCGGTGTCGAGCTTGCAGAGATCGGGCCCGAGCCGACCCATCCCCGGATGCCGACGACGATCCGGCTGGCGATACGTCTCGACCAGTGGAGCGTTGAAGCAGACCGCCACCCAGCCCTCGGACTCGATGGTGGCACGCATCTGATGGTACGGCCGGCGCCAGCTGTCGCCCGCCCGGTACAGGTGCCACGAACCGGTCATCCTCATGTGGGTGTGGAGCACGAGACCGTCGTCCCACACGATCTCGAGGTGCTTGCCGTGGCTCTCGACCCGTTCGATGATGCGGCCTGCCTGCGGACCGGGCCCGATCAGACGGGGGGCATCGAAGCGGACCATCGGCTTGCCGACCAACGCGGTGCGCAGCGCACTCGCCGTTCGGTGGATCGTGTCGCCTTCTGGCATCGACCATCAGGGTACGCGGTATACCGGTATCGGCCGCGGCAATCCGACGTCGCACGCGTACTGTGCCATCGATGTCGGCGAACACCCCTCCCCCGGCGGCCGCGCCCGACGGTGATCCCGACGGTCACCCCGGTCGCGATACCGACCTGCACGGCGTGGCGAAGCGGGCGATTCGTGATGTGATGCCGCTCTACCTGCCCACCATCCCGTTCGCGCTGGTGCTCGGTGTCGCGATCACCGAGTCCGCCATGCCGACGGCCGTCGGCTACAGCAGCAACCTCATGTTCGCCGGCGCCTCGCAACTGGCCACGGTCACCTTGGCGGGTACCGCCACCTGGTTGACGCTCGTGATCACCGCCTCGGTGATCAACCTCCGCCACGTCATGTACAGCGCTGCGATGTCGACGCACTTTCGCGACCAACCGACCTGGTTCCGGTGGGTCGGGTCGTTCGTCCTGATCGACCAGATGTTCGCGCTGACCGTCAACCGCACCGACATGGCGCCGAGCGTGTGGCGCCGCTACTACATGGGCGCCGGCGTGTTCTTGCTCGTCGCGTGGATCGCCGGCGTCACCATCGGTATGGCGGTCGGCTCGGCGATCCCCACCGAATGGCGACTCGACATCACGCCGGCCGTGATGTTCGGAGGTCTCGTCGTCATGGGCATCTCGACGCGGCCCGCCGCCGCAGCGGCGATCACCGGAGCGGCGGTCTGCTTCGCATGTCTGGGCATCCCGAACAACGGTGGCATCCTGCTCGGAGCACTCGCCGGGGTCACCGCGGGATTCCTTGCCGACCGGGCGAGCACTCGGCGGACTCGCCCACAGGAACCTCGGCGCATCTCATGAGTGCCGGGCCAGCGTTCGCTGCGATCGTCGTCATCTCGATCGTCACCTACATCTCACGCGCCGGGCTCATCCTGTTCCTGGCCGACCGACAGTTGCCGACCGAAGCCGTCCGCGCGCTGCGCTACGTCGCCCCGGCCGTGCTGTCGGCGCTGACCGTCAACCTGCTCGCGGGCGGTCAGGGCATGAGCGGAGTGACCGGATCGGAAGTTGCGGCGGTCGGTGTCGGTGCCGTCGTGGCTGCGTTGACGAAGAACCTGATCGCCTCGCTGTTCGCCGGCATGGTGACGATCTGGATCATCATCCTCGTCACCTGAATTGGTGCGCGGGGTCAGGCACCGCGCACCAACCGCGCATCGACTACGGGAGCTTGCCGACGTGGGCGAGCGCGAGGCGGATAAGACGGTCGTGGCCGTTGGTCATCTCCGCGATCACGTCGGCACTGACCGCCTCCTCGGGCGTGTACCAGCCGAGGTCGAGGGCTTCCTGGGTCGGTTCGCAGTGCCCGTCGACCGGCACGACGTAGGCGAGGCTCACCGCGTGTTGCCGCGGGTCGTAGAAGCCCGAACGACCCGGGTTCGGGAAGTACTCGACCACCGTGAACGGGGTCGGGTCCGCCGGCACGCGCGGCAATGCCATCGGGCCGAGGTCCTTCTCACAATGCCGCATGAGTGCCTCGCGGATCTTCTCACCGAAGAGCACCCGGCCCGTCACGACCATCCGGCTGATCGAGCCATCGGAGGCAACCCGGAGCAGCATGCCGACCTCGGTCACATTGCCGAGCGCGTCGACTCGAACGGGCACCGCATCGACGTACACGATCGGCACGTTCGCACGCACCAGCTCGAGGTCCTCCGGCGACAACCAGCCCGTGGAGGTCTGTGTGGAGGCATTGTCGTCGATGTCTGTCACCCCTCGATGATCCCATGTCCGGCCGCAGCGGACACGCTTTTCCCGACCCTGCACCGGCGGGGTTCTCGCGACGATCTGCGAGAATTCCGCGATGGATGACGATCGGGCCCGATGGGACGAGCGATACGCAGGACGGCAAAGCGGTTCAGGAGCTGCACCGGCGCCACCCGAGGCGCTGGCGTTGCTCGACGAGGGAATGCTCGGCCAACTCCCGACCACCGGTCGAGCACTGGACATCGCTTGCGGTGCCGGCGGTCAATCGATCTGGCTCGCCCAGCGCGGGATGGAGGTGGTTGCGATCGACGTGTCTCCGGTCGCGATCGGGCTGACCGAGAGGACCGCGAGCGAGCATGGCGTCGTCGACCTGATCGATGCCCGTGTCCACGACCTCGACTCGGGGCTGCCGGCCGACGCCCGCGACTTCGGCTTCATCGTGTGTCAACGGTTCCGGGGACGCGACCTCTACCCACAGATCGCTGACGCGCTCGAGCCTGGCGGTTTCGCGATCGTCACCGTCCTGTCCTCGGTGGGGCTCGACGGCTCACCCGGCGAGTTCCATGCGCCCGAAGGTGAACTCGTCGAAGCGTTCGGCACGCGCGACGTCGACATCGTCGCTCAGTCCGAGCGCGACGGCATCGCGTCGATCATCGTTCGACGTCCACTCGGAGAGGCGAAGTAGGAGGCGTAACCCACCGCACCATCACGTTCGCCCGTGGTTGCGTGTGACTTGCGAGGGCGACGCGCAGTGGTTCGGTCGTGAGTGGGCCGGCGACTGTCGTCGCCAAGAAGTCGAGGAGCACCTCGTTGAATCGTGCCGGCGATTCGACGTGCGGGAAATGTCCGACACCCTCGATGATCTCCAGCCGACTCGACGCAATGGCCTGGTGGGCTTCGATGCCGTGTCGGACCGGAATGATCCCATCATGGTCGCCCCAGACGATGAGCATCGGGACCCGGGCCGCGAGATAGAGCCGATCGCTCGCATTGACCGTCTGGCCGCCGATGTCGATCACACTTCGCATCGTGCGAACGAACGCCTGACGATTCTCCGCACCGGCGAGTGAGCTGTACCCGCGCCACAGTTCGGCGAGCTTGGGCGAACGGATGTTTCGCCGTCCGAGGAACCGGCCGAGCTCGGTCGCTCGATCGACGAGCGGCTTCGGAAACGCGATCGGCATGATGTATTCCGCGCCCGGCAAGGAGAGCGACCGCAGTAGCCAGCTCACCTCCCGACCGAGACCCCCACTCCCGACGAGCACCAGCCGATCGACGAGCTCGGGATGCTGGTAGGCGAGTTGCATCGCGACCCCACCACCGAACGAGTGTCCGACGATCGTGACGCTCTTGACGTCGAGCACCGCGAGGAAATCACGCAAGCCGCTGGCGAACGCTCCGAGCGAGTAGTCACCCATGGGCTTGGCCGACTCTCCGTGGCCGAGCAGGTCGGGCGCAATCACGTCGTAGCGCTCGGCGAGCACGGGCATCACGGCGTCCCACGTCCGAGAGCTGCCGGCGAGCCCGTGGATGAGCAAGACGACCTCGCGGCGCTTTCCAGCGCGTCCCCGTCGGACCGGTTTGGGCTCGCCCGCACGGCGATAACTCACCGTGTGACCGTGGATGGTCACGTGCTGTAAAGGCGCCCGAGTAGCCACGAGGTCAGTATTGCCGCGAACCCGAGCGTTCACCCAGTATCGGCAGCGCTCAGCGTACGGGTGGCTTCTGCTCGGTGACCCACACGTTGGCGTCGAGCGGGTCCTGATTCCGGCTCGGGTGGCCCGTTGCCTGCAGCCAGCTCATGAAGTGGTTGGCCGCGAGCGGCCGCGAGATGCAGAAACCCTGGGCGACGTCGCAACCGAATCGGCGCAGCTGCTCGAGGATCTCGTTGTTCTCGACGCCTTCGGCCACGACCTCGAGCCCGAGGTTGTGTCCGAGTTCGATCGTCGAGCGAACGATGACCTCATCTTGTTCGTCGATCAGGACGTTGGCAATGAAGCTCTGGTCGATCTTCAGCTCTGCCACCGGCAGCTGGCGCAGGTAGCTCAGCGACGAGTAGCCGGTGCCGAAGTCATCGATCGACATCCGCACACCGATGGCGTGCAAGTCGTTGATCGTCGCGCGTGAGCGCGGCGCGTCGATGAGGAGCGCCGACTCGGTGATCTCCAATGTGAGCATGGCCGGATCGACGTTGCTGGCCTGCAGATAGCGCTGCACCCGCTCCGGGAGCCGCGTGTCGAGCAGATCGTGTGTCGACAGGTTGACCGACAGTCCGAGGTGGAAGCCGCGATCGTGGAATCGACGGAGGTCCTCGATGCCCTTCGACAACATGGTGTCGGTGAGTTGCTTGATCAGCCCGGTGTCCTCAGCGACCCGTACGAAGTCGGCAGCCGGCACCGCGCCACGAACTGCGTGCGTCCATCGCACGAGCGCTTCGGCGCCGATGACGATGCCGGTGCTCAGGTCGAGCTTCGGCTGATAGTGGAGGCGCAGGTCCTCGTGCTCGATCGCCGTGCGCAGGTCACCGAGCATCGACAACCGCGCCGGTGTCCGGCGATCGATCTCGTCGCGGTACGTCTCGATGCCGAGCCTCTGCGTCTTCGCATTGAATGTCGCGATGTCAGCTCGCCGGATGGCGATGGCCGTGTCGACGTGGTCGTCGATCACGGCGATACCGATGCTGGCGGTGACCACGAGCTCGAGGCCGTCCAAGGTGACCGGTCGGGCCGCCTCCGCGAGCAGATGCTCGGCGAACGTGTTCATCTCGGCCTCCGACGCCCTGTAGCCGACGAGCGCGAACTCATCACCGGCGAGTCGAGCGAGCACGTCGAACCGACCCTTGTGCTGCGCGATACGGCGGGCGAACTCGATCAGCAACTCATCGCCGGCATGGTGCCCGAGCGTGTCGTTCACTTCCTTGAACCGGTCGAGGTCGAGCATCATCACGAAGCGCACACCAGCGTGATTGCGGTCCTTCGCGACCTGAGCCACCTTCTGTTCGAACGCAGCACGGTTCGGCAGTCCGGTGAGCGGATCCTGGCGCGCCTCGCGCTCCATCCTCTGGTGGAGCAGACCCTTACCAAGACTCGAAGCAAGCTGTTCTGCGAGGTTTTGGAGCCGGACTACATCGTCCGATCCGAAACGGTGCGCGGCCCCGGAACGACCCGCAACAACCAGAAGGCCAATGGGATCGGCACCGTCCTTGACTGACGAGGCAAGCAGTTCGGCCGAAGGTGAGCGGGTGTCCAGTCCGAACTTTCGGAGCCCCTTCCCGTCGATGAGGCGCGCCTCGTCGCCCGCGATGAGGTCGGCCCAAGAAGGGTCATCGGGCGCGATCGGCAGCCGAACCCCGACCGAGCCGATTGACCGCGTCATCGGTGAACCATTCACGTCGAAAACGATCAGCGAGGCGCTGTCTGCACGGAGCAGCGACGCGGTCTCCACCACCGCTGCGTCCATGATCTCGGCTGGATCGAGAGACTGCCCGACGCGGCCAGTGAATCCGTGAACGGCATCAAGGTCGCGGAGACGCTGGTTGACGATCCCGTACCGCTGTATGAGGTACCACATGGCACCTACCGGAACGACAGCCAACAGCGTCAGGGCCGGCGCCATGAGTGCCAAGGCCAGGGTCATTCCGGCCAACGTCGAGTTGACGACAAACAACCACCACGCCACCCGCAATTCACTGGTTATTCGCTCGAGCATCGAGCCCTCGAACATCGAGATCGCTATCGAGACGAGCACCGAGCCGAGCAGGCTGGCAACAACCATCGCAACGATGGCCGCTATGACCACTTCCGCGTCGGTGTCGCCGACCAGTGCAAGGAAGCCGCGCAGGACGATGAACGAGAGCACGAGTTCGAGCGTGAACAGCGCAAGGTTGAAGAGCAGCTTGTACAGCGGCGTCTTGCGAAGAACGACCAGCACGATGGCGCTGCCGACGAGTCTCGCCCCAATTGCTGGCCCGGGAGCGAGAAAGACGAGGGCGATGGCCGTCGGTACCTCAGACACCGAGAATCCGATGGCCTGACGGTCGAACTCGAGGTGGAAAATCGTGCGCTCCGAAAGCCCGAAGCCCACCGCGACGAGTACCACGAGCCACCACCCGGCAGGACGCGTGGGGCTCCAGACATCCGGAATGGCAAGCGTCGCTGTCGCGGCCACGACCGCGAGAACGAGGGAATAGAGGACGACCTCGGTCTCAGGACGACGGCGCGGCCGCGACGGCGCCTGCATGCCGTCCAAGACCACTGGGGAATCCGTCACTCGCCGCTCCTCCCGAGAGTGGAAGCCTGCGGCCTCTCACCCTTCCGGGATCAATCGGCTCGCGCGAGGGTCAACTTTAGACCCAGCTGGACCCGACCCACGAGCTACCGACCCACGACGAGCCGACCCACGAGCTACCGACCCAGGACGAGCCAACCCAGCTGGACCCGACCCACGACGAGCCGACCCACGAGCTACCGACCCAGGACGAGCCAACCCAGCTGGACCCGACCCACGACGAACCGACCCACGACGAGCC
>JANNNB010000247.1:0-3527 GCA_031398325.1 Actinomycetes bacterium
CAGGCATGGCGGTTCTATGGTGACTCGTCCGATCAGGAATCGATCGAACGTTCTCTCGAGTGGTCCGAGCGGGCCGTGGCTCTCCAGGATCAGAGTGCCAGGTGGTGGATCCGGCATGCGATCCGGCAGTTCTCATTCGGATATCCAGCGTTCGCGTTGGAATCGGTGCGCGAGGCGCGCCAACTCGAGACGAACACATGGGTCGGCGTGGATCTTGAACTCATCCTTCTTGGCGTCCTGGGCGAGGACGTGAAACGCGCGGCGCTCATGCCGCTCGGTTGTGAGCTCGGCGTGCCGAGCTGTACGACGGGCTGATTGTTGCATGGGGTCAGCTTGGATGCCGGCGGTCAGTGCAACATGAGTTGATTGAACTTCTCTGATGGTGTCATGAATACGTGGCGTTTGCGAGGGCGGTTGTTGAGTTTGCGAGCGATCTCGTCGAGGTCGGCTTGGCTGTAGACGGACAAGTCGGTGCTCTTGGGCAGGTATTGGCGCAGCAGACCGTTGGTGTTCTCGTTGCTGCCGCGCTGCCAGGGTGCGTGAGGATCACAGAAGTAGACGGCGATGTCGGTGGCGATCGTGAACGCGACGTGGGCGGCCATCTCGGAGCCTTGATCCCAGGTGATCGACTTGCACAGCTGTGCAGGCAGGGTCTGGATCTGGCGTTGCAGCGCTTCAGCAAGCGTTGTCGCTTGACGGTTGTCGGGCAACGCGATCAGCAGCACGAACCCGGTGGTTCGCTCCACCAGGGTGCCGACTTGGGAGCCGTTGTTGGCCCCGATGATCAAGTCGCCTTCCCAATGCCCGGGGATCGCTCGGTCTTCGACCTCGACGGGTCGATCCGCGATCATCACTTTGTCCGGAATCGGACTTGACGCCTTGTTCCGTGAGGTCTCCGAGCGTGAGCGTCGAGCCGGGCGTCGAGTGCGTAAGTGCTTGACCAGCTCTTTCTTCAAGCCGCCACGGCCATAGACGAACAGTTCCTGATAGATCGCTTCTTTGGACACACGCATCGCTTCGTTGTCGGGGAACTCCTCGATCAGCCTCCCACTGATCTGCTCAGGTGACCACTGTTCACGCTGCATCCAGTCGGTGACCGTGGCAGCCAACACCGGATGAGACCCCAACTTGGTGGCCTTGGGACGAGCGGCCAGCCGACACGCTCGAGCCTCAGCATCCACCGACCGATACCCGTCGCAGCCGCCATTGGCAGCCACCTCACGGCCGATCGAGGATCGATGCCGACCCAACAGCGTGGCGATCTTTGCTGGACTCGACCCGCAAGCAAGCTCTCTCGAGATCGTCTCACGCTCACTCGCCGACAGAAACCTCGAAGACCGGCCACACGACGTCGTCAACATCGCATCATCGTCGTTCACCAACCGCCACACCGTCACACCGCTGATATCGAACTCAGCCTGCAACGACCTACTCGACTCGCCCGCCGCACGTCGCCGACGAACCGTCCAGCGAACATCATCTGGAATCCGAACCCCTTGAACACCCATCACAACACCTCACACGATCAGATGTTGCAACCACCCCTGGGCCCCAAGCAGGCCCCAGATGTAACAATCAGGTGGTCGAGAGGAGTTCGCGGCGCAGGGCGAGGAGTTTGGGGGCGGGTTCGCCGTCGGACCAGGCGTCGGCGATGAGGACTCGTTCATACGACTTCCACTCCTGGCGCACCCCGGCCAGATCGCCGGCACGAGCGTGTGCCCGCATGCGCAGTCCGATCAGTTCTTCGTGGCCCGGCAGTACCTGGAGGCCTCGACCGGTTGCCCAGAACACGCCGTCGGTGTCGCCGAGCGACAACGCATGGCCGGCGAACTCGGCGGCAGCGGTGATGGCCAGTAACACCAGGTTCGAGGTGATCCCTTCGGCATCGGGCCACAGGTAGCTCGTGCCGGCGAACGGCATGTCGCGGATCATCGCCACGGCCGGACGCAGCGTGGCGATCGCCTGCGCCGGAGGTTGCACACGCGCCCGCGTGAGGCGCTCGTTCACGAGGTCGGCATCGGTGACCACGGCGGCGTGGAGCGGCAGTTGCTCGGTGAGTGTTCGGGCCACCCACTCCTCACCATCGTCGGGCGCCACCAGGCGGGCCAGTCCACGTCGTGCCTCCGACACCACATTGGCGAACGTTGCGTCGCGAACGTCGAGCTCCCAGAGCGCCGTTCGGGCTCCGGTTCGCGTCGCCCGGTCGCGATGGGTTGCCAGCCAGGCGATCAGCTCGACGGTCTTCGACCGCTCGAAGTTGCCCCGGTTGCCCGCCTCGTCGGTGATTTCGACGCCACCGAGCACGCCCACGACGATGCGGTGGGTCATTGGAACGAACTCGATCACGGCGTCACCTGGAACTGGAGCAACGTCGGCCCAACGCACGGCATCGAGCTCGATCGACTGCAGCTCGCTGACAGCGTCGGCAAGGACCGCATCGATTGCGACGAGGTCATTGTTCGACAGGCCCACGGGTGTCAGCTCGATTGCCGACCCGAATCCGATGAGGCGCCACGCGTGCGTCGATCCGACGAGTCGCGTCGACGCATCCGGAAGTTCGCCCGGAGCCACCGGTACCACGAGTCCGATCCCGTGGCCACCGATCGGCAGCTCCTCGTTGGGCTGCAGCTCTCCGTCGCCGATCAGGACCACGGCGGGCTCCCACATCTCACCCCCGGTTCGCAACGACCGCAGTTCGAACGACGTTCGCTCGTTGTCGACGGTCGACCCCGCGAGCGCGCGCGGGCCAGCTCGAAGGCGGCATCGGATGAGTCGACGACATGGGCATTGCGGTGTCCGAGCAGCGCACCGCTCGGGAACCCCACACCGATGAGATGGGCCACCTCGGCGTACATCGATGAGGCAAGCCCTGAGGCGAGCGCCGTGATCACCTCGTCGGCCTGGTCGCGCCGGGCCTCGACCGCAAGTGTCCCGCACGCCTCGACGTCGATCAGCACGTCGGCACCTCTGGTCGCGACCCCGAGTTGGACCAGCGCCACGCACGGCATGCCGACCTGCCGAGCGTCGTCGCTCAGCAGTTCGACCGGGACATCGGCGGCCAACCACCAGTCGTGATCGGACCCTGTCCATGGCGCCGGCAGATCCGCTGGCGCCGACAGGCGCAACCCGACGTCACCGTCGGGCGTCACCTCGACCCACCCGATCTGAGCACCCGTCCCGATGAGCGACCACGCTGCGGCGCGGCATGCAACATCGACACGCAGTGCCCGCTCGCCGGCATCGATGGCCCGTAGTCGACGCTCGGTCTCGACGGCTTCGGGCCGTGGCTCGGGCACGCGATGGCGTGGCATGGCGGCCCGCAACCGTTGGCGGCGCCGGACCCCGACCAGCGCCAGCACCCCAGCGGCGAGGAGCGCCGCATGCTCCATTCGCAGCGGCGATGGCGCGCCAGGCGCTTCAGCGGGCGCTTGGTCGATCCCCGCCGCCTCGTTGCCGCTCGCCCCGACTGGGATGGTGCTCGTCGTGCTGCTGCTTGGAGGCGCAGTGCTCGTTGGGGTGATGCTCGC
>JANNNB010000258.1:0-3116 GCA_031398325.1 Actinomycetes bacterium
CCCCCGAATCGTTCTTGAGCACATTTTCGAAAATCGCCGAAAGATCAACGGAGCCTCAAGACCAGCCTCAAGAATCCAGAGCCTCGGACCGATAGTCACGTAGGCGTACGCAACGGGCGTACATAGGGCGCAAGGACTGAGATGTTCGGCAAGACACGAGAACTGAACGACACCACGCACCTCGACGGCCCGGCCATCGAGGACTTCTTCGGTGACGAGTCAGCTGCGGCCGAAGTCGTGCGCGTCGACGAACTGCATCACCGTGTCGCTCAGGTCGAGTCGCAGATCAGTAGCCAATTCACGTCACTTGCCACCTACGCCCAGATCGCCCAGGAGCAGATCGAGCTCGCCAAGGCCGAAGCCAAGGCCTCGACCGAACGCAGCGAGCATCGCCTCACCGACCTCATCGAACGTGAACGTGCCGACCGCATACATGCCATGGAGAGCGGGAACGGAGTCGTCAGTATCGGCTCGGCTCGCTCGGCGATGGATGAGCGGCTCGATTCGCTCGAGCACAGCGTCGCTCAGATCAAGGTGACCCTCGACGAATGCTTCGCCCAACAGCTCGCCCTCGCCGACGCGATCAACAGCCTGTTCGAGCAGCGGTTGCCGCCGGCGGCGCCCGTCGTCCCGGTCGTCCCGGTCGTCCCGGTCGTCCCGGTCGCCGTTGCCGTGACATTCGAGGAAGCTGCGCCCCCAGCGGTCGACGTACCGCTCAGCGCTCCGAAGCCACGCTCGTTCGCGCCGCCGAGGTCGCCTGGTCCGATCCCCGGGCTGTCGCTGCGCCTCGACATCGCCTGAACGCGAAGGCTCTCGGTCATCGCTTCGGCTGTCAGTCGGCGTGATGACCGATCGTCAGCGGACGATTTCCATACGCATGCCGCTCTCGTCCCACGTGGGATCGATGGGCATGCGGCTGATCGCACGGCCAGCCGCTCGTCGAGCGGTGAACAGGAGCGCGGCGGCCTGCATCAGGTGCACGAGACCTGCTCCCTCGGGAGGGACGCGAGTGATGATCTCGTCGACGCCGGGGAGTCGCTGGCGGATCAGTTCGAGCCGCTCGAACCGTCCGTCTTCGTGATAGGGCGACGTCTTGAGCGGCTCATCGCCGTTCATCGCTGTGTACGACACGTCAGGGTTTGCCGAGAACCAACTGCGGGCGTGGAACGGCTGCAGTTCACGTTCGGCCTCGCGCAGCCAACGCAGCCGTCGGAGGTCATGCTTGGTCATCCACGGCTCGAGCCGTTTCGCATCGCCATTGGATGCCGCCGTGAGCGCGGCCCGGGACGGGGTCCCACCGACGGACACAGCTCGGGGCCACCCGATGTAGTCACGCGACTCGCGGTCGCACGGTCGGTACTGACCAGACGGCGTGTCGAACAATCCCATCGGCGCGTTGATCGCCGCCGCTTCGAACGCCGGCCGGTAGTCGAGCACCTCGCGCAATCGCTTGACGACGAACGCTTCCTCCCCGGCCACCGTCACGCCGGCCAGCCGTGCGGGAAGGACGAGCCAGCCAGCGGGGCACGGTGTGACGCCGGCGATGTTCTTGTACGGGAGCTTCTTGACGACCATCGGTCAGCCGACAGAAACCGGAGACGGCGGGGCCAGCGGGCCCTTGGCCGGCTCGTCGGTGGCGTAGGTGCCCGCGCCCGACGAACCCGCCTGGCCGGTCGACACCGTCGCCTGCGCCTGGAGTTGCGCCCGGGCCGTCATCAGCTGCGCCTGGACCTCCTTCGGGTACTGGCTCGCCTCCATGGCCGTCTCCATCGTGATCAGGCCGGCGGCGACGAGTCGCGCCAGGTCCATCTCGATGGTCTGCATGCCTTCGGCCGCACCCGTGGCGATCATGTTGCGCATCTGGCGCGACTTGCCTTCCCGCACCAGGTTCTTGATCGCTTCGTTGGCGATCATCACCTCGTAGGAGGCGACTCGGCCACCGCCGATCGACGGCAGCAGGCGCTGGGAGATGACCCCCTGGAGCGCGCCGGCGAGCATGATCTGGATCTGGTCACGCCGTTCCGAGGGGAACACGTCGATGATGCGGTCGAGCGCCTGTGCGGCGTCGTTCGTGTGCAGGGTGGCGAACACGAGATGACCGGTTTCTGCCAGCGACAACGAGATCGAAATCGACTCGAGATCGCGCATTTCGCCCAACAGCACCACGTCGGGGTCTTCACGGAGGGCGCTCTTCAGGCCGGCTTCGAACGTCTCGACGTCGGTGCCGACCTCGCGCTGGTTGACCATGGCCACCTTGTGGTGGTGGAGGTACTCGACGGGGTCTTCGATGGTGAGGATGTGGACCGGGCGGGTCGCATTGATCCGGTCGATCATCGCCGCGAGGGTCGTCGACTTGCCCGAACCGGTCGGGCCCACGACGAGGACGATCCCGTACGGTCGGTTCAGCAAGGTGGTGCACGCACCAGGTGCTCCGAGTTCTTCCAAGGAACGAACGCGGAAGGGTACGACGCGGAGGGCGAGCGCCAGGTTGCCTCTCTGGCTGAACGCGTTCGCGCGAAAGCGGCCGAGACCAGGAACGCCGAACGAGAAGTCGACCTGCTTGTCGCGGCGCAGCTCTTCGAGCTTGCGATCGTCGAGCAGCGTGTAGATCATGCGATCGACATCGGCGGACGTGAGCACCGGCACGTTCTCGAACGACACCAAGGTGCCGTCACGACGCGCCGTCGCCGGGCGCCCCACCGTCAGGTGGAGGTCGGAGGAGCCTGAGCTGACGGTCGCGTTGAGGAGCGACACGAGCATCGGGTCTGTTTCTTGCATGGTTCGCTATTCTCCCGCTCGGGCCACTGTCGGCCACATGTGCTGATGAGTCTTCCGTTGTTGATCTTCGTGGTGGTCGTGGCCGGGCTGTTGATCGGCTCGTTCCTGACCGTGGTGGTGGATCGTGTACCGCAAGGTGGCTCGGTGATGGCACCGCCGAGCAGCTGCGGTTCGTGTGGGCTCCGCCTTGGCCCGCTCGATCTGGTTCCCGTCGTGAGCTGGATCGCTCTGCGCGGGAAGTGCCGCCGATGTCGCGCGCCGATCGGCATCGAGCCGATCATCATCGAGCTGTCGACGGCTGGAATCTTCGTGCTGTTCGCGTTGAAGTTCGAAGACAC
>JANNNB010000261.1:0-1734 GCA_031398325.1 Actinomycetes bacterium
ACGATCAGGTTCCTGATCTGACGATCACGCGACGCGGCGAACGAGCGGAACAGTTCGTCGTCATCGACGTCGTACGGTTTCGGCTGATCTGTCATCGATCATCGAGTTGCGACGGTCGTCGGTACTTGGTCAGTGCGACGAGCCGGTCCTCGATGCGAACCTCGTCGACCGCTGAACGGAGAATGGACCCAGCGAGGTCGTCGAGTTCGATCGGAGCTACGCCATCGGCAACACTGAGTTCGACGACCAGTTCCGAGGTTCTGACATCGCATCGCACCACGACTGTTCCTTCGCGATCACCGTTCCCGGCGACCGCACAGGTGAACACCTCGTTGATGGCGAGACGGACATCTTCCACATCCTCGACCGTGAACCCGGCGTCGGCCGCCAACGCCGCTGCGACCAGACGTACGGTCGAGGCAGAAGCGAAGCGCGCCGGCACGCGTAGCTCGATGGCACCGTCGGTCCCGTTGGGATCGTGCGAGATGGTGTGAAGGTACCGCGATGGCCGCATACAGGCCGGCTTATCCTGTACTCGTCATGTAGGAATCGTTCCTGCAGATCGTCATGGAGTCACGGTGCCCGACGTTCGCCGACCCGAAACCTCTCGTTGGCGATTCGAGACGCTCGTCCGCGCTGGTGTGACCGGTCGCCATGAGCCGATCATCGGGGATCGGCGATTCCGAGTGTGCGAGTGTCAGGTCGACGATCGACGGGTCCGACGCAACAAGAGCACGATCACCGTGGCAAGAGCGACGCCAGCCGCGCCGACGATCAACGCGACGGGTGGGTCGGAACCGGTGCCGGGGTCGCTCGGTAACGCATTGGTCGTCGGTGGAATCGTGACGGCGGCGGTATCGGCGACGTCCGTGGTCGTCGTGGCCTCACCCACCTGGCCGAGTGCGGTCGCCATCGCATCGAGTATCGGCTTCGGCGTGTCGGCGGAGTCGAACCACAGCGCGGCGCCGAACGATCCGCCTGTGTTGTCGATCTCGGGTGGGAGGCGGTCGGTGATGCCCCAGGTCACGAACGTGTTGCAGGAAATCGACTCGAGGCACGCTGTCAACGCCTCGGCGTATCTGTCGGCCTGGAAGGCCAGCGACTCTGGGTTGGTGATCTCGGTGATGGGGAGGGGGACGTCGAACTCCGTGATGGCCCAGACGAGCCCGAGATCGCCGATCCACGTCGAGAACGACGCGAGGTCGGCCGGCTCGGGTGACAACAAGCGCGACTGCAGGCCGATGCCATCGATCGGTGTGCCGGCGACCGACAGCGCACCGATCATCTGACGCACGCCGACACACTTGGGGATGTCGTCACACGACGACCGATCTGCCGTGGCGCCGGGCGCCATCGCCACACCGCTGTTGATGGCGTCCTGGGTGACCGCCAGGTCGTCGAAGAAGTCGTCGTAGAGCAGCAGCGCATCGGGGTCGGCTCTCCGAGCGGCTTCGAAGGCGATGCGGATGTAGTCGTCGCCGATGACGTCGCGCCAGATGCTGTCGCGCAACGTTCCATCGGGCCGGAATGCGTTGCTGACGACGTCCCACTGGGTGACGACACCGGGATACTCGTCGGCATAGTGGCCGACGACCGTGGTGACGTGCTCGCGCAGCAACTCGGTCAAGGACTCCGCCGTCCAGGTACCGGTGACGAGCCAGTCGGGGAGTCCGTCGTAGCTGATGAGGCCGTGGCCGCGGGCGGACATGTCCTGTTCGGCGGCGAACTCGACGA
>JANNNB010000293.1:0-6798 GCA_031398325.1 Actinomycetes bacterium
GGTGCGGCCGATCCGCCAACCGCGATCGGCGCGGTACATGAGGTAGACGAGCCAGGTGTCCGCCTGCGGGACGAGCCGTGCGGGCACCAGATGATGGGGCGTCGCCGCAATCTTCTTGCCAGCAGCGGTGATCTCGACCAAGTGGCCGTCGTACCGCCCCTCGTGGACGTGGACGACGGTGCCCGGATGAGCCGTGCTCCCGCCGGCCGCTCCCGCCACGACATCGCCGACACGCACATTTTCGATCGGAACCGGCCCGCCCGGCGTCGACACCATGGAGCCGGGCGGCAGACACTGATCGGTGTCGCCCACGACGCAGACGTTCTGGTGGCCGCCGGCGAGCATGAGGATCATCTCGTTCTGGGCCTGGTTCGTGTCCTGGTACTCATCGACCAGGATGTGCTCGAAGCGTTGGCGGTAGTGCTCGAGCACGTCGCCGTGCTGGCGGAACAGCACGACGGTCTTCATCAGCAGGTCGTCGAAGTCCATCGCGCCGGCCTTCTCGAGGCGGAGCTGGTACTCGGCGTAGATGTCGGCGTGCTTGCGGTCGAAGATGTTCGCCGCTCTGGCCTTCGCCTCGCCGGGGTCGACGAGCTCGTTCTTCCAGTTGCTGATGATCGCGTGCACGCCGCGCGGCGTGAAGCGCTTCGAGTCGAGGCCGAGGTCGCGAATGACGTAGCCGGTGAGTCGGGTCGTGTCGGCCTGGTCGTAGATCGAGAACTGGCGCGGGTAGCCGAGCACGTCGCCGTTGGCCCGCAGGATCCGTACGCACGCCGAGTGGAACGTCGACACCCACATGGTGCGCACGACGGGACCTACGAGCGCCGCGACCCGCTCACGCATCTCGGCCGCGGCCTTGTTGGTGAAGGTGATGGCAAGGATCTTCTGCGGAGCGACACCCTGGTGTATGAGGTGCGCGATCCGGTGCGTGAGGACACGTGTCTTGCCGGAGCCTGCACCTGCGACGACGAGCAGCGGGCCGTTCTCGTGGACGACGGCGTCGAGCTGGTCGGGGTTCAGGCCCTCGGCGAAGGGTGACGGCCCGCGCCCGCCTCGACCGAACGGACCCGCATCTTCGTCGTCGAACTCCTGCTGACCGACCGGGTCGGCGTCGGGACGATCGGCTGGGTGCGGGATGTCGGCGAAGAGCTCGTCGTCGGTCATGGCGACGTCCACTCTACGGAGGGGCTGTGACGGTGACCCGCCCGGGTCTGCCCCGTCTACTCGTAGCGGAGCACGTGTCCGAGGCGCACCGACGCGAGTCGGCGCGACGGCCAGATCGCGAGCAACAACGCAATGCCGACGACCACGGCGCAGGTCAGTGCAACGAGGCCCCATTGCGTCGGATCGAGGTGCTGGACCGGTGTGTCGAAGGCGACCGAGCGCCAGATCATTCGACCCAGCGCGATGCCCAACGGGATGCCGAGCGCCAGGCTGACGAGCGCGATCACCGTCGCCTGCAATGCGATGATGATCGAGGTGTCCCGCGGCCGCATACCCAGCGCACGGAGCATGGCGAAGTCGTGACGGCGGCGGCGAGCGGTCGAGGCCAGCGTGTGCGCGATCGCCCCGACTCCCATGAGCGCCAGGAATCCGGCCAGCAGCAGCGGCACCGTCTGCAGTTGCAGCAACTCCTCACGCTCGATCGGCGGGATGATCGGGCCAGGCCACAGCTGGATCGAAGCGGCGGAGCCGACCCGATCGGCCACGTCGGTCGGGTCGACACCCGGGGCCGTCGACACGAGTCCGAAGTGGAAGCGGAATCCATCGAACATGTTGTCGAAGGCGTCGGGGAGCACCCAGCCCCCTTCTGCATACCCGTTGTGGGGGCCGGCGGGGATGAAGGCGATCCCGGTGACGGTGAACTCGTCGGCGCCGATCGTGCCGGTGAGCGTGATCGTGTCACCGACCTCGACGTCTGCTGCGTCAGCCGTGACCGGCGCCAACGCGATCTCCGACGGCGTGGTCGGCAGCCGCCCGCTGGTCACCACGACGTCGATCGGTGCGCCGACCGGGTCGTACGTGTACAGCGAGACAGGCCCGTGATCGCCGCCGGCGACATCGTTGTACGCGTCGTTCACACCGTCGACGCCCGGATCGGCGGCGATGACTTCGAGGTCGGCCGCCGAGTCGGTCATGTCCTCGCCGGCCGCTCCGAAGAAGACGCCGAGTTCGAACGTCTGGCCGAATCGCTCGTACCCAGCGGTGGCATCGGCGATGCCGGCCGAGAAGGTCAGGGCTGCCACCACGCCGGTGACGCCGAGGAAGGCCGCAACCAGGGCCGACCGCCCTGACGTCGAGGTTCTCGAGCCTCCTCCTTCCAACGCGAGACGAGTGCCCATGCCGACTCGCAGCGGCCACGAAGCAGTGAGCGTGGCGACGACGCTGCCTCCCGTCGGAGGCGCTTCCCGAGCGAGCCGTCGACTGGCGCGCGCCGACCAGAGGCAGAGCGCCACCACCAGCGCCACCACCACCGCGACGGCAGCTGCGAACACCAGCCAGTCCGAGTCGACGCCGGGCTCGGGTTCGATCAGGGCGGCACTCCCGATCGGGAACCAGTGCGACGTCCACGCGGCGACGCCCACGCCGAGCATCGCTCCTCCGATCGCTGCTGCGAACGGCGCGGCGCCGACGGCCCACCTGGTCTGCGCCGGGGTGAGCCCGAAGGCGCGGAGCACCTCGAGGTTCTGGAAGCTGACCGCCGAGAACCGCGACACGGCCAGGCCGAGCAGCAACACGCTCGCCCCTGCGGCGGCGGCGGCGAGCAGGAGCAGCGCCCGGGCCTCGAACCGTGTCACGTTGCGGATGTGGTCGGCCGCTTCGACCAGGTCGAACATCTCGACGTTCTGGATCCCGCTCACGCGTGCGAACTCCTGCTCGAACTCCTCCACCCCATCGCGATCACGGAGCCGAACGAGCGCGTTGATGTTGCCGGAGCCCTCGTTGCCGACGAAGTTCGGGGCGTACGCCGCGTACAGCCCGGGCGAGGGGAACACCGCACCAGCGGGCGCTCCCAGCTGATCCGAGTACCACCCCGATCGGATCACGCCGACGATCGTCGCGCCGACCGTCGGGCCGGCAGGTGGCCCGTCCTCGAACGCGTCGACCTGCTCCGGGCTGGAGAGCCGCAGGGTCAGGTCGTCACCGACGCCCTCGCCGGAGTACTCGACGAAGTTGGTGGTCACCACCACCTCGTCCGCTCGCGATGGGTCGGGGAGCCGACCGTCGAGCACGTATGGCCGCTCGATCGTGCGCCACACGTCGTCGTCGACGGGAGGAAACCCGGAGATCTCCGCCGCATCGTCGCCGAGGCCTTCGACTCCGAACCCGCTCACCACGAACGCTGTGACCGCCTCGACCTCTGGCATCGCTCGAACCGCGTCCCAATCGAACGCACCCTGATTCGGCAGGACGGCGACCGTCGCCGGCAGCGAGTTCTCGAGCATCCGGTCGACGGCCGACGCACCACGCCGCGCGCCAGCCGTCGCCGCCACGACCCCAGCGGTGGCGAACGCGATCAGCACCATCAGCCCGACGAGGGCGCGCCACCGGTTGCGCCACTCGCTGACGAACCACATCCCGACCACGGTCATGGTGGAAGCCGGCGGTTCGTGATCGACACACCGTCATTGTGAGCGAACTCTCGCGCCACCGCCAGGGTGCTACCTCTACCGCGGCGACACCGGCCAGCACGAAACCCTCTCGACGGCGGGTCGACCATCGACGTATGGTGTGCCCGACGCCGAGCGAAGGAGGGTTGAACCACATGACTGTTTCCGTGCTTCTCCCGACCGGCCGCGTTCTCCCGCACGCCTGACGCATCGCTCCTGACATCTCTCAGGCGGTGCCTCGTGCACGACGGCCGGTGATCCCACCCGCTGTTTCTGCACCACGAGGTTCACATGTCCCGCACCACACCCGACTGGCTCGTCGACGAGCCGTTCGATGACATCGATCACGGTCCGGTCAAGACCGGCAAGGAAGCCCAGGTCAACCTGGTCGAACGCTTCGGCCCCGACGGCCGGAGCTGCCTGATCGCCCGCAAGCGTTACCTCCCCCGAAGTGTCACCCACAAGGGCCAACTCGAGGCGATGGGCGTACAACGTTCGTCCGCGTTCCGCCACGACGTCCAGTACCGAGAAGGTCGGCAGTTCCGGAAATCACGTGACCGCCGAGCCGTCGAGCGGATGTCGACCTACGGAAAGCATCTCCTGCAAGACCGTTGGACCGGCCATGAGTTCGACGTGATGAGCCGGCTCTGGCAGGCCGGCATGAGTGTGCCGTACCCGATCTCGTACGGGGACGACGTGTTCGACCTCGAATACGTCGGCGACTTCGAGTCGGCCGCCCCACAACTGCAGGCCGCCCGCCTCGACCGAGACGCGTTGCGGTCGGCGCTTCGTCAACTGATCGACGGGCTCGTCGTGCTGACCGGCGAAGGGTTCGCCCACGGTGACCTTTCCGCCTACAACCTGCTCTGGTGGGAGGATCGCCTCTGGTTCATCGACTTCCCACAGGCCGTCGACATCGCCGCCAACATCCAGGGTCTCGACTTCCTCCATCGTGACGTGGTCAACGTCTGCGGATGGTTCGCGCGGCGCGATCTCGATGTCGACGCCGAGGAGGTGTTCGCCGAGATCATCTCCCGCTGACGGCGGCACCCGCAGGGGATCAGATCCGGATCACCAGTGCAGCCACATCGACAGCGGCCGCGACGACGAGGGGTGCGAGTTCGTCGATTCGCTCGGCCGTGAGTCGCACGCTCGGGCCCTGCAGCCCGATCGCCGCGTGTGCGACCCCACCCAGCGATCGAACGGGAGCAGCGATGCCGCAGACACCCACGTAGCGCTCCTCGATGTTCGTCGCCCAACCACGCTGTGCGATCTCGTGCAGCGCTGTTGCGAGATCGGCAGACGAGGCAAGGGTGTTGTCGGTGAACGGCGTCGGCGCACCGAGCCCGTCGACTTCGACCTCGATGGATTCACCCGAGAACGCCATGAGCACCTTGCCCATCGCCGAGGCGTGCATCGCGATCTCTGCGCCGGTCTGGTGGTCGAACCGCAGCCCGGCCGGGCCGCTCGTTCGTTCGATGACGACGACTTCCGACCCGCGCCGGATCCCCAGGCTCGCCGACTCACCGGTTGTGAGACTCAGGCGTTCGAGGACCGGTCTCGCCAAGCTGTAACCCGACTGCTCCAGCGCGCGCTGGCCGAGCACGGCGATGCCGACACCGAGGCGATAGTGCTCCGTGGTGTCCTGCTCGACGTAGCCGGCGGCGATCAAGGCTCGCAACAGCCGATGGACGGTGCTCGGTGTGAGCTCGACGGCACGAGCGATCTCGGTCAGTCCGAGCGACCGTTCGGAGCCGGCGAAACACTCCAGCACGGCGATGGCACGTTCGACCGACTGCGTTCCCGAACGAGGCGTTCCGGGCGGGTCGGTGCTGGCGTTCACGCCGGGATTCTTGCATCGAATTGCGCCCTCCATGAATTGATGACCAATATACTCAGGTTTCCACGTTGTGGAAGCTCTATCCACATTGTAACTTCCTGCGTCATGCGGATCACTCGTGCACGACTCCCCCTTGCCCTCGCCCTTGCCGGTGTGCTCGCGTTCGGCGCCGCCGCTTGCGGCAGCGACGACGACGCCTCCTCGACCACCGACGCCGCCCCGGCAGACACCGGGGCCGAGCCAGCCGGGTCGGAGGCACCTGCAGCTTCAGACGTGACACTGCGTCTCGGGTACTTCCCGAACGTCACCCACGCCCCGGCGATAATCGGCGTCGGCACCGGGCTCTTCCAGGAAGCACTCGGTTCGAGCGCCACCCTCGAGACCGAGACGTTCAACTCTGGCACCGAAGTCATCGAAGCGCTCTTCTCCGGAGCGATCGATGCCAGCTTCATCGGCCCGAACCCGGCGATCAACGGCTATGCGAAATCCGACGGTGCAGCGCTTCGGATCGTCGCCGGCACCACCTCCGGTGGCGCGTCACTCGTGGTGCGCGAGGGCATCGAGACCCCCGCCGACCTCGCTGGCGCAACTCTGGCCACGCCGTCGCTCGGCAACACACAGGACGTGGCGCTGCGGGCGTGGCTGCTCGAGGAGGGCTTCGCCACGGACACGAGTGGTGGTGGCGACGTGAGCATCACGCCACAGGACAACGCCGACATCCTCGCCGCCTTCCAGTCCGGTGCCCTCGACGGTGCCTGGGTGCCCGAGCCCTGGGCGACGCGGCTCATCCTCGAAGGCGGCGGCCAGGTCCTCGTCAACGAGGCCGACATCTGGCCCGACGGCGACTTCGTCACCACACACCTGATCGTGTCGACCGAGTACCTGAACGAGCACCCTGACGTGATCAAGGCACTCATCGTCGGGCTCGGCGAATCGATCGATGTCGCCAACGGCGACCCCGCTGGCGCGCAAGCCACCGTGAACGACGGAATCGAGGCGATCACCACCAAGCGCCTCGCTGACGAGACGATCGCCGGCGCCTGGGAGAACCTCCGGTTCACGCTCGATCCGATCGCTTCGTCGCTCGAGGGATCGGCCGACGACGCCATCTCCGTCGAACTACTCGAGCCGGTCGACCTGGCATCGCCGGGCATCTACGACCTGACGCTTCTCAGCGAAGTCCTCGCCGAGCGCGGCGAGGACGAGGCGACCGGGCTCTGAGATGAACAACGCAGCCGTTTCCCTGCGCCAGGTCACCAAGACCTTCGGCTCGGGCTCCGATGCGGTCACGGCGCTGCGCGACGTCGATCTGACGGTCGAGCGTGGTGAGTTCGTCTGCCTGATCGG
>JANNNB010000309.1:0-14648 GCA_031398325.1 Actinomycetes bacterium
AGGTGAACGACCAGACGGTGCTGGCGTGGTTCTCGGACATGGTCGCCCAGGAGGCACTCGTCGTCACGGGCTCGGACAGCGAGCCGAAGCTGGCGCTCGGCCCGAAGCACGATCGGGCCCCCCTCGTCGATCAGGCACACCTTGCCCGATTGTTCGCCGCCGAGGCGCTGATCGACCTCGGCACGTACAACACCGACTTCGCGGCGACGTGGAGCAACGTGTCCGACGAGCAGCAGGCGTTCATCAAGGAATCCGGCTGGTGGAACACCCGGGTTCGCGGCACCGGTTTCGGCCTCCGGACCATCGTGTCCGTGCTCGCCATCGTCGTGTTCTTCGTGTTGCTCTTCCCGCTCGGTACGATCCTCGCCGCGGCCGGGGTGGGCGTGCTGAGTTCCGTCTGGTTCGCCATCGTGCTGGGGTTCTTCGTGCCCTTCGTCGTGGCGACCGTCGCCTACAGCTCGATGCTGCCGTCGCGATCGGCAACAGGATCGGCTCTCGCCCTCCGTACGGAATCGTTCCGGCGGTTTCTCACCTCGAGCGAGGGCAAGCATGTCGACTGGGCGTGGGAGCACGGAGTACTGCGGGAGTACAGCGCGTGGGCGGTCGCCCTCGGTGCCGCCGAGGCATGGTCCAGAGCGATCGGGTCCAGCAACATCCCCGATCCGGCGGCTGCAATGTCCGGTCCGATGCTCGTACACACGATGGGCTCGACCTTCTCGAGCACGCACGTCGCACCGTCGTCATCGGGCAGCGGATCGAGCGGTGGCTTCAGCGGCGGCGGTGGCGGAGGCAGCGGCGGTGGCGGAGGGAGTTCCGGATCCTGGTGACCGGCGGGTGTCCTGACATTTCAGGTTGGCGGAGCCGCCGGGATGGGTTTATGTGGTGCCGATGCGTAGGAACGGGTTGAGGTCCGCCGGCCGCCGATCTGCCGTCGGCGTGGTGCTCGGTGCGATGCTCTGCGCGCTCGTGTCGGTCGGTGGGCTTCCGTTCTGGACGTCGTCCATCATCGATGCGCAGTCATCATCGCCGGGCGGTTCGCTGACCCCCGTCACACCGTGCCGACTCAGTGACACGCGGCAGGTCGGCGCTGGCCCGTCCGCCGCCGGCGCCAGCACGAGGTTGCAGGTCTCGGGTCGATGCGGTTTGCCGACGGGTGGCCGCGCCGTGGCGCTGACCGTGACCGCCACCGATGCCTCCACGGCCGGATTCGTCACGCTCTCGCCCGCAGGCTCGCCGCGTCCGGACACGTCGAACCTGAACTACCGGCCGTCGTCGGCGGTGGCGAACTCGGCCGTCGTGATGTTGTCGTCAGACGGCGCGATCGACATCTACACCTCGTCGTCGGTGCACGTGATCGTCGATGTCTCCGGGGTCTTCGTGGACGCGCGTGGCCCCGTCTCGTCGGGGCGGTTCGTTCCGTCGTCCCCGACGCGTGTCGTCGACACCCGGTCGCTCGGGAACCGAACTGCCGGGGACCTCGTGATGCCGCTGCCCGAGGGCGTCGCGCCCGACGCGACCGCTGTCGCCATCAGCGTCACCGTCGCCGACGCATCCGAGCCCGTGTACATCTCGCTCCATCCGAACGGGACCGCACGACCGACGACCAGTGTCGTCAACAGCGAACCTCTGGAGCGCGCACGCGCGGTGACGATCCTCGCACCGGTGACGGCCGGCGGGCTCGTGATCCATCGGTCGGCGCCGTCCAACGTGATCATCGACCTCATCGGCTGGTTCACCGGTCCCAGCGCACCAGCGTCGACCGATGGGCTCTTCGTGGCCCGGCAACCGACTCGCGTCTGGGACTCGAGAGCGTCCGCCGACCCGATCCACGCTGGCGGCACGGTGGAGCGCCAGTTGATCGCTCAGCCTGCGACGGCCGTGCTCGCCAACGTGACGGCCGTCGGTACGACGACCCCCGGCTATCTGACGGCGTTTCCCGCCGGGACGCCTCGACCGAACGTGTCGATGCTGAACGCCACCTGGCGCGACCCGGTCGCCGGCATGACGATCGTCTCGACGTCGACCCAGGGGGTCGATTTCCACGCCTCGGCCGGAATGCACGTTCTGGTCGACGTAGCGGGCCACTTCACGGGTAGCCCGTCGATCCCGACCACGGCAACGCTCGACCGGATGTCCTCGAACCAGATGGCGCCGACCGGGGGGTCGGTGCTGTTCGTGTCGGACTCATCGCTCGCCGGAATCCGGTGGAGTGGCCAACTCGGAGCGCTGCAGGGCGCCTCCATCCTCGCTGACCTCGAGTCGTGCCGCCGCCTCTCGGGCGCTTCGTGCCGAGGCCGGGAGGGCTACGCACCCTCGACGGCGACAACTGCGGTGTCGATGGCACCGGGTCGCATCGACACGCTGGTCGTCGCGGTCGGCTACAACGACCACAGCGCGACGTTCCGATCGGGGTTCGACGCCGTGATCTCGGCCGCGCGGGCCCGAGGCATCCCGCGGGTCGTCTGGATGACCTACCGGCAATCGGTCGGCTACCAGTCCCCCGAGCAGGCGTCTCGGCCGCGAACTACGGTGCGTACAACGCGCTCCTGTCGACGCTCATCGCCAGCGGCCGGTACCCCGAAGTCATCCTGGCGGACTGGAATTCGTACACGTCGACGCAATCGGCCTGGCTGACGGCGGATGGAGTCCACGTGACGCCAACGGGTGCCCGCGCGGCAGGCGAGTACATCTCCCGGACGCTGGCATTCCTGGACCGCCGACCGTGCCCGTTGGGCACCGGCGGTGCCGCCGCCGCCGGGGGTTGGTGCGCGTCGCCCGACGTCACCGGTCCGCCGCCGACCGGCTGAGTCGGCGGGAACGGTGGCTCAGCCGGCGATGATGTGTTCGAGGGTGAGCTCGGGCTCGTTCTGTTCGATGCGGGCGAGGGCGTACTTGTTCTCGAACAATGCGACCAGGTGGCCGTCGAGGCGGGCCAGGATACGGACGCCCTGCTTCTCACGAAGCGCAGCCGCCGACTCCTTGTCGGTGAGCCGGATCGCTTGGTACGGCGCCGACAGGATCTCGATCGGCGCATTGAACTCGATGTCGAGCCGGTTCGCGAACACGTCGAACTGCAGCTGACCGACGGCGGCGAGAACGGGTGACGCGTCACCCCAGTCGGGGTCCTTCAGGACCTGGACCACCCCTTCCTCGTTGAGCTGGTCGAGACCCTTTCGGAACTGCTTGAACTTGCCCGTGTCGAGCGGGCGGGCGGTGGCGAACACCTCGGGTGAGAACTGCGGGATGGGCGGGAACTGCACCGCCGAGCCTGCGTCGTCGTACAGGCTGTCGCCGATGTTCAGCCCGGTCGCGTTGACCAGTCCGACGACATCACCGGGGAACGCCTCATCGATCGTGGTGCGCTCTGCGCCGAACACGGTCGACGCGTACTTCGTGGCGAACGGCTTGCCCGTGCGATGGCAGGTCATCACCATGCCCCGTTCGAACCGGCCAGAGCAGATGCGGGCGAACGCGATGCGGTCACGGTGGTTGCGGTCCATGTTGGCCTGCACCTTGAACACGAACGCCGAGCACGGTTCGTCGAGATGGCGAGGCTTGCCGTCGACGTCGAGACGAGGCGTCGGCGCGGGCGCGAGGTCGACGATCGCGTCGAGCAGGTGACGGACGCCGAAGTTGGTGAGCGCCGAGCCGGCGAACACCGGCGTGGACTCACCGGCGAGGAACGACGGCAGGTCGACGTCGGCGCCGATCGCGTCGAGGAGCTCGATGTCGTCGATCGCCTTGCGCCACTCGGCGCCTTCCTCTTCGGCGGCACGGATCGGATCGACGTCCTCCTCGGGCGCGATCTGCGAGCCACGTGCGGTGCGCGTGAATCGTGTGAAGATCCCGGTCCGCCGGTCGATCACCCCACGCAGGTCACCGTGGGAGCCCACCGGCCAGGTGGCTGGGGTCGGCCGGAGGTCGATCTGCTCCTCGATCTGGTCGAGCAGCTCGATCGGTTCCATGCCGGGCCGGTCGAGCTTGTTGAGGAACGTGATCACCGGGAGGTTGCGCGAACGGCAGACCTCGAACAACTTGAGCGTCTGGGGTTCGATGCCCTTTGCCGAGTCGAGCACCATGACCACGGCGTCGACCGCCGAGAGCACGCGGTAGGTGTCCTCCGAGAAGTCGCGGTGACCCGGGGTGTCCAGCAGATTCAGGTCGTGGTCGCGATATGGGAAGTTCAGCGCCGTCGACGTGATCGAGATGCCGCGCTTCTGCTCCATGTCCATCCAGTCCGACGTTGCTGCTCGCCGACCCTCGTGGGCCTTCACGGCGCCGCCCGACGTGATCGCTCCGGCGTAGAGCAGGAACTTCTCGGTGAGGGTGGTCTTGCCCGCGTCGGGGTGGCTGATGATCGCGAACGTTCGACGGCGCGCCGCTTCGGAGATCACCTGCTGGGACATGACATGCCAACCTACCGACATGGCTACCGATGTGATCGCCCGCGATCGGCTCCAGGACCTGCTGCTCGCCGAGGAGCAACGCTTCGTCGAACTCCATCCGCGGTCGGAGGCGCTCGCCCTCGGGGGCCGAACCAGTCTCGTCGCAGGAGTTCCGATGCCGTGGATGACGCGGTGGCCGGGCGGCTTCCCGATCCACGTCGCGGAGGCGTCCGGGGCTCGGTTCGTCGACGTCGACGGCATCGAATACGTCGACTTCTGTCTCGGCGACACCGGAGCGATGTCCGGCCATGGTGGCGAGCGGCTCATCCACGCGATCACCACACAGTTGTCGAAGGGGCTGACCACGATGCTCCCGACCGAGGACGCAGCCTGGGTCGGAGCGGAGCTCGCGCGGCGGTTCGGATTGCCGAAGTGGCAGATGGCGATGACGGCCACCGACGCCAATCGTTTCGTGTTGCGGTTCGCCCGACACCTCACCGAGCGGCCGATGGTCGCCGTCATGGACTGGTGCTACCACGGCACCGTCGACGAGACGCTCGTGATCCTCGATCCCGCCGGTGAGGTCGTCAGCCGTCCCGGAGCGATCGGCCCCCAGGTCGACCCGGCTGTCACGACCCGCGTCGTGCCCTTCAACGACCTCGACGCGCTCGAGCGGGTCCTGGCGCACGGCGATGTGGCTGCGCTTCTGATGGAGCCGGCACTCACCAACATCGGCATCGTGCTCCCCGACGAGGGCTACCTCGATGGGGTACGGGAACTCACTCGGCGCGCCGGGACCCTGCTCGTCATCGACGAGACCCACACGATCTGCGCCGGACCCGGCGGATGCACCTCGGCGTGGGGGCTCGACCCGGACTTCGTCGTCATCGGCAAGCCGATCGGAGGAGGGGTCCCGGTCGCGGCATATGGCATGACCGATGCCCTTGCCGAGCGGCTCGTCGCGGCGATGACAGGACATGATTCCGACGTCGCCGGCGTCGGTGGCACGCTGACCGGCAGCGCCCTGGCCCTCGCCGCGGTGCGTGCGACGCTGTCGTCGACGTTGCTCCCGGACGACTACGACCGGATGATCCCGCTCGCGTCGCGCTGGACCGCTGGTGTCGCCGCGACGATCGACCAGGCCGGCTTGGATTGGACGGTGCAGCAGCTCGGGTGCCGTGCGGAGTACTGGTTCTGCCCGCCACCCCGAAATGGCGCAGATGCTGCCGCAGCCGTCGACGACGAACTCGACACGTTCATGCATCTGTGGGCGTTGAACAGGGGAGTCCTGATGACCCCGTTCCACAACATGGCGCTGATGTCGCCGGCGCACGTCGACGCGGATGTCGATCGGCACACGGAGGTCTTCGCCGCTGCCGTCGGTGCGCTCACGGGAACGGAGCGGTGAGGTCGCTGTCGGCGAATTGTCAACCCAGCCTGCCCTCGAGGCAGGCTGGCCTGACATCCGCGGGAAAAGGCACCCGGTGCTCGGTCAGGCCGTCGAGCGCAGCCAGTCGGTCGGCCCGATGGCGAAGTGCGGTCTGAGTGCGGGATCGAGCAGCCGGAGCACGTCGACGAGGTCGCCGTATTCGAGCGAGACGCAGCCGCTCGTGGGCTTGGACTGGCCGACGTCGGTGTAGGAGTGCCGGTGCAGGAAGATCGCCGCGGCGAACGGCGTTTCCCCGGGCGCGTCGCCGGAGATCGGATCCAGGTTGGCTCCGATGAGCGCGGCATGCGAGTACACATCGCCGTACCTCGGCAGGGATTCGTCGTCGGGGCCGGGGCAGTCCGGCCGGTTCACGAGATGGTTGTACGCAGACGTGTTCGGCGTCGCTCCCCAGCAATCCTCCGGCTTCACTCGGCGATACGGCACGGTGGCACGGACCCCCGGGTTCGCCGCGTTGCCGAACACGCTGACCTGTTGCCCGTCCCACGCGGTGACGTTGCCGAGCGGAAAGACCCCCGCTGGTGTCGTTCCGTCACCGGAACGCCGCTCGGCGAGCGGGCGTGTACCGGTGCGGCCGAACCGGGCGACGAGTTCGTCGGTCTGGCAGGTCCATGTGCCGTTCGTTCGACGGACCGCGGCGAACGTCGTGCCGGTCGTGTCGGCGCTGTTCGACGTCGCCATGACGATGAACTGGCGGACGTCCTGGTGACGTGCGGACAGGGCTCGGACGGTGGTGAGATCGCAACTGGCCGCTGGGCGCCATTGGATCCCGCGCACGGCTCGCTGTCCGGCGTCGGCTCCGTCGTCGATCCCCGCGTCGGCCACCGTTGCCGATGCTCCGGAACCGACGAAGAGGACGATCGCGACGGCGGACAGCACGAGCCTGCGCATCGTTGCAGTCTCGCACCGGATCGGGCCGACCCTGCCGCGGGCGTCACCGGCGGCGCTGCCATGATGGGGTCGATGGACGTTCGTGGTGCTCGCCGAATGAGCCGGTACCGATGAGTGACCTGCCCGTCGGGGTCGCCGCGGCTCGCGAGCGGATCGCCGACGCGCGGCGGATCGTCGTGCTCACCGGAGCGGGGATCTCGACCGATTCGGGCATTCCGGACTTTCGAGGTCCGAACGGGCTGTGGACCAAGAACCCGGCTGCGGAGAAGGCGTCGAACATCGAGTACTACCTCAACGATCCCGACGTTCGACGCGCGTCGTGGCAGCACCGAATCGACGCACCGGCATTCACCGCCGAGCCGAACGACGGCCACCGCGCCCTCGTCGAACTCGAGCGGTCCGGCCGACTGCTTGCGGTGGTCACGCAGAATGTCGACGGTCTGCACCAGAAGGCCGGCCACGACCCCGACCGCGTGATCGAGGTGCACGGCACCGTGTGGTTCACGCGCTGCTGGGACTGCCAGGACCAGCGACCGATGAGCGACGCGCTCGATCGAGTCCGCAGCGGCGAGGACGATCCGCCATGCCTCGTCTGTGGTGGGATCCTGAAGAGCGACACGATCAGCTTCGGCCAGGCGCTGGTTCCCGAGGTGATCGAGCGGGCGATGCGGGTGAGCGACGACTGCGACCTGATGCTCGCCGTCGGTTCGATGCTGAGTGTCTTTCCCGCTGCGAACTGTGTCCCGAGGGCGAAGGCCACGGGCGCCGCGGTGGTGATCGTGAATGGCCAGGAGACGGCGATGGACCGCTACGCCGACTGGCTGCTGGTCGGCGCCATCGGCGAGATCCTGCCGGCGCTGGTCACCTGACCCGGCGATCGGGATGCGCGGCGGCTGGCCAGGAACGCTCCACCGATCACGAACACGACGCCGACCAACGCGAGCGGTGCGACGACGTCGTCGCGGAAGATCACGCCGAGGGCCAGGGCGACGACCGGGATCACGTAGGTGATCATCGACGCACGCGTCGCTCCGACCCGTCCGACCAGGGAACCCATGATCACGAACGCCAGCCCGGTGCCGAACACACCGAGGAACAGCACGGCGGCGACCGGGCCGAGTTCGAAGCGTGAGTCGCCGACACCCCAGAGGCCGTACGGCAGTGTCCACACCGTCGCCAGGACGAGCACGTTGGCCATCAGGTCGAGCGACCCGTATCGCTGCTGGAGTGGAGCGGCGATGTTGACCGAGAATCCGTAGCACGCGGTGGCCAGGATCACCAGGATCACACCCATCGCCTCGCTGCCACCGTCGTCGAGCGACGGCAGGCTGACGAACGCGACGCCGACGAACCCGACGGCGATGCCGAGCAGCTGGGCGCCGCGGGGCGGTTGACGAAGCAGCACGGTGGCGACGAGCGCGGTGAAGATCGGGGTGGCACCATTCAACAGCCCGGCCACGGCGGAGTTGATGTGCTGTTCGGCGATCGGGAAGAGGGTGAACGGGACGGCGACCCACAGCACCGACAGCACGACCAATCGGGCCCGGTCAGCTCGGTCGATGGCGAGTCGGGGACGCGGCACCACGGCCAGGGCAAAGGCGCCGGAACCGACTCGCAACAGTGTGACGAGCCCGGGTTGCAGCGATTCGAGCCCGACCGCGATGAAGAGGAACGACGAGCCCCAGATCCCGGCGACCGACAGGAACAGCGCCCAGTCGCGAGCGCTGAAGTTCCCCTCGTTCGCTGCGGTGGTCGGGTTGAAGAACCGGCGCTCGCCGGCAAGTGCGCCGCCGTCAGGGCCGTTGCCCAACTCCCCCTCGTCCACGATCGACACGGCGGTCAACCTACCGATGGCGACGGTCTGTCACTGGCGGATTTCGGCCGTCACGTACTCGTTCGCGACGAATCGCAGGCCCGCCAGGCGGCGCATCAGCAGGATGACGATCAGGTACAGCACGACCGAGATCGCCAACACGGTCCGGAAGCCGAACGTCATCGACACCATCGTCGTGAGCGTCGAACCAATGACGGAGAAGAACCCGTTGATCGCCCATCCCCACGCGACGTACTCGTTGCTGTGCGCGTGATCGCGAGCCACGAGGGAGATCGCCAGCGGCATGAACATGCCGAGGCAGAAGCCGAGCGGTGCACACAGGACGATGACCAGGACGACCTTGGCCGGCAGGGGCCAGCCGAGCAGTGATTCCTCGAGCATCGGTGCGACCCACATGTAGAACGCTCCGAGGCCGACGATCGCCAGTGCCAGGGCGGCGAGCATCCGATCGGGGCGCGCGTGCCACCGTCCGCTCACGAGGGCACCAACGCCGGTCGAGAGCAGGATCGCCATCAAGGTGACGGTGAGCGAGTAGGTCGGATAGCCGAGGAACAAGGAGAATCGCTGGATCAACGTGATCTCGAACGCGATGAACGCCAGGCCGAGCAGCGCGAAGATCGGCGCGCTGGTCGCCTTGTGCGGCATCGCCGCCCACGTCTTGCGAACCAGGACGAACGGCACGAGGAGGAACACGGCGGCGAGGAGCACGGAGACACCGAGCAACACGAGCAGCACGCGCTCGCCGATCCCGATCTCGACGTCGACGTCCTCGATCGGGCTGCCGATGTCCTGGATCACCTGCGTGAACGGGGTGAAGTGCCAGAAGAACGGTCGGTTGTCGGAGATCGCGCTGACGTCGTACGGATAGTCGTCGATGTACTCGCCGACGGTCAGTTCGCCATCCGGCGCCTCGTCGGGCAGCGTGATGACCTGGTTCACCGGTGCACCGTCGTCCCCAGGTCGTCCGGGGAGATATCGCGCTGCACTGTTCGGGACGTCGAGCAGTTGCGCCTCGATGCGATCGAGCTCGTCGTCGGTGAAGGGCGACGCCTTCATCATCGTGGTCGACCCGCCGTAGAAGAAACCCTCCGCGGTCGCCGTCACCACTGCGATGTGTTCGTCGAACGGGCCGATGTCCTCGGCGTCGTAGGCCTCTCGAGCGGTCGCGACGAGGCGGGTCGTTCGGTTCGGTCGGTTCTCGTAGTCCTTCTCACCGAACTGCATCACCACCATGCCGTCGTCGGACAGATGGCTGATCGAGTCCTGCAGCATCTCCTGCGTGTACAGGTAGCTCTCCGAGAGCACGAACGCACCGCTCGAGGCCGCGTTCGACGCGGCGTAGCTGTCAGGTGCGACGAACCACACCAGGTCGTACTCCTCGTCCGAACGGGCCAGGTAGCTGCGACCGTCACCGACGACGTAGTTCACCTCGGCCCGTTCGGTGAGGTTGCCCGAGTACTCGGCGTACTTGCCTCGAAGCAGACGGGCCGTCGCCGGATTGAGTTCGACCGCGTCGATCTCCTCGGCGCCGAAGTGGATCGACGCGGCGATCTCGTTGCCGCCGGCGGCGCCGATGATCAGCATCCGTTCCGGGGGTTCCCCGAGCGCAGCGAACGGGATCGACCGCTCGTCGGTATCGAATCGACCGAGCGACGCCGGGTCGCCGTCCCACGGCCAGATCGCCGAACCCCAGATCCCGTCGTGGAACAGCACGGTGTTGTCCGGGAACGCCGACGCGTCGACGCGGAACAGTGCGCTCCACTCCGATGCCTGGACCTCGGTGTCGGGTCGGACGCCCTTGCTCTCCTCGGTCCGGATGTCGGGCGCGGCGTCGGGCAGGAGGACGATCGGAACCAGCAACATGGCGGCGACGAGCCCGACCATCTGTGCCGGCCGCTTGCTGATCGCGCCGCTGCCGGCGCGGCCGATGTGCAAGCCGGTTGCGATCAACACGATGGCGACCCCGGCGATGATCGAGACTGGCCCGATGGTCGCGACCAGCGGCACCACGACGAGGCACGCGAGCGCGGCGCCGGCGAGGTCGGAGAAGTACAGCCGGTTGATGTCGTCGGAACGCCTGGCGAACAGCGCGGACACGCACATGCCGATCGGCAGGAAGCTGATGTACAGGCCGAGACAGATCAGCAGCAGCTGTCCGACCGCCACGAGTTGGTAGGTGGTGTCGCCCGTCCAGATGGCCAACGTGTCGAGGGGGGTGACCGCGACGGCGATGAATCCGACGACGACGCCGACGACAGCGGCCAGCGTGCAACCGGCGAGGAGGGTTCTCGTCTCCAGCCGCCGGAGCCGTCCCGACACGGCGATGATCACGGCGCCGGACCCCAGCCCGAGCAGGGCGAGCCCGATCACCAGGTACGTGTAGTAGTAGTACAGCTTGAACGAGATGATCCGGGTGTAGGAGATCTCGAGGAGCAGTGCGGCCGCGCTGATCACGAAGATCTCGACCAGATACGTCGGCGAGCCGTTCGAAGGCCCGTTGTCGGTGGAGCGTCGTCGGAGAAGCAAGCGCCCGAAGGGTAGCGGGAGTCACCGCCTCCCTACGGTGATGAATCCCGACCAGATCGGTAGGCTTTTCGTCATGGCAACGTTCCGTGACCTACTCGCCGCCGCCAAATCCGAGATCGTCGAGGTCGACACCGACGATGCCGCGGCCCGGATCACCGGCGGCGCGCTGGTCCTCGACGTGCGCGAGCCGGACGAATACGACGAGGGTGCGCTGCCGGATGCGATCCACATCCCGCGTGGACATCTCGAGGCCCAGGTCGAGGGCCGATTGCTCGACAAGTCGGCGCCCGTGGTCGTCTACTGCGCAGGCGGTGTCCGGTCGGCGTTCGCCGCCAAGACGCTCGCCGAACTGGGGTACACCGACGTGTTCTCGATGGCCGGAGGTTTCGGTCGTTGGAAGGACGAGGGCCGCCCGTGGAAGCAGCCCGTCTCCCTCAGCGCCGAGCAGACCAACCGCTACAAGCGCCACTTGCTGTTGCCCGAGGTAGGCGTCGCGGGTCAGGTCAAGTTGCTCGACGCCAGGGTGCTGATGCTCGGTGCTGGTGGGTTGGGATCACCCGCTGCTCTGTATCTCGCCGCAGCCGGTGTCGGAACGATCGGGATCGTCGACATGGACGAGGTCGACTCGTCGAACCTGCAGCGTCAGATCCTGCACAACGTCGATCGCATCGGCGATCGGAAGGTCGACTCGGCGAAGAAGACGCTCACGATGCTCAATCCCGACGTCGACGTGGTCACCTACGACACGCGGCTCGACGCCTCGAACATCATGGACATCATCGCCGGCTACGACGTGATCGTCGATGGCGCCGACAACTTCCCGAGCCGCTACCTCTTGAACGACGCGAGTGTGAAGCTCGGCATCCCGGTCGTCCATGGATCGATCTTCCGCTTCGAGGGCATGGTCAGCGTGTTCCATCCGACGCAGGGGCCGACGTACCGCGACATGGTGCCCGAGCCTCCGCCCGCCGAGCTGGCCCCGAGCTGTGCCGAGGCCGGCGTGCTCGGTGTGCTGCCCGGCATCATCGGTTCGATCCAGGCGCTGGAGACGATCAAGGTCATCCTCGGTCTCGGCGAGCCGCTGATCGGGCGCATCCTCACGGTCGACACGACCGAGATGGAATTCCGGGTGTTCAACCTCAAGCCGGACCCTGCCAACGAGGTCACCTACGCCAACCGCGACCGCATCGAGATCCACGAGCTCGACGGCCTCTGCGCCCCAGGTTTGAGCGCCGCCCACTGAGAACTGTGATCTCACGCGTCGATATCGACGCGTGGGCTCACACTTCACGCTCAACTTGGTTCGGTGAGGATCGTGCGTTCGATCTCCGACCGGTCACCGCGATCCACTTCCTCGCGCTCTTGAACGGCGACTCCCACGAGCACCAGGGCGACGCCGAGGAGCTCGATCGCTGACGGCTGTTGATCGAGCGCGATCCACCCCACGGCGAGCGCCGTGACGGGCAGGAGCGCCAGGAGCACCGAGAACCGCCGTACGGGGATCCTGCGCATCACGAACTGATCGATGCCGTAGCCGATGGCGTTCGAGAAGACGCCCACGAGCAGACACAGCGCCAGCAACGTGGGTGACGCCCAGACCGGACCGCTCCACGGCGCGCCGATCGGGGTGATGAAGACCGATCCGATGGCGAGACCGACACCGAGCCCGGCGACCCCGCGATCGAGCCGCGCCACCTTGGAACCGATCACGATGTACGCCGCCCACATCGCCGATGCGAGCAGGATGAACAACAGTCCGATGGTGTTTCCGTCGAGTTCGCCGCCGCCCAACACGACCACCCCGCCCACGGCGAAGCTGAGCGCCACTGCGTTTCGCACCGATCGGGTCGCCACGGCGGCCACGACGATCGGTCCGATGAACTCGATGGTGACCGCTTTGCCGAGGTCGACTCGATCGATCGCCAGGTAGAAGAACGTGTTCATCAGCGCCGTGGCGATGCCGAAGAGCCCGGCGGCGATCAGGTCATCTCGCGTCCATCCCCGCCACCAACCCCGTGACACGGCGAGGAGCGCGATCGTTGCGCCGATCAACCTGAACCAAGCGACCGTCTGCGGCTCGACCTCGTCGAAGAGCATCACCGCGATCGCGGCGCCGATGTACTGCGCGATCGCAGAGAGGACGAAGAGCGCCTCGGGCTGGGTGGTGTTCAACCACCGGGAGGTCCTGTTCAGTCGAAGAGTTCCGGCTCGGAGCGGGCGATCTCGTCCCACATCGGCTGGAAGCTGAACCAACCGGCGAGGGGGTATCCCGTCTGTGCAGCCGTGTACGAGGCGTACTCGTCGCGAATCTCGATCGGGTCGCCCGCCGCCATCGCCATCAACTGGGCCTGGCAGGAACGCTCCATCGAGATGAACCAGAACGCCGCCTCGTCGACCGTCTCACCAACGGTGAACAGCCCGTGGTTCTGGTGGATCGCGGCCTTGCCCGTCGGGAACGCGGCAGCGAAGTCGCGACCCGCCTCGACCTCGAAGACCACGGCGCCACCGTGCTCGGAGATGAGCGTGTGGTCGTTGTAGAAGATGCAGGCGTCCTGGGTGAGCGGCGCGAGCGGGATGCCGAGCGAGCTGAACGACTTGCCGCACGGCGAGTGCGAGTGGGCCGCGGCGATCACGTCGGGGCGGGCCGAATGGATAGCCGCGTGGAGCACGAATGCGGCGCGGTTGACCGGCTTGGCCCCGTACACGACGTCACCCTGGTGGTTGACCAGGATCAGGTCGCTCTGACGAATGTGCCGAAAGCTCATGCCGAACGGGTTGACCCAGAAGTGATCGGGGAACTCCGGGTCACGAACGGTGATGTGTCCGGCGACGCCCTCGGAGAACCCGAACCGTCCGAACGTGCGCAGAGCGCCGGCCAGGTGCGTCTTGCGGTAGTAGCGCTCCTCTTCGACCGTTTCGAACGTCGGCGGGCCGTCGAGTCCAACGACCTTGGGGGTCAATTCGATCCCGTCGATCGATCCGGGAGATGTCACGGTGTCGTGCTCGGTGATGGCCATACCGTCAGCGTAATCCCCGACGTACGATCGGTCGATGCCCGAGATCTCGCCATCGGCGATCGCCCCACCCGCCGCCAACTACGCCCATGCGATCCTCACCGAGTCGGCGGCGCGTTGGTTGCACACCTCCGGGGTGGTGCCGACGGCGCGCGACGGATCGACCCCGGACGCCTTGGCCGACCAAGCCGAACTGATCTGGGCGAACATCAGGGCGATGCTCGACGACGCGAGCATGGTGCCCTTCGACATCGTGTCGATCACCACGTACGTGGTCGTCGGCGAGCCGTTGGGGCCCGTGATGGCCGCACGGGACCTTGCCCTCGACGGGCATCGAGCCGCATCGACGCTGATAACGGTGCCGGCCCTCGCCCGTCCTGAATGGCGTGTCGAGATCGCGATCATCGCCGCCGGATCGGGGTAGGCCTCCAGACATGTGGTCGAGATCAGCGACGGCGTGGCGGCTCGGGACCATCGCGGTCGTCGGACTGCTCGTGATGCCGGTCGTGATCGACCGCGACAGTTTCCCGTTGTCGACGTACCCGATGTAC
>JANNNB010000323.1:0-84933 GCA_031398325.1 Actinomycetes bacterium
AGGTGTCGAGAGAGGTGTCGAGAGAGGTGTCGAGAGAGGTGTCGAGAGAGGTGTCGAGAGAGGTGTCGAGAGAGGTGTCGAGAGAGGTGTCGAGCCGGGTGGCGAGAGAGGTGTCGAGAGAGGTGTCGAGCGCCGTGAGCATCCGGTCGAGGATGACGCGCAGCGAGAAGAGGTCCTCGGCGGGCAGGCCCAGCCGTTCGACGAGTGCACCAGGGACATGAGCGAGGTCGTCCTGGAGGCGGTCACCCTCCGGGGTGAGCGTGATCATCACGCGACGCTCGTCGGTGGTGTCGCGCTGACGGCGAATGAGGCCAGCCTGCTCGAGTCGCTTGAGAAGCGGCGTCAACGTTCCCGAGTCGAGTCGCAATCGTGCGCCGAGGTCACCGACGGACTGGCCGCCGGGCGGCCCTGACCACAGGGCCAACATGGTGAGGTACTGCGGATACGTCAGGCCGTGGGGCTCGAGCAGCGGCGCGTAGGCGCGGGTGAGTGCGCGCGACGCGGCGTAGAGGGGGAAGCAGAGCTGGAGGTCGAGCTCGAGCTGGGCGTGCCGGGGCATTCTTCTACTGTACATGTTGCACAATTCACTCGTGCCCCATATGATTCGCCCCATGACACCGATCTACAGCACCACTGTCCATGCCACCGGCGACGGCCGAAACGGCCACGTCTCGTCCGACGACGGGATCATCGATTTCTCCGTCCTCATGCCGAAGGAGCTCGGCGGCGCCGGCGGGGCGACGAACCCCGAGCAGCTGTTCGCCGCCGGATACGCGGCGTGCTTCCACTCGGCGCTGCGGCTCGTCGCGGGCGGGATCGGTGTCGACACGACCGACTCGGCCGTGTCGGCGACCGTGCACCTCGGCACCACCGCAACGGGCGGCTTCGGCATCGGCGTCGAGCTCGATGTGAGCCTGCCGAACGCCACACCCGAGCAGGCACAGCTCGCCGTCGACAAGGCGCACGAGGTGTGTCCCTACTCGAACGCCACCCGCAACAACATCGACGTCGCGCTCTCCGTCGTCTGACCCGGCCCGCTCGACGTGCGCGTCGGTTGGTGCGCGGGGTCAGGCACCGCGCACCAACCGGCGGGTCACGCCACCGTTCAGCGTCCGGGTGCCGTGAGTTCGCCGCGGATGACCTTGCCGAGCTTGTTGCGGGGGAGTTCCTCGATGCGATGAAACATCCGCGGCCGCTTGTATGGCACGAGCCGGGAAGCCGCCCATGCGGACAGTGCGTCCACGTCGAGCACGTCGTCATCCGACTCGACGAACGCCGTCACGATCTCGCCCCATTCCGCGGACGGAGTGCCGACGACCGCCACGTCGCGCACGGACGGATGATCTCGCAGCACGTCCTCGATCTCGCGTGGGTAGACGTTGAAACCGCCGCTGATGATCAACTCCTTCGACCGGCCGACGATGCGTAGGTACCCGTCGTCGTCCAGCTCGCCGATGTCGCCCGTACGGAACCACCCGTCGCCGTCGAACGCCGCCGCGTTCGGGTCGGCCACGGTCGGGTCGGCGGACACGTAGCCCGAGAACACGTTGGGACCGTTCACGAGGATCTCGCCGGAAGCGTCGAGTCGCAGCTCGACACCGGGCAAGGCGATGCCGACCGACCCTGGTCGCCGTTCGCCGTCGTACGGGTTCGACACCAACATGATCGTCTCGGTCATGCCATAGCGTTCGAGCACCACCTGACCGCACCGCTCCCGGATCCGGTCGTGCATGTCGGCGCTCAGCGGGGCCGACCCGGCCACGCAGAGCCGCAGCGTCCCGAGCCGTTCAGCTCCGGCTGCCTCGACGAGGCGGGCGTACATCGTCGGCACACCGAAGAACATGGTGGCGCCGGGGGCCGCCGCCAGCACCTGTTCGGGATCGAACCGGTCGTGCAGGAGCGCGGTCCCGCCGGTCAGCAGCGTGCCGTGCAGCCCGACACCGAGGCCGTGGATGTGGAACAGCGGCAGACACAGGATCAGGCAATCGTCGTTGGTCCACCGCCACGCGACCCGAATCGCCTCGGCACTCGCCAGGAGGTTGCCGTGGGACAGCACGACACCCTTCGGCCTGCCCGTCGTGCCCGACGTGAACGGGAGCAACGCCGGATCGGAGGCCGTGACATCGTCGAGGTCGGGAGTTTCGCCGTCCGGCACGTCGACGTCGATGTCGGTGACGACCAGCAACGGGTCAGCGGCCAGCGCCGCGTCGCGCAGGGACGCTGAGCCCAGCACGGCCGCCGCCGGCGCGGCGGCCTCGATCAGCGTTGCGAGCTCGTGGTCGGTGTAGGCGCTGTTGACCGGAATGCCGACCAGGCCGGAGCGCATCGCCGCGACGTGGGCGACCACGAAGTCGTGGGTCGCAGGGCCCGACAGCAGGACCCGGTCGCCGCGCCGAAGACCCGCACCGGCGAACCTCCCGGCCACACGAGCTGATCGTGCGAGCAGATCTCCCGCAGTCAGCCACCCGTCGATCTCGTCGTGGATGACAGGGCGGTCGGGTTCCGCTCGCCATCGTGCGGCCCACGCGGCCGGAAGCGACCCGGTTGCGAGCAGGTCCACGTCGCGCCAATCTCGCCCGGCCGGCAGATGGATCGCCCACGGAGGAGTTCGGCCGTTGCGCGTCGTCATGGTGCTGCCCACCCTTGTCGGTCGGAGCGCTCGACGCCAGCCCGAGAGGGCGCTCGGGGAGTAGCCCGCCATCGGGCGGCCGCACCACCTACCCTGCGGGTCGTGGAAGTGGCGACGGCAGTCGGCGGACTCGACTCGAGGGAGGTCGCCGAGCGCATCGCAGACGGTCGCGTCAATCGCACCACGCGGACGTCCAGCCGGAGCGTCAAGGAGATCATCCGGACGAACGTCTTCACGTTCTTCAACCTGATCGTCGGGTCGCTGTTCGTCGTGATGCTCATCGTCGGTCCCGTCCAGGACGCGCTGTTCGGGATCGTCGCCATCGCCAACACGCTGATCGGCATCATCCAGGAGGTTCGGGCCAAGCGGTCGTTGGAGCGGCTCAGCCTCGTCGGTCGCCCCCGCGTGGTGGCGATCCGCGACGGGGTCGAGCAGGACGTCGAGCCCGAAGATGTCGTGCTCGACGACCTCGTGGTGCTCGCGTCCGGAGCGCAGCTCGCCGTCGACGGTGTGATCGTCGACGACGAGTCGCTCGAGATCGACGAATCGTTGCTGACGGGGGAGTCGGACCCGATCGAGAAGCAGCCCGGCGACACGGCGATGTCGGGCAGCTTCGTGGTCGCCGGCCGCGGCACGATGAGGGTGACCGCAGTCGGCGACGACTCGTATGCCGCCAAACTCGGCGATCAGGCGAGCCGGTTCACGATGGTGCGCTCACAGATCCGAGACGACATCAACCGGGTGTTGCGCCTCGTCACCTGGGCGCTCATCCCGATCTCGATCCTGCTCGCCATCAGTCAGGTTCGCGACAGCGAGACCTGGCAGGACGCGATCAGCGGCACGGTCGCCGGGATCATCACGATGATCCCCGAAGGCCTCGTGTTGCTGACGAGCATCGCGTTCGCCGTCGGCGTCGTCACGCTCGGTCGCCAGGGGTGTCTCGTGCAGGAGCTGGCCGCCGTCGAAGGGCTGGCGCGGGTCGACGTCGTGTGCGCCGACAAGACGGGCACGCTCACCGAAGACCGCATGGAGGTCGTCGAGATCGTGCCGTCCGGCCCGGCCGATGACGACCGTGGTTCGAACGACGCCGAGTCGCTCAGCGACGAATCGGTCCGACAGGTGCTGGCGGCGCTCGCCCACGCCGACCAGTCGCCGAACGCGTCGATGGCGGCGATCGGCCAGGCGTGCGACACCGATCCGGGATGGACCCCGACCGCAGTTGCCGCCTTCTCGTCGGCCCGCAAGTGGAGTGGTGTCTCCTTCGGGGCCGACGGCGACTGGGTGATCGGCGCGCCAGAGATCCTGCTCGACGCTGCTGCCGCGACGGGCACGAGCTCCGACGATCCGAATCTCGTCGCGGCGCGTCGATTCGCCGACCAGGGATTGCGGGTCCTGCTCGTTGCACGGGCTGCGGCGTCGGTCGATCGAGCCGACGACATCCGCCCGGTCCGGCCGGTAGGCCTCGTCGTGCTCGCGCAGGCGGTCCGACCCGACAGCGGAGCGACCCTCGACTACTTCCGCCAGCAAGGCGTGATCGTCAAGGTCATCTCCGGCGACGATCCGCGCACGGTGGGAGCGATCGCCTTGCGGCTCGGATTGGAGCAGGCTGAGCACCCGGTCGACGCACGGACGATGCCGACGTTCGATCCCGAGTCCGGCGCCGACGACCCCCAGCGGGCGGCGTTCGCCGAGATCGTCGCCGGCAACTCCGTGTTCGGGCGGGTCACGCCACATCAGAAGCGGGCCATGGTCGGTTCGCTGCAGGCGGCCGGCAGAACGGTCGCCATGACCGGCGACGGTGTCAACGACGTGCTGGCGCTCAAGGATGCCGATATCGGTGTGGCGATGGGGTCCGGCTCGGACGCGACGCGATCGGTGGCGCAGCTCGTGCTGCTCGAGAACAAGTTCGCCGTGCTGCCGTCGGTCGTGGCCGAGGGGCGCAAGGTCATCGGCAACATCGAACGCGTCGCGAAGCTGTTCCTCACCAAGTCGGTGTACGGCGCGATCATGGCGGTGTCGATCGGCATCCTGCAGGCGCCGTTCCCGTTCCTGCCCCGACACCTCACTGTCGTGACTGCGCTGACGATCGGCATCCCTGCGTTCCTGCTGGCACTGGCCCCGAACCGAGACGTGGTGGCACCGAACATGGTGGCGCGCGTGCTCCGGTTCAGCGTCCCGGCGGGGGCGATCGCGTCGGCAGCGGCACTGTTCGCGTTCATGGTCAGCAGGAACAGCGACGGCACGACGCTCACGCAGGACCGCACCGCCGCCACCATCGCGCTGTTCCTCGTCGGGATGGGAGCGCTGGTCGCGGTCGCGCGGCCGCTGGTGCTGTGGAAGGTGCTGATGATCGCTGCGTTGAACGTCGCGTTCGTCCTCGCGATGATGATCGAGTTCGTGTACAAGTTCTTCGCCTTCGAGATCGCCAATTCACGCGACGTCTGGGTCGCCATCGCCGTCGGCCTCGCCGGTGCCGTCGCCGTGATCGGCATCGGGTCCCGCACGATCCCCGCCCAAGACTGACGACGTTGCCGATCCGTCGGGTACCGTCGCCGTCGTGCGACGACAGGACAAGGCGGACCGGATCGGCGAGATCCTCGACGATTTGTACCCCGACCCGGCCGTGCCGCTCGACCACACCGACCCGTACACGATGCTCGTCGCAGTGGCGCTGTCGGCACAGACGACGGACAAGAAGGTCAACCAGGTCACTCCTGCACTCTTCGCCGTCGCAAACACGCCGGAGAGGATGGCGGCGCTCGATCCCGACGTGATCCTCGGCTACATCCGCGAGGTCGGGCTCGCGCCGACGAAGGCCCGCAACCTGCACACGGCGGCCAACCAGATCGTCGACGCCGGTGGGGAAGTGATCGCCGACTGGGACTTCCTCGAATCGCTGGCCGGAGTCGGCCACAAGACGGCAAGCGTGGTGATGGCGCAGGCGTTCGGGGTGCCGGCGTTCGCGGTCGACACCCACATCCATCGTTGCGCCGCCCGGTGGGGACTGTCCAACGGATCCACCGTCGAGAAGACCGAGCGCGACTTGAAATCGGTCTTCGCGCGCGAGACGTGGAACGCCCGGCACCTCCAGATCATCTACTTCGGTCGCGAGTACTGCCCGGCCCTGCGCCACGATCTGACCGCGTGCCCGATCTGTTCGTTCGCGGCGTCGAAGAAGCGCATCGCACAGGAGAATCCCGGTCGTCGGCTCAAGCCCTGAGTCGCCACGATCCGTGTCCGCCAACGCCAGCTCGACGAGTCGGTTCTGTCAGGATCGCAGCATGGTCACGGACATCTTCCACGATCCGCAGCGGTACGGCGACATGCAGGCGTGGCGGGAGGAAGCCCTGCGGTTGCACGAGCGCGGCCCGATCCACAAGGTCGAGATCGACGGGTTCCGGCCGGTCTGGGTGGTGATCGGCCACGACGAGGTGATGCAGATCGAGCGCGCCCCCGATCTGTTCACGAACGAGCCGATCCCCGTACTCGCCGACGACGCGGCGATCAAGATGACCGCCGAGTCGCCGATGCAGATCCGCACGCTGATCCACATGGACAAGCCGGATCACACGGACTACCGGCGCCTGACCAACGACTGGTTCAAGCCGGCGAACATCGCACTGCGCGTCGGTCGTCTCGACGAGCTCAGCCGCGAGGTGGTGGCCAAGCTCGAAGCGGCCGCACCCGACGGGTCCGGTCTGATCGACTTCAGCCGCGAGGTCGCCATGAGCTACCCGCTGCAGGTGATCCTGTCGATCCTCGGCCTGCCCGAATCGGACTACTCGCGGATGCTCACCCTCACCCAGGAGCTGTTCGGGGCGACCGACCCCGACCTGCAACGCGGTTCCGGCACTCCTGAGGAGATGAGCGCGGTGATCATGGAGTTCTTCAGCTACTTCGCCCAGCTGACCCAGGATCGCATGGCCGAGCCCACCGACGATCTGGCGAGCCTGATCGCCAACGGTGAGATCCGCGGCGAACCGATGCCGGCACTGGAGAAGCTCGGCTACTACATCATCGTCGCGACGGCGGGCCACGATACGACCTCGGCGTCGATGTCCGAGGGCATGGCCCAGCTCGCTCGGAATCCGGACCAACTCGAGCTCCTACGGTCCGACCCGTCGCTGATCACCAACGCCGTGGAGGAGATGATCCGGCTCGCGTCGCCGGTACGCCACTTCATGCGCACTGCCACCGCCGGCACCGAGGTCGGCGGCCAGCAGATCGCAGCGGGCGACTGGCTGATGCTCAACTACACGGCGGCCAACCTCGATCCGAGGCATTTCACGGACCCGTTGACGTTCGACGTGACCCGTGCGAACGCCAACAAGCAGATCGCGTTCGGTTTCGGCATCCACTTCTGCCTCGGCGCCCAGTTGGCCCGCCAGGAGCTGCGGTCACTGTTCTCCCATCTCGTGCCGCGCCTGGCTTCCGTCGAGCTCGCCGGGGGCGAAGCCACGAGCAAAGCGGTGTTCGTGAGCGGCTACAAATCCCTCCCGATCCGATACACCCTCACGTGAACCTTCACCCTTCACACTTCACACTTCGCCCTTCACACTTCGCCCTTCGCCCTTCACCCAGTGACGATTTCAGGATTCGTGTGAAAAGTCTCAAGTTTTGGTCAAGGTCGAGGGTTGGGTGGCCGATGGATCTTGCGTGACGCGAATCAGAGGGATGTTCCTCATGGCCGGCCTGGCGCTGGTCATGTCCGTGCCAATGCTCGATGCCGGCTCCGCCGCTGCCTCGCCGAACCCGCCTGCACCGGCTCCCGCTGGGCAGCCGGTGGCGGTCACGGCGACGCCGACCCCCTACACGGTGCGATCGGGCGACAGCCTCGCCGGGGTCGCCTACCGGTACGGCATCAGCCTGTCGGCCCTGCTCAGGGCCAACTCGCTGACGGTTGCCAGCATGATCCATCCCGGCGACACGCTGACCTTGCCCGTCGGGGCGCGAGTGACACCACGCACCACCTCGACGTCCACCCGCACCGCCACACCTGCGACGTCCGCCAGCACCGCACCGCCGGCCGACGCTGCAGCGGCGGCCCCGGCGACCGCCGGATCGACGACCTACGTGGTGAAGTCCGGCGACGCCCTTGCGGGGATTGCGTGGAGGCACGGCGTGAAGCTCGGAGCGCTGGTCAAGGCGAACAACATGACCACGGCGAGCATGATCTATCCGGGTCAGACCCTCACCATCCCGCCGGCCACGATGCCGATCCCGGTCTCGGCCACCTCGGCCGCGGGTGTGTCGTCGGCCGCAGCACCGGTCGCCGCCCCTGCTCCGACCCCGACGAGCGCAGCGGCGCCCGCCCCGAACCCCTCGATCGACACGGTCCTGACCTTCCTGCAGTCCCAGGTCGGCAAGCCGTACAAGTTCTTCACCGCCGGCCCGGACACCTACGACTGCTCCGGACTCGTCGTCGCCGGCTGGAAGCAGATCGGCGTCACGCTCCCGCACCAGAGCCAGGCGCTCTCGGGGAGGGGCACCGCCGTCGACTGGCTCACCACGCCGATCCTGCCCGGCGATCTCGTGTTCACCTCGGCGTACGACGACGCCGCTCGGGTCACGCACGTCGGCGTCGCGCTGTCGGATTCGACGTGGATCCACGCCGTTGGTGCGGGCCGGACGGTGAGCATCCATGCGATGCCTTCCGACACGCGGATCGTCGCCGTCCGTCGACTCGGCTGACCGGCCTCAGCGGGCGGAGTTCTCGACGCTGCCGACGAGATCGGCGCCGTTGGTGTTGCCGACGACACAGACGATCTGGCGGTCGTCGTCGCGATCCCACGTGGTGAGCGTCGGTACGAGCCATGACACGAACAGCTCGGAGTCGAACGGATTGATCCCGATGTACGGCTCGAACTCGGCGAGACATGCCGCCTGGGCCTCGGCCTCGAGCGCCTCGAAGCCTGGATAGGTGTCGGATTCGCTGTTGACGATGGCGATGATCTCGTGGGTGTGAGCGACGCCGCACTCGACCTCGGGTAGCTCGGTCACCTGCTCGCCGACATCCTCGGGAAAGTCCAGGCAGACGCCGATGGACTCGGGTTGCAGGTCGACGACCGGTGACTCGTCGTCGTCGGAACAGGCGGCGCCGACGAGGGCGAGACCGGCTGCGAGCAGCAGCGCGTGCGAGGCGCGACGAGATCCATGAGCGAGGCCGATGCGGCGACACTGTACCGGCGCGAGCAGACCGCATCCCGACCCGCGGAGATGTGCCCGCGACGCCGTCTCCCACGCCGTCTGACCGTGGCGCTTCGGCTATCATTCTGCTCGCAGGGCGGACTGCACGGAGCGGTAGGAGAGGACGGGCGTGCTGGAGCTGATCGACGAGAGCCTGGAGGCGTTTTTCCGGGCCACCGTTCCGCTCAGTGCCACCGACGTCGACGTCTCGTTCGAACCCCCCGATCGGGAGTGGAGCGCCAAGCTCACCCGCCCGACCGTGAACATCTTCCTCTGGGACATCCGACGCTCGGTCAGCAGGGCCCGCTCCGGCCAACGCACGGTCGAGCGCGACGGTGTCGTCTTCCGCGAAGCGCCCGCGCCGTATCTCGAGATGCGATATGTCGTCACTGCGTGGACGAGTGACCACGGCGACGAGCGGGCGTTGCTCGCCGGGCTGATCCGATCGCTGCTCGCCAACGGGACACTGAACCGCGAGTTCCTGGCCGATGCCTTCGACCAACTGTCCGCGCCGACGCTCACGATGGCGGCAGCCGGTGAGGATCACATGGACGTGTTCAAGGCACTCGAGGGCCAGCTCAAGCCGGGACTCAACATGGTCCTCACCACCGAGTTCGACATCGGACCCGGCACACCGGCGGGCCCACCGGTCGGCAGCATCGAGACATCGTTCGGTCGGTTCGGATCGGACACGACCGACGTGCTCCGGCGGGTCGCGGGCGAAGTAGCGACGCCCGAAGCGGTCGGGGCGACCGTGCGGTCACCCGTCGGTGTCACGACCGTCGGCAGCACGGGCCGGTTCCTGGTTCGAGCCCGCGTCGGCGACGAGGTCGTCGTCGAAACAGACCCGCCACTGGTGGCCGTCGTCCCCGAGGCGGGCGGGATACGGCTGTGAAGACCGGACTGGCACAGTCCCACTTCGCCGTCACCCCGGGCCAGCCCACCTTCATCAACATCGAGGTGACCAACACGGCGGACGTGATCGACGGTGTCACGGCCATCGTCGACGGCATCAATCCGGACTGGATCCGCCTGGAACGGCCGATGCTGAGCCTGTTCCCCGACGCGTCCGACATGATGACGCTGGTCTTCGACATCCCGAAGACGTGCCCGGCGGGTGACTATCTCGTCGTGGTCCGGCTCGTGTCGACCATCGACTTCGACCGCCAGAGCGTGCACGATTTCTGGCTCACCGTCGGCGTCGTCACGGGCGTGGAACTCGACCTGCGGCCGAGCATCGTCACCGGAGGCGCCGAGGAGCGTCTCGATGCGACCATCACGAACACCGGCAACGCTCCCGCCACGATCACCGTCACCGCGCTCGAACCCACGAGAGAAGTCGACTGCCAGATCGACCCCAGCACGTTCGTGATCGGCCCGGGATCGCCGGCGGTCCTTCCCGTCGTGTTGCGGGGGCCGCGTCCGTGGTTCGGTCAGCCCGCGGCCCGCCAGATCCACATCACGGCGCAGATCGACGACGTCGTCGTCGAGAAGATCGCCACCTTCAACCAGAAGCCCCGGATCCCGCGGGGCCTGCTCACTGCGCTGATGCTGATCGGCATCATCCTGCTGTGGGCGTTGATCTTCCTCTGGGTGGTCAGCGAGATGCGCAGCAGCGAGCCGTCGGCGAAGGCGACGGGGACGTTCCTCGTCGGCGGGCCCGAGAACATCCCGCTCTCCGCGATCGCCGGCACGATCGAGGGAACGGTCACCGCAGCCACCACGGGCCAAGGTCTGCCGCGCATCACCGTCGAGGCGATCCGCATCGATGCAGCCGGCGAGGCGGTGTCGGTCGGGTCGGGCGCGACCGGCGACGACGGCGCGTATCTGCTGCCCAGCCTGATTCCGGGCGACTACCGCCTCCGGTTCAGCGCGGACGGCTTCACGCCTCAGACCTACGTCGCGGCCGACGGCAGCGACATCCTTGCGGTCGCGCCGATCGATCCGACCACGGGCATCGACGTGGTGATGGTCGGTACCGAGAGCTTCATCACCGGCAAGATCGCCCTGCCCCCGGGCTCAGAGGGTGTTCCTCTCGAGGTCGAGGCGAGGATGATCGTCGAGAACTCCGAGGACGCGACGCAGGAGATCCCCTCTGCGACACAGACGACGACCGACGGGACGATCAACCTCGGCCCGCTGCCGACGCCGGCCGACTACCTCGTGACCGTCACGGGCGAAGGCTTCGCCACGCAACAGTTCGAACAGTCGCTCGGCGGGAGCGGCAACAGTGTCATCAACACCGTCAACCTGACCGCGGCCGACGGCACGATCGGTGGGCTCGTGGTCGACGAGAACGACCAGCCGCTCGGCGGCGTTCAGGTCACCGCTCGTTCGGGAGCGACCGAGCTCAAGGCGATCACGCCGACCGCCGGCAACACGGGCGAGTTCCGGTTCGTCGGTCTGGTGACGCCGGAGACCTACGTGTTGACGTTCGACCTCACCGGTTTCACCAGTCAGACCAAGGCGCTCAGCCTCGCCGCCGGCGGCAGCACCATCGTGTCGGCTCGGCTGGTGGGCGGCAGCGGAACGGTCACCGGGCTCGCCGTCACGCCGCAGGGCGATCCCATCGGCGGGATCACCGTCTCGATCACGGGCGAGTCGTTCACGGGTGAGACCTCGACGTTGACCAGCACCGGTGCAGGTGGCGGTGCAGGCAGCTTCACGGTGTCGGGAATGCCGGTCCCGGGCGAGTACACGGTCACCTTCACCGGCACCGGGGTGCAGAACGAGACGCTCGCGGCGTCGTTCACCACAGCAGGGACGCAGGATCTCGGCTCGGTCGTCCTGCTGCCGCTCACGTCGCAGGTCCGAGGCACGGTGCGCGCCGCCGGCGCCGGCCTCGGCGAGGTCTCGGTCACGCTCACCGACGGCGAGCTGAGCCAGATCACGACGAGCGCGACGAGCCCTGCCGGGTCGTTCTCCTTCTCCGGCGTCCCCGCAGGCGCCTACACGCTCACCTTCAAGCGTTCGGGATACGCGACACAGGTCGTGCTCGTCCAAGTGGCCGCTGGTGTCGATACGACCACCGATGTCTCGATGGCGGCGGGGTCGTGACAATGCGTAGCACGATGTCATCCGACTCGGTCGAGGTGTCCCCCGGCGAGAGCGGGACGATCTCGGTCGCGGTCACCAACACCTCCGCCGTGATCGATGCGTTCCACGTCCAGGTGTTCGGGCTCGATCCATCATGGGTGACCGTCACGCCCGAACGCCTCTCGCTGTTCCCGGGACAGACCGAACACGTCGACATCAGCGTCGTGTTGCCCGACGACTACCCGGCCTCGAACCGGACGATCGCCGTCAACGTGTCGTCCACCGACGATCCGGGCGCATTCTCGCTGAGCCAGGTCGAACTCGAGGTCCAGCCTCGCAACGTCGTGACGGTCCGCGCCGATCCGGTCATGATCACCGCCGGACGAAGCGCTCGCTTCGGCTTGGTGATCTCCAACGTGGGCAACGCATCCGTCGTCGCCACGGGGTACGCCCGTGATCCCGAAGATCTCGCCGAGTTCGTGATCGAACCCCCGAGCATCCTCGTGCCTCCGGGCCACGACCAGGTGATCGAGGTGACCGCGAGCGGCGGCCGGTCGTGGTTCGGCCAGCCACGGGTCCGCTCGTTCACCCTCGGCGTCGAGACGACAGGCACGGTCGAGACCATCGGCACGTTCGTGCAGCGTCCGCGCATCGGACGCTGGATGATCTCCCTGCTCGGTCTGCTCACCGCGGCGGCGGTGTTCGCCGCCGTGCTGAGCCGCACGTTCGACAGCGTCGTCGAGGAAGCTCGAGTGTCGACGGACGTGCTCGACGCTGCGCTCGACCGGGACGAACCGGGTGGCGTCGTGGTGCCGACGGACCCAGGAGGGGTCAGAGGCCAGCTCATGTCGAGCACGACGAACGCCGGACTCTCGGGTGCCCAGGCCGACCTGTTCGTGGCAACCGACCTGGCCACACCGTTTGCGTCCGCGGCGACCGACGACACCGGCCTGTTCTCCTTCCCGAACCTCGCCGCCGGTGAGTACAAGGTTCGACTCACCGGCTCCGGCGTCGGCGAGATCTGGTACGGCAACACGATCATCCCGGCCGACGCTGCGACGATTGTCGTCGAGCGCGGCAAGGTCAACAACATCGGCACGATCACGATCGCGGGCATACCGGTCGACGTGAGTGGCGTCATCGACACCGGTGGCGCGACCGGGGTCACCGTGAGCCTCATTCCGGCCGGCACCACCCCCGGTGAGGCCCCCGTGGTGGCCACGGCGACGGTTGGGCCCGACGGCTCGTTCACGCTCACCGACGTGCCGTCGCCGGGCAACTATCAGATGATCATCGAGACACCCGGATCTGCCCCGCAGGTGCGAAACGTCGTGCTCGAACCGGGCCAGCCGCTCGAGAGCATCGAAGTCACCATCCAGCCCGGCAGCGGCTTGATCTCCGGCACGGTGTTCGGACCGTTCGGTCCGCTCGGTGGCGCAACGGTGACGGCGACGGACGGGTCGACGCGAGTCGAAACCGTCTCGCTGACCGAGTCCCCGCTCGGCACGTACTCGCTGCGGAACCTGCCGACACCCGGTCAGTACACGGTGACCGTGTCGAGCGAGAACTACTCGTCGGAGTCGCGCACCGTGTCGCTGACGAACGAGGCGACCTCGGCGTCGTTCGACGCGCGGCTCGTGCCGTCGATCGGGTCGATCCGGGGGAGGGCGCTCGTCGACGGCGTACCGTCGCGCGGGGTGACGGTCACGGTGAACGGCGGCGACGTGAACCGTACGGCTGGCGTCGTCAGTCAGGGTGCCGGCGCCGGCGGGTACGCATTCGACGGGCTCGAGGCCCCGGGTACCTACACGCTGACGTTCACCGGTGAGGGCCTGATCCCGCAGGTGCAGGTGGTCGATCTCGATCCGGCGACCAACACGCAGAACGCAACGGGCATCAACGTGTCGTTGTCACGTGAACGAACGGCCGTGCGCGGCCTGGTGCGCAACGTCGACGGCTCGCCCGTCGGGCAGGCCACCATCAGTCTCAGCAACGGCGCGGACGACCGGACCATGCTCACGGCAGACTCGCCTCGCGGCGAGTTCGAATTCTCCAACGTGGCACCGGGCGCGTACACGCTCACCGCCAGCCTGACCGGCACCGAGCCGGTGGTGATCCTCGTCAACGTCACCGCTGCGACCGCAACACCGCCGATCGACATCCAGCTCGGGGCGCAGGCCGGCCTGACCGGCAGCGTGGTCGGCTTCGATCCGACGACCCGCTCGTTGCCGGTGAGGCTGTTCCTGCCCAACCAGTTCCCGAACGGTGACGTCCTCCAGACCGTGCAGACCGACGCGACGGGCCGCTACACGTTCTCGAACCTCACGGCGCCTGCCGACTACGTGGTCGCCGTCTACGCCGGGCCGACGGCCGCCGATCCGCTCGACTCGACCACGATCCGCACCGAGCCCGGAGCGGTCTCGACCGTGCCGACCTTCACGGTGACGATCCCATGACCGTTCAGGTCGTCGTCACGTCACCGCGGGTCGAGGCTGCGCCGGGCGACATCGTCAACCTGCCCGTGCGGCTCACGAACACATCGGACAGTCCCGCGTCGTGTCAGGTCGTGGTGGTCGGTCTCGCCGAGCGCGCCGGGGGCGATGTCCGATCCCCGGACAGCGCACCCGTACCGGCGTTCACGCCTGCCGGGTTCGAGGTGGCCGTTCCTGCGGGCGAGACGATCGACGTGCTGTCGCCCGTGGCGGTGCCGTGGGTGCTCGGGATCGGCGAGCACACCGCTGCGGTCGAGGTCACGTCCGATCGACCCGGTGACCGGCCGGTGCTGGCGTCGTTCGTCATCTCGATCGGATCCGTGGCTCGGGTCGAGCTCATCCCGCTGCCTTCCACGATGCGGGGGCGACGCACGGCGAAGTTCAAGCTCGACGTCGTCAACAACGAACCGGTCCCGGTCGAACTCGCCCTGAGCGCCGACGCACCCGAGGTAGGGGTTCGGTTCGACCAGCCGGCCATCCGGCTCCAACCGGGTGAACGAGCGCTGACCACGGCGAAGGTCAGGGGTCCGCGGCATTGGTCCGGCGAACCCACGCAGCACAACCTGGTGATCACTGCACGTGGGCGCGCCTCGTCGACCTCCACCACCGCGGCCTACATCCAACGCCCGCTGTTCGCTCGGCGCGTCCGCTCACTCGTCGCTGCACTCGCGGTCGTCGCCCTGTGGTTGGGGGCGATCGGTGGTGTCGCGCTGTGGTGGTCGGGGCGGGCCGACGACGACGTCGCGACCGAGTCGTTCGAGGTGATCGGTGTCGACACCGACGGCGACGGCGTGATCGACCAGTTCACCCTCGCCGACGGCACCGTGGTCACCGGCATCGACACCGACGGCGATGGTGAACCCGACGCGTTCTTCGATGCGACCGGCAATCCCGTCGCCGATCCCCGCACGGAGGGTGGCGCCGACTCGGACGGAGGCTCGGGCGGTGAGGGTGGTGAGTCGGCCGATGGCGCTGACGGTTCGGGCGACGGCTCGGGAGACGGTTCGTCCACTCAGACCGCGGCACTGTTGCGGGGCACCGTCACGGCCGGCGGCGATTCGACCGACATCAAGATCACCCTCACGCCGATCGCGCTCGGCGCGACCCCGGAGCCGGCAGCGATCCAAGGGTTCGTCGGTGCGCCACCGCCCGAGGCCGCCAAGATCTGGTCGGCTCGTATGGTGCCGCCCGGGAGTGCCACGCTCAACCCGATCCGTCAGACCGAACCGATCGCCCCGCGTGAGACGAGTCCGGAATCCGACGGCGTCTGGCAGATCCCCGATGTCGAACTGCGGCGTTCCTACGAGATCGTCTTCGCCAAGCCCGGCTACAACACGCAGTCGTTCGTGGTCACCCCTCCCGCCGACGGGAGTCCGCTCGACCTCGATGTCGAACTCGAGCCCGCCACTGGCGCCATCAGTGGAACGGTTCGCGGCCCTGGCGGGGCGCTGGGCGGTGCGGAGATCGTCGTCACCGACGGGGTGCTGACGTTCACGACGACGTCGGCGACCGTCGGCGACGTGGGGACCTGGTCGGTCGACCAGGTCAGCACGCCAGGCGTGTACACCGTGTCGGCGACGTTGCGCGGCTATGGCACCGAGGTGCGCCAGGTGACGTTGACGGCCGGCCAGACGTTCGACGCCGCCGACCTCACGATGGCGCGTGGCGTCGGCAGCATCAGCGGCCGGATCATCGGGCCCGACGGGCAACCGCTCGGTGGCGTGAGCATCACGGCGACGAACGGCGACGAGAGCCGAACCACCTCGTCGCTCACCGAAGGCGACATCGGCTCCTACAACATCCCGCAACTGTCGATCGGGGCCACGTTCACGTTGGCCGTCTCGGCACCCGGCTATCTCTCGGAGAGCCGCCGCACGCCGGTGAACGGTGCCGAGAGCGGCATCAATTTCGGCATGACGAAGACGACGCTCACGCTGACCGGCACGGTGACGAGCGGGACCACGGGCGTCGGGGTGGCCAACGCCGGACTCACGCTGACGACCGGCGACCTCACCTTCCGGGCGGCGACGGTCGGCGGCGCCGACCGAGGCAGGTTCGCCATCGCCGATCTGCCGCCCGGTGACTACACCGTCACCGTCGACCACTATCAGCACGTCTCGGCGACGCAGCTCGTCACGCTGACGGCCGGGGTGACTCCACCGCCCCTCGACGTCGCACTCGAGCGGGGAAGTGGATTGCCGGCGCTCGGCACGGGCAGCCTCGTCGTCGAGGTCGTCGATCCGAGCGCGAAGACCGCTGAGGCTCGCCAGATCAAGAACGCGACGGTGCGGTTGATCCGGACGCAGACGGGCGAGGAACTGCCGCCGGTGACGCAGGAGGCGTTCAACTTCCGCATCACCGACATCCCGATCGGCACGTACACCTTGTTGGTCACTGCGCCGCGCTACAACCCGGCTGCGCCGCGTCAAGTGTCGCTCGGTCTGTCCGAGGAGCGCGTCGAAGTGCAGATGCTCCGGCTCGGTCAGGCATCTGGATTCGTCGTCGACTCGCTCACGACGGCAAAGCTCACCAACTACTTCGTCAACATCTACCGCCAGCCGGAAAGCCCCGGTGATGCGCCGGTCTTCGTGTTGCAGGGTGATTCCTCGACCGGTCTGTGGCAGACGCCGGCTGACAGCTTGGCCCCGGGCACGTATCGCGTCGACATCCCCGACTCCAGTTCACCGCCTGGGTATCTGGTGCGCAACGACCAGGTGCTCGACCCGGCGGTCGTCGGTCTGGGCGCCGAGCGAAACATGAAGTTCGTCGTACCTGAAGGCGCGGTCGACCCGATCACCGTCGCCAGCATCGAGGCCGACCCGTACCCGACGATCACCGGCCGGGTGTACCGGCCGGCGATGCCGCCTGACTCGGTCGACATCGTTCCGATCGACTCGACGGACCTCGGTGTCACCATGACGTGTCCCGCCGGCACGCCAGTCGCGGCCGCCGTGCTCGACGACGCCGGCGTCCAGGGGGCGACGCCACCGTTGAACGACTCGTGGGTCATCACCAAGCAACAGATCGACGCGGCCAATCTCTCGGGGAACTGCACCCTCGACGTCGTGGGCGGTACCGGCTTCGAGTCGAACACGGTCCCGCTCAACGGGGTCGACGCCAGCGACGGCGTCACATCCAGCGATCGACGCGTCCATTCGGCACTCGGCCCGGACGCACCCTCGATCGGCGGCACCGTCTTCTGGCTCAACGGATCGATCCGAGTGCCGATCGACAACGCCACGATCACGTCGACGCGTGCAACGAGTTACAGCGTCGTCGAGAACCCGGGCCCGAACTCGCCGCCGGCACCCATCCCTACTCCTGCGTCCACGACGAGCAACGAACCGGGGCAAGGATCCGGGAACTGGAGGCTCGATGGGCAGATCATCGGCGTCGCCCCGTACCTGTTCAACGCGCCCAACTTCGGTGAAGGACGGATCGATGTTCGCGTCGATCCGGCCGGCACCGCCACCGCAACAGCCGGGGCCGGGGCTGCAATCGCCGCAACGCCGGCAGATGGCCGATTCCACGTCCAGATGTCCGCGCCGACGCCGCTGACGCTCAGAGGCGTGATCACGATCGAGACGTCAGGAACCGCCAACTTCGGATTGGCGACCGCATGCGGCGGCCCGGCGCCGTCGTCCGGCATCTGCATCATCGCGACGAGCCCGACTGGCACGGTGATCAACGAGACCACCGTCGGCTCGACGACGATCGTTCGAGGCACGCAGGTCGGCAACACCTTGCCGTTCGAGATCCGCGGGGCAGCTCCCGGCACCTGGAACGTCACGATCACCGAGCCCACGAATCACGACGAGTTCAACAACACGATCCCCGTCGACCGCACCATCCTGCCGACGTCCGCGCCGGTGTCCGGATTCGACATGTCGCTCGTGGAGAACGGCACCCTGCGGTTGACCCTCGCCGACGGCAACGGGGTGCCGATCACCAGTGCGCCAACCATCCGGCTCAACGGGACCACCTTCCCGACGACCTTCGTGCCCGCCTCCGCCGGGCCGCCCGCCGTTCCTGCTCACTTCCTGGTGAGCGACATTCCCGTCGACCCGGTCTCGCCGCTCGCCTCGCCGGGCCGGGTGTACAACATGAGCGTCACGCTGACCGGGTACGACACGTCGCTCACGCAGGCGGTGCCGGTCAACGTCCGAGCCGGAGCCACCACGCCGATCAGCCTGACCTTGCCCAAGTTCGGCACCCTCACCGGGGTCATCGACGGCGACGACGGGTTCTCGCTCCCGGCCGAACTGAACATCCAGGGTGACGGCACGTTCAACGTGCAACGTGTCGACATCGACGGGGTCGCGATCGATCCGTCGACACCGGGTTACCTCGCTCCCACGTTCAGCATCACCAACGGCACGTACGCCGTCTCGGGGCCGCCCGGCTACTACCGACTCACGATCAACCATCCGCAGTTCAATCCCGACGCCACCCCGCCGACCGACAACTTCGTGCCTCCCCTCGGCGCACCCGCGCCGTCGGCAGTCGGTGACGTCTTCCAGATCGTCAACGACGTGCCGAACACGCCGTTGCCCTACGTCCTGCCGATCATTCCCGGCCGGCTGGACATCTCGGTCGTACCGTCGCTCGCGGTCACGACTCCCGTGATCGGTGCCTCCTATCAGCTCTTCTTCGGCGCGACCTCGACGGTTGCACGGTCAGGTCTCATCAACAGCGGCACCGGTGGATCCATCTCGGTCCCCGGCATCCTCCCGGGTCCGTACCGGCTCGAGCTCCGACAGTACGCGACGCCCGGCGACTCGGCCACCGCCGAGATCGCATTCCCGGTGATCACGAACATCACGATCGATCGGGCGGTCGCCAACGTCGGATCCATTCGGACCGTTCAGGCCCCGCTGCCGCCTCTCCAGCCGACCGTCGCGGGAACGATCCTGGGTCAGAACAAACGTGGAGGCCCGGTCCCCCTCCCGACCGCCGGGGTGACCTACGAGGTCACGAGCACCTACGACGAACCCGCCATCATCGTCAGCGGCACGTCGGTGGTCCCCAACCCCAATCAGGGCAACAAGACTGCGCTGATCGATACCGCCGCGGCGTCCACCGGAACCGTGAGTTACGCCTTTTCGAATGTACCCGTCGGCGACCATCAGGTCACGTTGGCCTCCTCGACGACGTCGGCCATGACCGGCTACACCCTCGTCGGGGGCAACCCGAAACCGATGCCGGTTGCCGCGTCAGGTGTCGTCGCCGGGCCGTCGTTCGTGTCCGAGGTGGAGAACGTGACGCTGAGGATTCCGGTGTCGCCCGGCGCGTATCCGAACATCAGCACGATCACGTTGAGGTCACCGATTCCTGCAGCGGCGTGGGGCACGGTCTACACCGGGACGCTGGACGACGACACCGACGTCATCACCTTCGTCGGGGTCGCTCCTGAAATCGGGAACTTCCTGTTGTCGTTCACCGATGACCTGCACGCACCCGTCGTCGATCGACCGGTGGTCGTCCCGCCGGACCTCGTCGCACCGTTCGTGGTGACGACACCCCTCGTCACGACCACGGGCACCACCGCTCGAATCACCGGCACCGCTACGCAGCGCGAGACCGATCTCATCACGTCGGATCTGAGTTCGACGGCGTCGGCTGTCGCGACGATCACGCTCCGGCGCACGAGCGGGTCCGGACAGTGCTCGAACGTTGCCCCGGACTCACCCTGCGTCATCACCGTAGCGGCGGGCTCATCGCTGCCGAACTACACCTTCGACGTCCCGGCCGGCCCGTACGAACTCACCACGCAACGTCCGGGCTACACGACCCAGTCCCTGTCGTTCAGCGTCGTCGCCGGAGCGATCAGGCCGCAAGCGGTGCAGATCTCGAAACTGGCCACGTTCGAGGCGACGATCCTGAACACCACGCTTCCAACCAGCATCGAAGTGGTGCTCCTCGACGATGCGAGCCCGGCAACCGTCTACACCGGCACACAAGTCGGCAACACGTTCACGTTCAACGTCACCCCCGGTGTGAACTACAGGCTCCGGGCGACCGCCCCGGGCTTCGCGCCATGGCTCGACCCGAGCTCCGGGTACACCCTCGCCGGCATCGGCGCCGTGTACCAGCGGTCGACCACGCTCGTGCCGCGGACGATCAACGTCACCGTGACCGGCAACGGCGGTGGCGCGGCCCCGGCCGGCGCGTTCGCCATCGCACGGTTCGGTGCACTCGAGTTCACGGACACCACGGCACCGTTCTCGTTCTCGTCGGTGACGCTGCCGACGTTGCCGCTCGGCGTGACCGGAAAGCTCGTCGTCGACGCGCCGGGCCATCGCGCCATCGAGAAAGACATCACTGCGGCAGCGACGCAGACCATCACGGCCGACATCCTCCCCCTCACGACCGTCAACGGGACATCACCGCACCATCGGGCACGAACCTCGTGAAGGCGACGTCAGGCGGCGACGAAATCTTGGGCAACCTCGTCGAGGCCGGTGCGCCGGGCCCGGCAGGGAACACCTACTCGATCGCCGGGCTGGAGGTCGGCCCCAATGGCGCCGATCGGGTGTGGAACCTCAGCTACGACGTGTTCACGGTCGGTGTCAGCGCTCCCGCATCGGTCACCGTGACGAGTGCCAGCCCGACGCCGGCGTCGGTGCCGCTGACCGTCAGTGCGCAGACGATCAACGTGACGTTCAACGTCCAGTCCGCAGTCCCGAGCGGTCCCGTCACGATCAGCTTCAACGGAGATTCGGACACGGTCACACCGGTCACGGCGAACGTCGCCGTGCCGACCAAGACGTTCACGATGCTCGAAACCCAGACCGCGCTCCCGTACACCGTCAGCGGAAACGGCTATCTGCTTCCTCCTGCCGGCAGCATCTCGCCGGCCAGCCGCTCCGCGATCGTCCAGCCCGTCACCGTCGTCACCCGTCCTTCGATCACCGGCACGGTGGCGACCGCCGGCAACCCGACGGTCAACAACGCGACGGTGCGCGTCTGTCCGGCGAGTGCGACTGCGATCTGTGCCTCTGGGCCGAGCGCCAACACGGGCGGGGGGAACACCGGCGTGTTCACCATCCCCGACCTGATCACACCGGCAACGACCTACCGCCTCTGGGCCGTCGGTCCCGGCGGGGGCACACCGCCCACCGGCTTCGTCACCTTGACCGTGGCCGCAGACCGCAGCTACACCCTGTCGAACTCGACCATCACCATCAGTTAGCCGTCACTGCTCGATTCGGGCCGGGAGACCCCACCATGTCGACCGGTCACATGGCGATCAGGATGATCGTGGCGACGATCACGGCGATCGCGGCGCCGGCGGCGTAGCGCCACCAGGGCAGCGGGATCTCCGGCGGGGGTGGTGGTGGCGGGGGAGGTTTGCGGACCACCGGCTTGGGTTGTTCGACGACGACGACCGGCTCGGGGGGCTTGGGGTCGAGGTCGGCGCGGCAGCGAAGGCAGTTCTTCTCCGTGATCGGGTTCAGTTCCCCACAGTCCGGGCAGACCTTGCTGCCGACGCGCTGGCGTCCGCCCGCACCGGGTAGACGACGCAAGGTGGCGTCGCTGTTGGCACCAGGTTTGGTGACGGCGAGCGCGGATGACACCCAGAACAACGGGTAGTCACAGTGCTGGCAGAACTCGTCCGACGATCGTCGGATCGCCGGAAGTTCGGCGCGCGTCCCGCATTCGGGGCAGACGATCTCAGGCACCGTTCTCCTCAGTGGATGTCTCGGTCGATTCTGGCCGTGTCGCAGGCGGCGTGATCCGACCATCCGGATCGGCCGGCCGCGGCTGATGGTCTGGCGCTGTCGGCCCTTTCGACGCGGCGGTGGCAGAGGCGATGCGCGCCCCGGCGGCGACCGGGCGTTGACCGGTGCGTGCGGCTCGGGCCTCGGGTGTCGGCCAGATGTGCTCGCCCCCGACCCACAGGTCGAACGTCGCGTTGGCCGGGATCTCCTGGCGGATGATCCGGATCAGGTCGTCGATGCTGCCCCAGCCCGCCGACTCCATGTCGAGACGGATGTGCGGCGGAGCATGCGGTGCCTCTCCCTCGGGGAAGATGCCGCCCGAGTCACGTACCTCGACGGCGCCGCCGTTGCTCAACAGCCGCAGCAGCCGGCGCAGACCGCGCTTGGTGCCGCGCCACTGGATGATCTGCGCGTACTCGAGCACGATCGCTCGTTGGACACGATCGTCCATCGAGGAATCGACCCAGTTCACGCCGATCCACTCGGCCATTTCGCGAACCATCGGCGTCGGCGCGACGTTCGCGTCGACCATGTACGGCAGCGTGTCGATCTGGTGGACCACGGTGTCGGCGAGGTTCTGGAAGATCGACACGAACCGGAACAGGAAGTCGTCTTCGGCCATTCCCACCGGGAGCTGGTGGGTCAGCCAGTCGTCGCGCCTCATCGCACGATCACCTGGTGGTTGGACGACAGGAAAAGCGAGTCGTCGCCGAGCTTCACGAGTTCCTTGCCGAAGCCCATCCGTTTGTGGTTCCGCAGGTCGTACTCGAAGAACAGCACTTCGTCGACCCGCTCGACGCCCTCCACGGCTTCGAGCAACTGGAAGACGAGCGCCGAGTTGAGGTCGGCGTCGAACGCCCAGCCGGACCCTTCCGGACCACCGATCAACGGGTTGATGTAGTCGTAGAGGGCGCGGCGGGCACGATCCTGGACCAGCGATGGGGGCCGGCCCGGACGTGGGTGGATGAGGGCGGCGACGGTGACACCCTGGTAGAACGGCGTCCCGATCTCGATGCGGCTCCCCAGGATCCGACGATCGTCGAGGTGTTCACCGATCTTGGCGATCATGTCGTCGGGCAGGGCGAAGTGGTCGAGTTGGAGCGTCTCGGCGGGCTCCTGGATCGCCGGCACGACGAGCAGTCGCACGGGGCCGCCGGCCTCGCGAGGGGGCAGGCAACGAACACGACCGACCCGGCTGTCGGCTTCGGTCGTCAGCCGCTCGAAGTCCGACACGGTCACGGCGCGCCCACCGGCGCGAAGCGTCAGCGGGCCGCGCCGCTTCGCGTTCTCGACGGTCTCCGCATCGACGCCGCCGCTCGCAGCCCGCAGGTTGCGGACCCCTGAGACGTACGAGATCGAAGAACGCAGCCCGAGGATCGTCCCCGGTCCGACGTTGCCGACCGAGCCGCCGCCGGTTCGATACCGGGTCAGGCGCAACTGGGCGCCCTCCTTGGGGATCGCGCCGTGCTGGTGCATCGAGCCGTCGGGGTAGCGGATGAGCGGCCCGAACCGGATCTCACCGGTGGACGAACTCCACACGAAGTGCTTGTCGTTCCGATCCGAATCGATGAACGTCGGGACCTCCGTCCAGTCCTCGACCTCGTCGCCCGACACCAGCTGGAGCGTTTCGCCGTCGTCTCGTGGCAGCACCGGCGACCGGGCGGTCTGGAACACTTGGTCGGGCTTGCCGGTGCTGCGGCCGAGGATCTCGGTGTCGATCAACTCGCTGTGTTCGGCGATCACCGTGCCCCCGAGTGTGGTCACCCGCACGCCACTGAGGCGCGGGCTGGTCCGGTAGGCGGGCCGATCGGGTCCGGCGGGCAGCAGGCGGGCACGGACCCAGAACGCTCGTACCGCACCGAGCGTGAGGGGCTCGTGCGCATCCGGGATCACGAGCACGATCTGGCCGTCGCGGTTGAGGCCACCGGTCGTGTCGGCGATCTCCCCGTTCCCGTCGAGATCGGGGATCTCGGCCGCGGCCCATCCCTCGCCCTGCCACACCTCCCAGACGAGCGGCGGGCGGTGGGGGACGACCCCGATGCCCTCGACCGACGCCCGCACGTTCAGCTGGATGACGCTGCCCGCCAGGGTCTCGTCGAAGCCGAGGTAGAACGCGTCGTCGGGCCGCATCTGCTCGCGGGGGAAGATGGCGACGGGTGCGATGCCGAGCGAGAGGTCTTCCCAGACGTCGTTGTACGTACCGAGGTTGTCGCCGGTGAGCGCAGCCGTGAGCTTGGGGGAGCGGATCGTCGTATCGGCGAGCGTCGTGAACACCCGCATGTCACCCACCGTTCCGACCGTCGAGACCTGCGTGCCCATCGGTACCGTGACGGCTCGGCCCTCGCCCGTCGCGCACCAGAAGGTGACCGCCGCACGAGCGGCCGACGCCGGGTACTGTTCGAAGCCGAGCAGGTTGAGCATCCGAGTGTAGAAGACGTCAGGCACCTGGTTGAGCCGGAACAACATCGACTCCGTCATCCACGCGAAGAGCTCGATGAGTGCGACGCCGGGGTCGCTCAGGTTGTGGTTGGTCCACTCGGGGCACAACTGCGGGATGAGTCGCTTGGCCTCGTCGACGATGTCCTGGAACCGTCGATCGTCCAGGTTGGTGACCGGCAGACTCATGTCTCGTCCTCTCGGGGGATGACGTAGAAGGGATACACCAGGTTGCGACGGTCGTTGGTCGACCGCACCCGGTAGTCGAGCTGGATGAGCACCGCGCCGATGGATCCGGGGTCGGGCACGATGTTCAGCGTCTCGAGCGTGACCCGGGGCTCCCAGCGGGAGATCGCCTCGCGAACGGCCTCGCCCATGAGGCCGATCGTGTTGGCGTTGATCGGCTCGAACAACAACTCCCAGATCCGGCAGCCGAAGAACGGTCGCATCACGCGTTCGCCCGGTGCGGTCGTCAGGATCATCCGAATCGACGAGTCGATGTCGGACGCTCCCGAGGTCATGGCGATCGCGCCCGACTGGTCGACGCGCAACGGGAACGACACGCCCCGTCCGATGAACTCCGATGCGTCCGACATCAGTTGATCATCACCATCGAGCCCTTGACGTTGGTCAGCGCGGGCGAACCGTCGACGTCGACGCCGCCGGTGCCCTTGATCGACACCTTGGCGTTCGCCTTGGCGTCGATGCCCGCTTTGGCATCGATCTTCACATCGGTGCCCTTGAGCGTCACCGCTTGCTGCGCTTCGAGGGTGATGTTCTTGCCCTTGATCGTGATGTCGCCGCCGGCGGCGATCTCGATCGATCCTGTCGACGTCTTCACCGTGAGCGGCTTGTCCTCCGTGGTGAGCAGGTCGATCTTCTCGCCGCTGATCACCAGCGTCGCTCGACTGTCGGCGAGCGCGAGCTCGATGGAGTCCTCGCCGTTGCCGCCGCCGTCGACGAAGGAGAGGAAGTGGCCCTTGCGGGTGGTGAACGAACGCGTCATCACCGACGACCCACTGAGCACGTTCGTCGGTGGTGTGGGCGGCGTGTCCCTGCCGTTCCAGAGACCACCGAGCACGTAGGGCCGGCGGATGTCGCCGTTCTCGAAGCCGACCAACACCTCGTCGTCGATCTCGGGCATGACGTGCAGCCCTCGCGCCAGGCCTGCTCCCGGTGCCACCACTCGGGCCCAGGCCGATTCGTCCTGATCGCTCAGGTAGGGGAAGCGCACCTTGACGCGGCCGAAGGATCCGTCCTGTGCGTCCTTGTCGTCGTTGTTGGTGACGATGCCGACCGTCAGACCGTCAGCGAGCCGTGCGCCGTGGCCGGCACCCCCGCCACCGCCCAACAGCCCGGCGATCGACTCGTCGTCGGACCCGCCGGCGACGAAGCGGGTGACGAACGGCTGGCCGTCGCCGAAGATGTGCTCCGACTCCGTGATGTAGTACTTGCCGTTCCACTTGGTGTTGACGTTCGTGACGTCGACGATGGCGCCAGGACGAACGGCGACGGCAAGGTCACACTCGCCGCGAGCGCTCACGAGGGTGGCGCCCATCCGGGCGGCGATGCCGGTCGCGGCAGCTGAGGCTGTATCGGCATCGACGACGACGCGGCGCGGCCACGAGGTCGCCTCGCCCACCGGGGTGCCGCCGCTCGAGGTGATCGACGGGGTCGACGGCGCGCCGGCGTTGACCCCGTTGGCGGTCGCCAGGACCGCCTGCTTGGTCTTGGGGTCCCATCCCCGCACCTTCACGGTCTTGGTCCGATCCATGGCGCTGAAGCGGGCCTGGAAGCGTCGCAGCACGTAGCCGTTGCCGCCCAACGTGGCCGTGGCCGCTCCGGAGTCGGCACGGCGCTTGACGATGAGCTTGGTGCCGCTCATCCACCACTCGAAACCCTCGTTGTGGACGAGTTCGCTGATGAAGCGGTGTGCCGTTCCGTGCTGCTGGACGAAGGGCATCCTGGTCTGCCCGAATCCGGAACCGATCTCGACCGTCAGCCCGGCGGCTCCTGCTATCTGGCGCACGATGTCGGCGGAGCTCATGTCGAGGTACGACTTGACGACCGTGGCCTGTGCGAGCTTGTGCGACTTGTCGTACGCGTCGACGACGAGCTCGGCGCGGTTGGCTCGCCAGTCGAGCCCGACACTGACGATGACCCCCGAGAACACCTCGACCTTGTCGGTGCCGCGCCCGGCGGCGCTCGGCCCCCAGTCGGGGGCCTTGACCGTCAGGTCGGCACCGACCGTGAACTTCGTGACCGCGTCCTCGGCCTTGTCGAGACGGAGGCTGGCATGCGCAGCCGCTCCGATGGTCTGGCTGATCGCAAGGTGCGTCAGGTAGGTGGTGTCCGCCTCGGCGCCGTTCAGCAGTACCGACGGCGTGTCGACGGTGGTGCGCGTCGGCATCAGGCGCTTCGCTCGGGGATCGAGAGCAGTCGGCCGGGTGAGAGGTCGAGCGGGTCGGCGATGCCGTTGATGCTCGCGATGTCGCGCCACTTGGTCGAGTCGCCGTAGTAGCGGGCGGCGATGCGATCGAGCGTGTCGCCGACCTGGACCTGATGGGTACGGCGCGGCTTCGGGGTCCCCGACGTGGGGTTCTGAGCTCCCCAGTTGTCATCGGGCTCGAACTGGGTGAGCGACAGTTCGACGTTCGCCCGCAGTGGGGTCCCCTCAGCCGAGAAATAGGTGAAGGTGACGTTCGTACTGTTGATGACCGCCCGGAACGAGTGCACATGGGTGCCCCAGTGGAACTTCACCCACGGAGGACGTCCGTTGCTCTCGGCCTCGTCATAGCCGGGGAGCTCGGGATCGACCTTCATGAGGCCGAGCAACTTGTTCGTGTACTCGGTCACGGTCGTCCCCGTCGACGTGGTGTCGAAGACGAGACTCAGGTTGAACGTGCCGCCTCCTCCTCCGGCGAACCGGAGGCTCGGAGTGTCCTTACCGGGCTCGGAGGAGCCGTTCCAGCTGTTCTGCGTGGAGAAAGCGAACGTCGTGGGGTTGAACATGCAGTCGATGCGGGCACCGGTCTCGACCTCGAGATATGCGTGTTGCAGCTGATTCGACACGTCAGATTCCTCCCCACATTCGTCCGCCTCGGCGTTCGAGGTCGGTCACCAACCGGTCACCGAGCAGTCGCACGATGGCGTCGGCGTGCTTCTCGAGCTGTTCGGCGAACCACTCCTTCGCCTCGGTCGAGTCGGGATCGAACGGCGCCTTCTGCGTCGCTTGCGCCGAGGAATCGGCGGTGTACTCCTGACGGTGCGATCCGCTCTGCGGACTCGACGCGGGCCGTTCCGCTGTTGGCGTCGCCGGCTGCCACGCGCGGCGGATCACGTCGTTCGACGGCGAGCGCGAGGTGGCCCCCCTGCTCGGTGACGGCGTGGTCCCGGTGATGGACGCGGCCAGCGATTCGGCGCTGATGGTGCCCGGCGACGACGTCGTGCCCGCCCGGGCGGGTGACCGCCGAATGGTGTCGGATGAACCGCCAGCGGCGCTTCGGCGGGCGACGGAACCCGGTGCACCCAAGATCGACGACGTCGGGGCGAGGGGGGAGCGCGCCATCACCTTTGCCGTCGCCTCCGCCTGACGTTCTTCGGGGCTGTCGACGACGTCATCGAAGAAGCGGGCGACCGGCGACGGGTTGGCGACGTGGGTCAACTCGTGGGCGAGCACGTGGTTCATCCGTACCGCAGTGGTGGCGGCAGGATCGAGATGGATCGTGTCGCCCGTGGTGGCCGCGACCTTGCCGACCGAGCGCAACGCCCGTCGCGTCGCGGCGTCGGTCGACAGCATCACCTTGCGGCCGCCGGTGATCTGGTCGGCCAGCGGCTGGAACTGCGTCGGCAACGGTGCCGGCCTGCTCCTGATCGAACGCGACAGCTCGGACATGAAGCGGGCGGCGAGGTCGTCGTCGTCCCGGGTCCCGGCGCTGGTGTCGGTGGTGTCCGTGGTGTCGCCCTGGCGGTCCGCGGTCCGCTGGACGGACCCGTTCCGACTGCGCCTCGACGCCATCGTCCCGAGCAGTGCCGTCGACGTCGATGTGGCGCGATCGGTGATGGGGTCGATCAGGGTCGGCGTGGTGGCAACGCCCGGAGGTGCCGGCGCCTTCGGCCGCGTCCGGGTCACCCGATCGGTGATCGGGTCGGTCGCGTTCGGCGTGGCGACGACGGTCGACGAGTTGACGACCGTCGACGTCGCCAGCGCCTTCCCTCGCGTGGGGTGCGGCTGCGTCACGGAAGCCCGGTCGGCGATTCGCTCCGCCGCGACCGCTGCCCGTTCGTCCGCTACGCCACGACTGGGGAGCGACGGGTCTACGGGTGTTCGTCGGACCACGGCACCGAGTGCCCCGGTGCCGCTGGCCACGAGCGACCAGTCGTTGGTGAGATGTCTGACCCGCTTCCGGCGACTTGCGTGGTGTGGGTTCTCTCCCGCATCGATGGTCTCGCCTGCGCGGGTGTCGCCTGCCGAGAATGCGAACCGGTCCCCGGTGGACCGCGATGTGTCGGCCCATGCTCGAACGGGGGGCGGAGCGACCGAGGCCCGGGCGATGTCGTGGTTCGGCACCGTCGCGTTGGCGACGTCTCCATGATGGACCTGCTCCACGGGATCGGCCGCGTCGACCGGTCGTCGCGCCCGCTGATCGGGACGGGGGGCAGCGAGGCCGGCGTCCGGTCGATGCGTCCGCGACATCGCTCGCGGGATCGTGAGCCGCCGGATCAAGGTCTCGTGGTCGTGGACCGCAGCGGGCAACGACGGGATACGCCGCAGATGGCGAGGGGCACGGACCACGGCGGTCACTGGAGCCGCCTGCGGGGGAGGGGCATCGTGGGCGGACGGGCTGCCGGTCGGCTCCGCCACCTCGGCGTTCGTCCGGTTCGACGAGGTGTTCCTGCTGCCTGGCTTCTGCGCGTCGACCAATTCAGCAGCGGTGCGGACGTCGTCGCTCGCGGACACGCGACCAGCGGCGATCATCCGCTGCAGCCGCAGGTTCTGACGTGGTGCCGGTCGGTCGGTCGGTAGCGCCTCCGCGGTCACGTGGTCGACGAGACCACCGCCGGGCAACGGGGTGCGAGCAGCGAGTGGCAGGGCGTCGACCACGGAGATGGCACCGAGGTCGGGCACCTGTGCCATCGTGGCGGCGAGCCGATGCTCGATGTCGAGGCTGGCGCCGCGGCCATCGCCGTTCGAGCCCCGCGCATCAATCGCGTCAGGGGCGCCGGCTTGCACCGCGATGCCCGTCGACCGGCCACCGTTCGCGAGCGGGGTCGGGGAGCCCGGGTCTGGCCTGCGGGAGTTCCGACCGGTATCCGCCTGCGGCTGGACCGCCGGGGGCGTCGTGTCAACGGCCCGCCTGCTCGGTGCGGTCTGCCCGCTCTGCCCGGTCGGTGCGGTGTGCCCGATCGGTGGGGTCTGCCCGATCGGACGCGGCGAACGAGGTGAGCGTGGCGTGTTGCTGCGCGGCGGTGCCGTGTCCGTGCGTACCGGCGGTCGCGCGCTCGCGCTGCCCGGATCGCGGGGTGCGATGAGGCCGTGCTCTTCGAGACGGCGACGAAGCGACGTGGCGTCGCTCTGCTCGAACGTCGTTCGCGAGGAGCGCTGCTGCGTTGCCGGCCTCGGATCGGGCTGCGTCGAACCGACCTGACCAGGCACGACGAGACTCGGGGCCGCCGTTGGGGCTGTGCGCGACCCCTTTCGGCGCGCCACCTGATCGGCGCTGACACGCTCGGGTCGAACGCGACGGCCGAGTTCGCCCGGACCGGTCTCGCTTCCTGCCGACGTGTCGCCGCGCCGATTCTCGGCTGCGTTCCGATTCCACGTTCCATCGGCTGGTTGGTCAACCGGTGCATCGTCGGTCGAATCGGCTCCGGCGATCACGTCCGCTCGTCGCGTCACACGCGTGTCGGAGCGTTGCGGCGGCGACGACGACTTGGCAGCCTGAGGTGCCGTCTGTCCGGTGATGGCGGCGATGGCTTCGGTGTCACCCTGGAGATCGTTGGGTGTGAGGCCAGCGGCGAACACGCGACGCAGTGCGTCCCAGCGGGGATCGCCGGTCGAGACGAACTTGTCGGCGCCCGGTTCAGCGTCTGTGCGGCCTCGGGTCGCTCGGTCGGCCTCGGCGCCTGCCCGCCTGAGCGTCGCAGCCGTGGTGCGCGACGTCGGTGAGCTTCGGCGGCGGCTCTCCTGCGGCATCAGTCGCTGCGTCCACGACGTGGTGGGCGTGCGACGGATCTCCGCACGTCCACGTTGGGGCACGGGTGCCTCCGTGCGCTGGCCGTCGAGGGCCTCCATCTCTTCGATTTCGTTCGACGACTGCAACCACCAGCCGCGCGGCGGACGCAGCGCGATCGAGTCGAGGTTGCTCCGGTCGACGATCGGCCGGATCGCGCTGCTGCGCCCGACGGCGAGTCCGAACCCCACGCTCGAGCGGCCGACGACGCCCACGAAGTGGTGGCCCTCACGGCGGCGGAGCCGGCCCGTGCGCGGTCGCACCCGCTGCGCGAGGTCGGCACCGAAGCGCGGCGCGTGGTGGGATGGATCAGAGGTCACGGGACCGGAATCCGTGATGTGCGATCTCCAACTGCTCGTTCGCTGCGTCGTTGGATGTGGCGGCGAATGAGGGCCCGGTCCACTTGACCGGGAACGCACCGTCGAACTCCCACGCCCGGAGACGCTTTGCGCCAGGTCCCATCAGCGTGATCGCCGCCGTGGACCGCTCGAGGCGGTTGGCGTTCGCGGCGAACTGTTCACCCGACGACTTGTTGAGCCAGCTCAACAACCCATCGGACTGGGTGACCCCGCGCTTCAGCGTGATGTTCGGCCATGTCATCCGTCCGGGCAGCTTGTGGACGTAGCTGTTCTGGCCACCCTCGGGGATGTCCTCGGTTTCGATGGTCACCTCGAGCCCGCTGATCTCCATGAACCGTCCGATTTCGACGCCGTCGACCTCGAACAGGAACGTCGAGGCATTCACGCGCTCGTTGAAGAAGCTGTCATCGGGCATCGATCAACGCCTCCCACGATCGTTCGTTCATGTCGGCGACCAACTGGATCAGTCGGGCGCGGTCGGGGTGTTCGAGATCGAGCAGCCGATCCAGGTCCCAGTGGAGGTGGTAGGCGAGGTACGCCACTTCGCTCCAGAGCGATGATTCGGGATAGAGCTTCACGCCGCTCGATCGCCCGTAACTATTGCGCGGCGGCGGACGAGACTTCTTCGATCCGCGATCGTCGGCGGTTGGTCGGTGCCCGCTGGGCCGGAGCGGGAGAGGGTGTGTCGACGACCTCGACGACGTCGACGATCTCGACGACGTCGGCCTCGACCGAATCTTCGGCCGGTTCGATCGGTTCGACGGGCTCCGCCGTGGGTTCGTCGGGGAGCACGCTGGCCTGCAGCGCCTCGACGTCCTGGTGATCACCGAAGTTGATGATCCCGTACAGGTCCTGGAGGAACGCGAGATCGGCGGCGAAGAGACCTTCGACCTCGGAGACGCCGATCTCGGTCATCGAGCCCAACTGGGTGATCACCCGTGCGAGCACGAGGATCGTGAGGTACGGGTCGTCCGGGCCGTCGATGCTCCGGTCGCGCAGGGGTTCGATCTCGTCGCGTGCCGTGGCGAGACGCATCACACCGTTGCGGTGCAGCACGCCGTCGTCGGAGATGTATCCCTTCGGCAGCGTGAAATCGAACTCCGTGCGCAGACCGGCCATCAGCGACTCAGACCCACTCCATCATCTGGTGCTGGATCGTCATCTCTTCGATCATCACTTCGTCGGAGCCCGACGACAGGTCCGAACCGGAGAGCTTCGACGGCCAGCACTTGTCGAAGTTGAAGGTGGCAACCGGCTCGTAGGTGTGGTCGTAGAGGACGATCGAGGCCGTCTTGTACTCGGGGACCCCGCCTCGATCGACGATCTGCTTCATCCACTTGTGGAGCGTGTCGTCCTCGGTCATGCCTCGCTTCAGCACGATCTCGCTGTACTTCAATCGTCCCGGGATCTTCTTCAGGACCGACTTTCCATCGTTGGTGATCATCTGGTGCTCGACCACGTCGAACTCCCAGGAGAGCCCGCTCACGGCAGTGAAGAAGGCGATCGGGGCACCGTCGATCACGAAGCCGAACGTGTAGGCGTTGAGTGTGTTGTTCAGTGTGTCGGTTGGCATGGCGTCCTCAGGCTGTCCGCTCGAGCAGTTCGATCTGCAGGGTGATGTCTTCGGTCAACGCATCGGTGGAGCCGGCCTCGAGATCGGACACTGCCCACTTCGACGGCCACGCGTTCTCGAACTTCCAGCCGGCGATCTTGGTTCCGTCGGTGGTGGTGACCGTGATCTCGCCGTTGTGGCGGAAATCTTTGCCGGCCTTCCCGTCTCGTATCGCCTTCGCCCACTCGTAGAACGCTTTGTCGCTGGTCATGTTCCGCTTCAGGGTGATCTCCCCGTACTTGACCTTGCCGGGCCGCTTCAGGGTGATCACGTTGCCCTTGGCGTCGGATTCGTTGAAGTCGGTGACCTCGACCTCGACCGAGATGCCGCCGGCGTCCTTGAAGAGTCCTTCGATGCCGTTGTCGAGGCTCACGTAGAACCACGAACCGATTGCCGGGTCTTTGGCCTTGTCGCCCGGGGTTGTGACTGGCATGTCGTTGTCCTCCTATCCGCCGGTCAGGCGGACTCGTCCTTCAGCTGGGCGACACGGAAGATGACGAACTCGGCCGGCTTCACCGGCGCGATTCCCACCTCGACGATGACCTTGCCCTGGTCGATCGAGTCGGGCGGGTTCGTCTCGGCGTCGCACTTGACGTAGAACGCCTGCTCGGCGGTCGCCCCGAAGAGCGCTCCGTCGCGCCAGAGGCCGCGAAGGAACGAGCTCACCGTGCGCTTGAGGCCTTCCCACAGCTTCTGGTCGTTCGGCTCGAACACCGCGTACTGGGTGCCGTTCATGATCGAGGTCTCGATCATGTTGTACAGACGGCGGACGTTGATGTAGGTCCAGTCGGTGTTCGACGACAGCGTGCGGGCGCCCCACACCCGGATGCCCTGGGTGCCGAATGGGCGGATGCAGTTGATGCCGATCGGGTTCAACAGGCCCTGCTCGGCCTTGGTGATGTTCGTCTCGACGTTCAGCGCGCCGCGGACGACCTCGTTGGCCGGGGCCTTCCACACGCCACGCGTGTCGTCGGTCCGTGACCAGATGCCGGCGAGGTGACCCGATGGCGGGACCATCACGTTCGAGTCGCCGTTGGTGCCGATCGGGTTGGCGACCTCGATCCACGGGTAGTACAGCGCGGCGAAGGCCGAGTCGTACATGGCCACGTCGCTGCGCCATTCCTTCACCTGCTGCGGCGACATCCCGGGAGGAGCGTCGAGCACGGCCATGCGGTTGGCCTGGCCCTCACAGTGGTTGATGACCGCGAGTTGCACGGTCTTCCACAGGTTGAGGTCGATGGAGCCGTCCTCCTGACGGGCGGCGGTGACCAGGTCGGGCACCATGACCATCGTGACGTCGTCGGCGATGGTGAGGCCGCTGATGCCGGTGCGTGCCGACTCCGAACCGTTGAAGGCTCGGCCCGGTACGGACACGACGGTCGGCGGGGCCGGCTCGATGGCGAACGTCCCGGTCGGGATGGTCTGCAGGTCGGCGGCGAGTTGGTCGACGTCGATGAGCGTCTCGACCTTCACCTTGGTCGACGTGCCGTTGACGGCGGTGGCGATGCCACCGAGCGTCACTCCGCTGAAGACTTCGGGCTCGTCGTGGCCTTCGGTGATGGTGACCTCGTACGTCGGCGGAGCATCGTCGGCGGCATCGGCCGCAGCGACCTCCGGGGCGATCGCGACCGTGACATCGGCGTTCGGTTCGACCGTCGTGAACTCGACCGCCGGCCCGAGGGCGCGGTCGCCGGCGGTCAGCGCGAGCTGGCCGGATTCGGTGGCGGGAACCGTGTTCGGGATGCGCACGATGTAGGCCATCGAGCCACCGTTGTTGAAGAAGCCGTAGACCGACAGCGGGAGCATGGCGCCGGCGACGAAGCCGCCGTACAGGTTCTCGAACTGAGTCCAGTTGGTGACCAGGCGGGGCTTCATGCCCTCCGGATCGCTCGGATCGTCGGTCGGAGCCTTGGCGGTGAAGCCGACGAATGCAGCGACCGCGGTCGCTCCTGCAGAAAGGGTCGCACTCGAGGAAGCAACTTCCTCCACGTACACACCCGGGGTCAAGTAAGACGGCAAGACGAACCTCCACTGCTCAGATTTACGGGGGTTCGCTCCGTACGAACCCCTGGCAGTTCGACGGTCACCAATCGAGTCGGAAACCCACCCGTGTATTCCGACCGCAACGCCCTGCGGGACGCACAGTAGCACCCCGCCCACGAGCAGTGCGATGGCGCAGGGTTTAGTTGACCATTTCTTTGAACGCCTGCCCGACGGAGACCTTGATGACGCCTCCGTAGGCGCACACACAGACCGACGAGTCGGTCAAGGCAGGGAAGTTGGCGACCATGGTCTTCGGCGCGCCGGGCGCCCACGGAGCCGTCGTGACCGGGGTGCACGTCCCCGGGGTCAGCACACCGAGCGCGGCTGCGGTCTGCGCCGCAGTGATCGGATTGGCGAGCGACATGCAGAGACCGAACGGCGAGATGTTGACCATCGGCTTGTTGTCCATGATGTTGGCAACGGGCTTGTTCTCGAACATCACCTTGTTCTGCGGCAGCACGTTCAAGGTCCCGGGCGCGACACCCATCGCGCACTGGAGGACGGCACCGGAGACGACAGGAAGACCCACGGACGCGAAGGTACCAGCCGTGCCCGAGCGGCCGTGCGTGCTTGACTGTCATGGGTGGGTGATGACGCAGCGGTGACGGCGAGCAACGGTGGTGTCGCCGATGGTCCGTCGTGGCTCCTGTTCGGCCAGAACGTGCTGCTCGGTGCGACCGACCCTGCCGTGGCGCTCACCGAAGCGCGCTCGACCTACGGCGACGCGCTGTTCACGGATCTTCCCTTCGCCGCGCTCGTCACCAATTTGCGACTCCAACGAGACGAGGCCGAGGTGCTCGCGCTCCTCGCGGCGGCAGAGGCATCGTGGCCGCTGCAACGCACCGTCGGCGAATTGCACGGCGACCTGGCGCGCAATCGGTTGTCGCTCGGTCTGCTGTCGGCGTTGCTCGGCCCGAACCACGCCGGGCCCTTGACCGTCACCCCGGGCGCCCGTCTGCAGCAGGCGGCGATGGTCTCCATCGACATCGCCGGCCCCTGGTCCGATCACCTCGTCGTCCTCCATCCGAGCGTGGTGTGGGCGTTGATCGGTGACTCCTCGATCGATCCCGACCTGCCCGTCGACGCGACGTGGGTCAATGCCGACGAACCGCCCGGAAGCCCCAGCGACATGGGTGCCGATCTGGTGGTGGTGAGCGGTGTCGATCGGATGCGGCGACGGGCACTGGGGATCGCGGCGGCGCTCGGCGACCGGTTCGTCTGTGTGAGCGAGCCTGCGACCCAGGCGGAGTGGAACGCGGTCGTGCGCGAAGCGACGATCACCGGCCGCGGGGTGGTGGTCGACCTCGGCGACAGGATGTCCGCCGAGGCGAAGCGGACGATCCAGCGCGCCGCCCACCTCGTTTGGGTCATCTCCGCTGTTCACGCTCCCGCCATCGACGACCTGCCCGGCCGCGCGTGGACCGAGGTCGAAGCGCCGTCAGGTGATGCCACCATCGACGAATGGGCAAGCATTCTCGGCGATGTCGAGCCCGTGCACGGTCTGAGCCTCGACCAACTCCACAACGTGGCGCGAGCGCGAGCGGCACTCGGCGGTGACGTCGACGCTGCGGTCCGTCGGCTCGCTGCCGGCAAGCTCGAGCAGGTCACGCGGCGGATCCGTCCGACCCGAGAATGGGACGACATCGTCCTCAGCCCGGACCGGCGCGAGCTGATGCAGTCGATCGTGGAACGAACCCGCCATTCGCGTCAGGTGTACGAGGACTGGGGGTTCCAAGCGACGCCGTCGAGCGGAGTGGTGGCGCTGTTCGCCGGGCCGTCCGGCACCGGAAAGACGCTGGCGGCCGAGATCATCGCCGGCGAACTCGGGCTCGACCTGTTCAAGCTCGACCTGTCAGCGGTCGTGAGCAAGTACATCGGTGAGACGGAGAAGAACCTCGAGATCATCTTCGATGCGGCGAGTGCCGGCAACGCGGTGTTGTTCTTCGACGAGGCAGATTCGCTGTTCGGCAAGCGTTCGGAAGTGAAGGACGCTCGCGATCGCTACGCGAACATCGAGGTGTCCTACCTGTTGCAGCGCCTCGAGGCGCATGACGGGCTCGTGATCATGGCGACCAACTTCGAGAAGAACATCGACGATGCGTTCCTGCGGCGCATCCACGTGCGTGTCGCGTTCGCCGTGCCGGGCGTCGAGGAGCGGGTACGCATCTGGCAGCACTCGTTCCCGGCCAGCGCGCCGCTCGCCGAGGATGTCGACATCGAATGGCTCGCCGATCGATTCGAACTCACCGGCGGTGCGATCCGCAACGCCACGCTGAACGCCGGCTTCTACGCCGCCTCGCGCGGCGAGGACATCACGATGCGAGCGGTCGTGATCGGCCTGGCCCGCGAGTACCGCAAGATGGGTCGCCTCGTCACGGCGAAGGACTTCGGCGACCACCACGTCCTGCTCGACACGAACTGAGCTCCAGCCACCGGGCTCTGACCCGCCGTTGTATCTGTGGTGGGCGACGACGCTCCAGGTACAGCGTGATCGACATCGGCAGCGACATCGGCAGCGAAATCGGCAGTACGGCGGGTGGGACTACATCGGGACGGTCCCAGGGCGTTTTCCCGGTGACAGCACCGAGGCCGATCCTTACGGTCAGAGGCATGCGCGATTCCTTTGCTCGTCTCCTGAGCGCCGCCCTCATCTTGAGCGTCGCCTTCGTCGTCACCCTGTTCGTTCGAGCGACGTCTTGGATTGTTCTCGTGGTGAAGCGGGCGCGTACCAACGAGGCAACGGAGCCGAAGATGAGCACGTGGCACGTTCGAACAGCACACCTCGTTGCCGCGATGGCGGTCGTCATGTCGGCGTTCCTGATTTCAGGTGGGCCCGCGCCGACCGTCGATGCCGCCCCGTCGGGCTTCCACGACACCGCGTGGACCGGGTTCTCACAGAGCGCCGTCAGCAGATACCTCGACCCCGCGTCGGGGTTCCAGTTCGGTGTGTATTCGGTGGCGGTCGAGTGGCAGGGGAAGTCGACCACGCCACTCACTGCACCGAGCGTGGGCGACGTGTTCTACGTACACATCTACACCGAGGTGTACAACGTCTGGAATGCGACGTACCGAATGCGGGTGCTGATGCCCGCCGGGCTGCAGCTGGTGAGCCCAACGGCGGCAAACGACGTGTACTGCGAAATCAGCAACTTCAGCAACGTCGAGATCAGGTCTCCCGGCGCGGGCGAGTGCGCAGCGCCGTACATGTCCGGCGCATACGCCACGTTTCCTCCAGTGAGGTCGGGCGTCAACGAACGACACCATTTCTGGTTCCCGGTGAGGGCGACGCAGCCCATGAGCGGCACTGCGGGCGACATGCAGGTTCTGTCCGACCAGACGAGCGCCCCGACCGTGTCGCTCCCGAACCCGACCCTCACGACCACCAGACTCTGGGTCGTACCCCCGTCGCCCTCAGCGCCGGCGGCACCGACCGGTTTGTCGGCCGCGGCGGGTAACGGCAGCGCAACGATCTCGTTCACGGCGGGGTCGAACGGTGGCTCGCCGATCACGAACTACCAGTACTCGTTGAACAGCGGAGCGTGGACCTCGCTGTCTCCGGCCGACACCACCAGCCCGGTGACGATCACCGGGCTCACCAATGGCACCACGTACAACGTGCAGCTCCGCGCAGTGACCACGATCGTGGGCGCTGCATCGGCGTCGACGACCGTGTCACTGCCACTGATAGCGCTGCCCCCGATCATCATCTTCCCCCCGATCATCTACGTACCGCCGCCATATACGCCGCCGCCAAACACTCCGCCGACGTCTACGCCGCCGACGTCTACGCCGCCACCTTCCGGTGGTGGTGGTGGATCTGGCGGTGGTGGCGGAGGAGGACCGGCGCAGAAGTACACGCCGCTCGTTCCCGCCCGTGTCGCCGACACCCGCATTCCGAACGCGACGTACGACGGCGTTGCGTCGGGTGGTGGGCCGGTCGGTGCCGGTGGGACGTTGGTGGTGCCGATCGCTGGACGGGGCGGTGTTCCCACCGGGGCCGCAGCCGTGTCGTTGAACGTCACGATGGTCGATCCGCAGGACGCGGGGTACGCCACCATCTGGCCTTGTGATCAGCCGCAGCCGAACGCGAGCAATCTCAACTACCAACGGGGTGGGACCATCCCGAACTCGGTGCTCACCAAGTTGGCCGCCGACGGCACGGTGTGCATCTACACCTACGCCGCGGCGCACGTGCTGATCGACGTCAACGGTTCGTTCCCGGCGGGGAGTGACTACACCCCGCTCGTGCCGGCACGCGTCGCCGACACCAGGATCCCGAACGCGACGATCGACGGGTTGTCGTCGGGCGGGGGAGCGGTGCCGGGAGGCACGACCCTCGTCGTGCCGGTCGGCGGCCGGGGCGGCGTACCGAACGGAGCGAGTGCGGTGTCGTTGAACATCACCGCGGTCGATCCACGAGACGGCGGGTACGCCACCGTGTGGCCGTGCGATCAGCCGCAGCCGAACGCGAGCAACCTGAACTTCGTGAGCGGTCGCACGATCCCGAACGCGGTGCTCACCAAGCTCGCCGGCGATGGAAGCGTGTGCATCTTCACGTTTACGACCACCGATGTCCTGGTCGACGTCAACGGTTGGTTCGGCGGGTCCACGACGTTCCTCTCGCTCGTGCCGGCCCGTCTCGCCGACACCAGGGTTCCGAACGCGACGGTCGATGCTCAGGCGTCGGGCACCGGCGTCATTCCGGCCGGCGGAACACTCGTGATCCCGGTCGCCGGGCGCGGTGGGGTTCCCGCTGGTGCATCTGCGGTGTCGTTGAACGCGACCACCGTCGATCCAGGCGGCGCGGGGTATGCGACGGTGTGGCCGTGTGATCAGCCGCAGCCGAACGCGAGCAATCTGAACTTCGGCGCCGGTCAGACCATTCCGAACGCGGTGCTGACCAAGCTGGCCGCCGACGGATCGGTGTGCGTGTTCGCATCGGCCCCGATGCACCTCCTCGTCGATGTGAACGGCGCGCTCTGACCGCGTCCGGGTCGCGTCTCGCCGATCCACTGAGCGTCGTGAAATGACGTGGGCGGTCCGGGATCGTCAGACGGATCGTGAGATCTCGCTGCCGGCCTGGAAGTCGGCCGCCCGATCGTGCTCGATCCGTTGCAGAACGAGCGGCGCACCGGCCGCCAGCGTGAGGGCACGGTCGTAGAGTCGGACGGCAGCGTCGGGTCGGCCGTCGAGTGCCGCCAGACGAGCGAGCCCGTGCGCGGCGGGTCCCCACGTCGCGCCACCCCCGCCGTAGCACTGGAGGACGACCCATTGGTGCTCGTATGGCAGGAGCCGCTCGGTGAGCAGGGCACCCGCCACGGCATCACGTGCGGTCGCGGCCACGTGGGCCAACACACCGAGGGCGAGGAAACGGTTGGTGTCGTCAGGCAGGTTCTCGAAGCCGGCATCGGCGAACCACCGCAGCTCACCGCCGGCCCGCCTGAGGTCGCCTGCCTCGGCGGCACACAGTGCCAGCACGGCCCGGTACGCAGGGATGCGCGGGTTCCCTACGGTCGCCGCGGCCAGGGCAGGAATCATCTCGGCGGCGCGTCCCTGGTAGAGCCGGATGTCGACGAGGTTGACGGCATGGCACGCCGCCGCCTCGGCCACCTGTGGACGCATGGCGGCGGCGCCGGCAACGGCCGCTTCAGCTCGGCCGAGGTCGCCCCGATGGATGTGCATCAACGCCCGCCATGTGCGTATCGCCCAGGTCCAGTACGGATGCGGGAAGCGCTCGGCCAGCTGCTCGGCTTGTTCGAGGGCCGAATCAGCGTCGTCGACCAGGCCAAGGCGCAGCAGATCCTCGTGCCGATAGCAGTAGGCCGCCAGCCGCACGCCGTTGTCGATCGATCGTGCTGGCATCGCGAGCACTTCGTCGATGTCGGCGAGACGAGCCAGGAGTTGGTCGGGACCCAGTTTGGCGTACCGCGAGCCGAGCAGTGAGTTCGCCAGGGTCTCGTAGTGAAGCGGCCGGAGTCCGCGAGCCCGCTCGACCGAGTGACGGAGCAGTCGAGACCGTTCCTCGATCGCGTCGCTGAGGAGCAGCGACAACGCCAACTCGCATTCGAGCGCACAGCGCAGCTCGTCGGGACGGCCCGTCCCCGCCACCGCATCCACAGCGGGCTGGTTGTCGGCCCCGTGGAGCGCATCGAGCGCGACGCGCAGGAGGCGAACGTGCTCGTCGTCGTCGGAGGTCAAGGACGCGCCCCGACCGGCGCGCCCGACCAAGGCCAGCGTCGCCGTTGCGGTGACCACCGCAAGGCCCTCGGTCCGAGCGAGATCGAGTGCTTCGAACAGCGTGGCGCGGGCCTCGTCGAAGCGCTGCTGGGCGTGCAGGGCGCGCCCTCGACCGACGATGGCGTGTCCCAGCGTGCGTGGGCCGGTCGCCCGCTGCACCGCACGATCGAACTGCCGTTCCGCAGCGACCCACGCCCCTCGCCGCATCGCTTCGCGGCCGGCGAGCATCGCGTGACGCCATGCCGGGACGCGCACCGCATCGCCGGCGAGCGAATAGTGGTGGGCCAGAGCGGCGTGATCCGGGTCGCTGTCGTCGAACTCGTCGAGCCGGGCTTCCATCGTCTCGGCGACGTGGCGGTGCAGCACCGCCCGGGTCACCGGACCGATGTCGTCGTACACCACGTCGCGGGTGATTCGGTGGGAGAACTGCACTCGGGCCGACGATCCAGGTTCGGCCGCCGAGGTGAGCAGGCCGCTGGCCACCAGCGTGTCGATGATCCGGGCGACCGATGGCGAGGCGTGCGCTGAACACTTCGTCAGGAGATCGACGTCGATCTCGTCGTCGATCACGCTGGCGAGCCGAAGCGTGTGGCCGACGTCGGAGTCGAGTGCAGCCACCCGACGGGACACCCAGTCGGCAATGGCGTCGGGCACCGACGCCGGGTCGATGCTGCCGCCGTTCTGGCGGACGGCCCTGGCGATCTCACTGGCATAGAACGGCAGCCCGGCCGTGCGGTGTTGGACCTGACGTGCAAGGCCGCGGTCCGCGAACAGGTCGGCCACGTCGTCGACGCTCAGCCCATCGAGTCGGATCGACGTCGTTTGCACGATCCGTTGGAGCGATGCGAGGCCCGTCGCGACGTCACTACTCAGATGCCGACTCGTGGCGATCACCAGCAACGGCCCCGTCAGGCCGTCGATCGCTTCCTCGAGCGTGCCGAGTGCATCGCTCGTCGCCCAGTGCAGGTCGTCGGCGAACCAGACCGTCGGCCGTTCGACGAGGGTTTCGAGCAGGATGCGCAACGACGCTGCGATTCCGGCGCGAGCGGCAGCATCGCCGTCTTGATCGTCGGCACCACCGGATCCCGCAGCGGAACTGCTCCGGCCCGGCAGGAGCGGCCGTAGCCCGGCGAGCCGGTCGCCGAGACGTGCGGCGATGGCGGGCTGCTCGGCGAGGAGGCGGGCGATCGCCTCCCCGAGCGCGCCGTAGGCGCGGTCGACCGTGCCTCGGTTGCGACCCCACACGATGTGGTCCACGACATCGTCCCGACGGAGTTCAGAACAGAATTGGTCGACCAGCCGGGTCTTTCCCATCCCTGCCGGCCCCTCGATGACGACGAGGTGCGGGCATCCGGTGCTCGCGACCTCCGACCGGATCCTCCGGAGCAGTTCGAGCTCGCGGGCGCGTCCTGCGAACGGGTCGTCGGTGTGCGGATGGATCGGCGACCACGGACGCGCCGTCGTAGAGGCTGCCGGTCGGGGCCGAGCCGTCGGATGCGCTGCGACGTCCGCCCGGCGGAACAGATCGGCGGTGGCTGGGGCCGGTGCGACCCCGAGTTCGTGCGCGAGCCGGGTGGTCAGCGTGTCGAACATGTCGCTCGCAGCGACGCGTTGACCGTCATCGAGCAGTGTCTGGATGAGCAGGTGAGCGGCTGACTCGTCGAGCCCGTCGGCGTCGATCGCCCGGCGCAGCACCGCCGTCGCCTGATCGATCTGGCCGCCGTCGACGAACGCAATGGCACGGCGCTGCACGGTACGCCGATCGAGCGCTGCGATCCGCGCCCTCGTGCGACGTCCCCATTCGCTGTCGTCATGCGGCAGGAACGGTCGAGCCAACGCGCTGCTGGCGCCGGCGAGCTGCTCGGCTGTCGCGGCCTCGTCGTCCACCAGCCGCTCGATCTGCGTGAGATCGGTCTCCAGGACGTCGACGTCGAGGCGGACCACCGTGTCATCGGACCTGACGACGGCGCCGTCGAAGCCCGCCTCGGCCATGGCGCGACGGACCTTCGAGAGCACGCCGCGTAGCGCGCCCTGCCAGTGGCCCGACAGGGCGGAGCCCCAGAGCACATCGGCGAGCTCGTCCCGAGTCGCACCTCGCGGCTCGAGGGCCAGGTGGGCGACAACGGTGGCGGGCTGTCGTCCTGACACCTCGACGATCCCCAGAGGACCCACGATGGCGACGCGGCCGAGCACGCCGACCACCATCGCCTCGCCGCTCGTCCCGGTCATCGTTCGATGTTCCTGCGTTCTGGAATCCCGCTGTCAGCGTCGTTCTCGCCCAACGCTGACCATCATGTACCGGGCGACTCGTGCACGGGGCAGTTCTGCACGAATTCTTGCTCGAACACGCCTGAAGCTGGCGCGAGGTGGCGGTACCGCCACTCCGCGAGGTGAATGGGCCGGTTACGGTGAACGGGCCGGAACCCGGCTCGCTCAGCGGGCGGCGGTGATGGCGGCGTCGATCGGATCGTAGAGCTGGTACGCGAGGACGTTGCCGGTGATGGCGTCGGCCTCGACGACGAGGTAGCCGGCGTAGCCGCCTTCCAGATCGATCCACGGGACCGCTCCGTACGCGCCGGGGTCGCTGACCCGGCGGGCGTCACGCTCGACCCACCAACCCATGCCGTATCCCACGCCCTCGCGTGCCGATCCGCCGAAGACCTCGCCGATGCGATCGGTGTGCATCCGGTCGAGCGATTCCTGTGACAGCACCTGGGTGTCACCGCACATCCCGCCGCGCAGCTGCATCAGCAGCAACTTCGCGTAGTCGCCGGTCGTGATGTACGCGCCGCCTTCCATGTTCGGATTGTCGGTCGGCAGCAGCTTGGTGGGGTCGGCGTCGAACATCGTCGGGTAGTCGAAACCTTGTGCGCCGATCTGCGACTGCGTCCAGTGGTTCGTGTACCCGAGCGTTTCGAGTCCGCACGGCTCGACGTAGATCTCCTCGATCAGTTGGGCCCACGATTTGCCCGACGCGACCTCTGCCGTCGCGCCGGCGACCTGCCACTGCGCTCCCCCGTAGCGGAACTCGGTGTCGGGCGCCGCGATGTCGGCGTCGTCATCGGGTGTCGTGAAGATCGACGAGGCGCATTCCTGCATCGTGCCAGCCACGAGGAACTGGCACCGGTAGGGGGCGTACGCAGGATCCGGCAGGAGCCCGACGAGGCCTGAACTGCTCGACACGAGTTGCGCGGGTGTGATCGTGGGGTTCCCAGCGCCCCACTCGGCCACGTCGGCGACGGGAGCGTCCATGTCGAGCAGCCCTTCGTCGTCGAGGTGGAGCAGCACCCCGGCGGTGATCATCTTGGTCGACGATGCGACCAGCGAGATCCGATCGGCACTGAACTCGCCCCAGTAGTCCTCGTAGACCACTCCGTCGTCGCGGTCGACCACGATGAGACCGGCGCCGTTCAACCCCTCCGCGTCGATGAAGCCCTGAACGATCGGGGACACGGCCGAGAAGTCGTACTCGCGCGGCGCGTCCGTCGAGGGCGGTACCGAAGTGGTGGGCGGTTCGTCGGTGGTCGACGGGGTGGCGGTTGGTTCATCGGTGGTCACCGGTTCCTTTGCGCTCGGGGCGACCGACACGTCCGACCCAGTGGTCGACGGGCGGACCGACTCCGCAGCCGAGTCGACGACGGTGTCGGATGTCGAGTCGGACTCGTCGCTGTTCGAGCACGCGGCGACCATGGCGATGGCGAGCAGGGTCGCGCCCAGGGCGACCCGGTGGCGTGACGGTTGAGGCACCGGCCGAAGCTAGCCATTCCGCCTCGTCAGCACACAGCAGGCGGTCCTACCACTTCATGTCGCGCGTAGTCGTTCCCCACCCGAGAGCGCGACGCAGACGAACGATCTCCGGCGATCACCGCGATGACGGGATGAAGCTGAACTTGCCGTCGTGTTCCAGGACGGCGAGGCGGATTTCTGACAGGTCGCCGTATCCCGCCTCTCGCGCGGACGCGAGGAGATCGTCGAGCGTCAGGCGTTCGACGCGGAGGCGCCGGAAATCTGGCTCGCCGTTCTGCATCACGACCACCGCTTCTCCGTCGAGGACCCGTTCGACACGCTTGGAGCGCCGGCTCAATGCGTCACCGATCAGCATCCACCCGACGAACGTCGACACCACGATGATCGCGCCGGTCATCGACATGTCCTCCTGCGTCACGCCCTGCTGTACGAAGTCTCCGAGCACCACCGTGATCAGCAGATCGAGCGGCGTGAGCTCGGAGAGGCTGCGCTTTCCGGTGCCGCGAACGACGAGCCAGAGGAACCAGTAGATGATCGTGGCGCGAATCACGAGCTCCATGACATCGGTCCCTTTCGCCGGCGACGAACCCCTGATCGGCTCACGGCATCACGTTCGTTCGAAAGTCGACGCGCACCGCGCTGTCGCCGCCTCGCACGCGTACCCATGCATCTCGGCCGAAGTGCATGTTCGGCTGCAACCGTGCGTCGAAGTCGATCGACAACGTGGCGACATCGCCGGGACGGAAGGTCCAGATCTCGGTCTCACCATCGGACGTGATCGAGTCGGGGGCCGGGTCGAGGCCGTTCTCGTCGAACATCGCCAGGTAGCGCCGCGGGATCTCGACCGTCAGCTCGTCGGGAAGCGCTCCCGACGCGGATTCGACATCGATCACGAACGGGGTGGCGAGGCCGGGGCGGGACACCGTCGCGTACTCGACTCGCACCGAGAACTCGTCGCCGTCGGTCGTCTCGCTGCCGGTGGTCAGGCCGGCGAACCCGAAGAGCGCGAACAGCACCACCCCGAAGATCACGATCACCGACACCGACCGCAGCACCCGCTCGAACACGTCCCAGCCCGGCGAAGGGTTCAGTGGGTAGGTGGAGCCGGCGCCCGCGTCAGCCCGCTGTGCCGGAGCAGAGGAGCGGGTTGAACCGGTCATGCCGGCCGGGTACCCCGGTCGGGTGACTCCGAAACCGTTCGGCGGGTGGGTCTCAGCCGTCGATCAGGTGGCGGGTTCGACCGAGAAGAGGTCGTTCAGGCCGGTCAGCTCGATCAGCCTGGCCATCGAACGTGACGGCGACGCCAGCACGACCTGCGCGCCGAGTGCCGTTGCCCGTTCGCTCAGTTCGATGAGCACACGCAAACCGCTGGAGTCGATGAAGCTGACGCCACTGGTTTCGACGACGATCCTGCCAGAGGTCCGACCGCCTTCGGGTACCACGGCGAGGGCCTCGGCGACCGTCGGAGACGTGCTGGCATCGACCTCCCCCACGATCGACCAGCCGTCGTCCGACGCTGTGACTTCGACCCGGCTGGCGACGCTGTCCATCGCCGACATTGTGGCACAGACCCCGCCGATCTGGCGCAACACCGCAACATCACGCGACTGGCGGTTCACACGGGCACGGGCACGGGTTCGGTCTCCGGTCGGAGCTCGTCGAACGTGTCGATCCTGCGCAACGACGGGAACACGACCGCGAACAGGCCTGCGATCGCGACGGTGATGATTCCTCCGCCGGCGATCGCCCACGGCAGGCCGAAGGCTCGCGCGGCGACACCGCTCTCGAACGCTCCGAGCTCGTTCGAGGCGCCGATGAACACACCCTCGACGGCGGTCACCCGACCGAGCTGATCGTCCGGGGTCACGAGCGGCACGATCGAACCCCGGATGTACATCGAGATCATGTCGGCGGCCGAGATCACGACGAGCGCCAGGAAGGCGACGGCGTAGCTGCTCGTGAGGCCGAACACCACGGTTCCGACGCCGAAGATCGCCACGACGACGAGGAGCGTCGGGCCGACCTTGCGGCGAATCGGGCGGACGGCCAGCCACACCGCCATCACCGCTGCGCCGATACCCGGCGCGGCGCGCAACCATCCGTAGGCGATGTCGCCGACGCCGAGCTGCTCCTCGGCCACGGCCGGGATGAGCGCGATCGCTCCACCGAACAGCACTGCGAAGAGGTCGAGCGAGATCGTGGCGAGCACGACCGGTGTCCGGCGCACGAAATGGAGGCCCTCGAGCGCCTTCGAGAGCGTCGGTCGTTCGGTGAGCTTGTCCTGCGGGCGGCGATAGGTGATCATCAGGATCGGGACGATCGCAGCGAACTCGAGCACGGCCGCGATGGCATACGCCGTCGACGGACCGATGCTGTACAGGAACCCGCCGAGCACCGGACCGAGGATCGCCGAGGCAGTGAACGTCGCGGTCCACAACGCGACGACGTGCGGAAAGTCCTTCTGATCGGCGATCAGCGGTGCGATCGAACGGCGGGCCGGCGAGATCATCGCATCGACCGCTCCGAACACGAACGCGATAGCGAACAGCGGGGCGAGCGTCCCCGGCTCGATCTGGCTGTAGACGACGAGGGCGATGGCGCATCCGACGCGGCCGAGCAGGAACAGTGCCGTCACGCGCCGGCGGTCGAAGCGGTCGGCCACCCATCCGCTGACGAGGAACAGCAGCACCGCGGGCACGAACTGGGCCAGCCCGATGAATCCGATGTCGAGTTCGTTGCCGGAGATGTCGAACGTCTGCTTGAACAGGACCGTGACGAGGATGTTCAGCCCGATCGCGGCGAACGCCGTCGACAGGAGGTAGCGCCTGACCGCCGGGTACCGCAGGACGTCCCGAGCGCTGGCCACTGCGGCACGCTATCGATCGTGCGTTTCGGACGGCTCGTCCGTTCTGGTGATTCCGTTCTGGTGATTCGCGGTCAGGCGCCCGCGGTTTCGGACTCGGGATCGGGTTCGACGTACTCGTCGATGGGGGTGGGGATGGGATCGGGCTCACCGGTGCCTTCGGAGATCTCGTCCGGGTCGTCGGTGGCCACCTGATCGGCTACGGCGAGCGCAAAGACCGCGACGACCGCGAGCACGACCAGACCGCCGAAGCCGTAGATGGTGAACCCGAGCGTGGCCGAGATGACCAGCACCGCCGGCCCGACGTACAGCGAGCGTCCATCGATCATCGGACGCCACCGGGTCGCCTCCAGATACTGCATCCCGGTCGCGACGAGCACCACGAGTGCGACCTCCCAGACGGACGCCACGCCGACGGCGATGATGACGACGGGGAGCCAGCCGATGAAGATCCCGACATACGGGATGAACGACGCCGCAGCTGCCGCGAGGGCGAAGAGCCCGGGGGACGGAGCACCGATGAGCTCACCGGCGATCCACACGACGAGCCCGACGGCGGCGGCCAGGGCGATCCCTGCGCCGACCTGGATCTGCACGGCTCGCGCCGCCCCTCGAGCAGCGGTGTCGAGGCGGCTGCGCCGATCGTCGGGTAGCCGCGCCATCGCTCCCCTGATCATCTTCGGCCCGAACACGAGGAAGAAGATCGTCAGGATGAAGGCCACCAGGTACGACGGCACGGCGAGCGCGGCGTCCCGCAGGGCGTCCGCCGGAGTGCCGACTCGGTCCTGCAGTTGGTCCGTCAGTTCGGTCACGCGATCGACGAGCGCGAGCTCGCGGGCGGCATTGCCGACGCGATCCTCACGTCCCTCGATCCGCTCTGCGATCTCCGGTGCGCGCTCGGCGAGATAGTTGACCTGATCCTGCAGCTCCGTGACGTACGCCGACCTCACCCCGAGACCGAGTGCGGCCACGCCGAGGAACACGAGGATGATCGCCAGTGCTCGCGGGAGCACGCGATCGAGGAGCTGGACGAGCGGGGTCAGCAGGACGGCGGCAACGATCGACGCGATCGCCCATCCCAGCACCACGGTGGCCGAGACGAACACATTGCGAACCGCGACCACGAGGATGACACCGCCGGCGGTGTAGACGAACACGGGCCACGTGGCGGCATCGGGCGGACGGGACGGTGCGTCATGGCGTGCGCTGCCGGACGCGACGTCGGCCGGTCGGGACACGGCGTCATCGGCCATCGCAGTACTGTACCGCGGCGTGTCCGACCGTCGAGTTGCCTACGTGCGAGCAGACGCAACCTCGATGGTCCTGTTCGCCGGTGGCGTGCTGGCGGCCTTGGCGGTACTTGGTCTCGTACGGACCGCGGAGTGGGCGCTCACACCGTTGTTCCTCGGCGTGCTGTTCGGTCTGGCCCTCGATCCGGTCGTCGCCCTCCTGCGCGGACGTCTCAAGTGCAGCCGGGCGATCGCGACGCTCGTGATCGCCGTGATCCTCACCGCCGTGTTCGGTGCCGTGGTCCTCCTGCTCGGACCACAGGCGGTGCAGCAGGCCGAAGCGTTCGCCGAGGAGCTTCCGGCGACTGTCGAGGAGTTCTACACCTGGCCGTTGATCGGTGACCGGCTGCAGGACTGGGACGCAGTCGGGCGTGTCGAGGAGTTCGTCGACGAGCTTCCAGGGCGCTTCGACGCCGACACGATCAGTGCGTGGGCGGACCGATTGCTCGGGGGGTTGAGCGCCACGCTGCTCGTGCTCGTCACGGCCGTCGCCATCCTGCTCGACGGTGACGCGCTCGTGCGCCGCGGCCGCCGCCTGGTTCCGCCGTCGAAGCGCGATGACGCCGATGCCGTCGGTCGCATCGTGTATCGATCGATCGCCCGGTACTTCGCCGGGTCGATCACGGTGGCGCTGTTGAACGGGACGGTGATCCTCACCTCGGGGCTGATCCTCGGCATTCCGCTCGCGCCCCTCGCCGGGATCTGGGCTGCGATCACCAACCTGATCCCGCAGATCGGTGGGTTCCTCGGAGGTTCGTTCTTCGTGCTGCTGGCGTTCAGCGCAAGCCCGGTGAAGGGCGTCATCGCGCTCGCGATCTTCCTCGGCTACCAGCAGTTGGAGAACCACCTCATCCAACCGACCGTCATCGGTCGCGCCGTGCACCTGACACCGCCGACCACGATGCTGGCGGCGCTCATCGGCGGTGCGGCGGCCGGCGTTCCGGGGGCCCTCGTCGCGACGCCGCTCATCGGTGCTGCCAAGTCGGTGTGGCTCGATGTCGTCGACGGCCGGAACCCCGACGGCCGACCCGCCGACGACGACGAGAAGTCCACCTCCAAACCGTCGCTCAAACAGCGCTTGTCATCGTTTGCGTCACGATTCAGGAGGACCGGGTCTCCGAAATCCTGACGCAAACGGGTTTTGGGCAAGACTCGGTGGATGTCAGGAACGTCGCCGAACACACCGCCGATCACGCCGCCGAACACCCCGCGGGATGCCACGACCCACACGGCCGCGGCGAACGCGCCGCGAGAGCTCGGGTTCGACCCGGACGACTTCGAACGAGCGTCCCGGGGGTTGATCGCACAACATCCGACCGGCATCATCGACGGGCCCTTCGGTCCGGCGTGGGACTGCAACCGGTACTCGTTCATCGAAGCGGGTTCCGACAACCCGACGACCGTCAATCCGAGCTTGTGGCGCCAGGCGCAGCTGAACAACATCCACGGGCTGTTCGAGGTCGACGACGGGCTGTGGCAGGCACGCGGCTACGACATCTCGAACATCACCTTCATCGCCGGTGACGAGGGATGGATCATCATCGACCCGCTCACCGTCGAGGCGACGGCGCGGGCGTGCCTGGCCCTGGCGAACGAGCACCTCGGAGAGCGTCCCGTCACGGCGGTCATCTACACCCATTCCCACACCGATCACTTCGGTGGCGTGCTGGGTGTGACGACGCAAGCCGATGTCGACGCCGGCCGTTGCCGTGTGATCGCACCCGCCGGGTTCATGGACGAGGTGGTCGGCGAGAACGTCATCGCCGGCAACGCCATGACCCGACGGGCCGCGTATCAGTTCGGACCGCTGCTACCGGCCGGGCCCCGTCAGCACGTCGACTGTGGGCTCGGCAAGGCGATCCCGTTCAGCGCACCGGGCTTGATCGCACCGACCGAGGACATCACCTTCACGGGCGAGGAACTGGTCGTCGACGGCGTTCGCATCGTGTTCCAGATGACGCCGAATTCGGAAGCGCCGGCGGAGATGAACTTCTTCTTCCCCGATCGCGGCTGGCTCTGCATGGCGGAGAACTGCACGCACAACATGCACAACCTCGTGCCGATCCGCGGCGCACAGGTGCGCGACGCGCTCAACTGGTCGAAGTACATCGGCGAGGCGATCGACATCTTCGGCGCCGACGCGACGCTCTCGTTCGCCTCCCACCACTGGCCGCGCTGGGGAACCGACGACGTTCAGCGTTTCCTGGCCCTCCAACGTGATCTGTACCGCTGGGTGCACGACCAGACCATGCGGTATGCGAACCACGGTGAGAACGCCGTGGAGATCGCCGAACACCTGCGGCTGCCGAGCGAGTTCGTGAACGAGTCCCATGCGACCGGCTACTACGGCCACCTCGCCCACAACGTCAAGGCGGTGTTCCAGCGCTATCTGAGTTGGTACGACGGCAACCCGGCAAACCTCTGGAAGCTCCCGCCGGTCGAGGTCGGGCAACGCTACGTGGCGCTCGCCGGGGGACCGGAGGCCCTGCTCGATCACGCTCGCAAAGCCTTCGACGACGGCGACTACCGCTGGGTCGTCGAGCTGCTCAACCACCTCGTGTTCGCCGACCCGACGAACCAGGCCGCGAGGAACCTGCAGGCCGACGCCTTCGAACAGCTCGGCTACCAGAGCGAGTCGGCGACGTTCCGCAACGCCTACCTGATGGGAACGCAGGAGCTCCGCCACGAGCACCTTCCCTCGCGCCCGAACACGCACGGGGGCTACCTGGCCGCCATGACGATGGCGCAGCTCTTCGACAGCATCGCCGTGCGCGTCCGATCGGAGGACGTCGGTGGGCTGGTCTCGACGCTCGGGTTCGACGTGCGCGACATCGGCGAACACTGGACACTCGGCCTCGCCCATCGAGCGCTCCACTATCGGCCCGGGCTGCCCGCTGAGGCCGACGTGACGGTGACGGTCGACCGTGCCGACTTCGTGTCGGTCGTGACGCTCGACACCACGTTCGCCGAGTTGATCGAAGCCGGTCGAGTCGACGTGTCGGGCGACATCGCCGCCCTCGACGCGATCTTCGGCAACCTCGACACCTTCATGTCGATGTTCCCCCTCGTCGAACCCTGACCGCCCCCATCGCTGCCCGTCATTCCACGTTTGCGACAAGAAATGTGAGGTGCAGACCACATTTTTCTTGTCGCAAACGTGGAGTACGGTCCGCCGGGTGATCGAGTTCGGGGAGACGGTGGGGCTGCCGGCGGGGGTGCGCCTGGAGCGGGTCGACGATGGTTCGCGTCTGCGGATCGTTGCCGAGCGTGACCTCGCCGGGCTGGCGACGATGTGGTTCTCCCAGTCGGCGGCGTGGGTCGAGATCGACCCGGCGACAGTGCCGAACGACGTCGAGTACCTCGGGTTCGCATTCACTCAGTTCGCACTGCCGGTCGTCGCCGGGAGCGAGCTCGACTTCGCCTTCCGGCCCGCAGAGAACCTCCGCGCACCGGCGGCGATGCTGCCGCTGCTCATCCGCTCGGCGGACGGATGTGTGCTGCTCGCCCCGGTCTCGAACCCGCATGAGCAGGTGATCACGATCGTCGACGGCCGGCTCCGATGGGGGTGGCACGGTGATCTCGACGAGGTGCCCGCCGGGTATGCGAGCGAACTCGGGATCTACCGCGGGCCAACTGCGGAGTCGGTGCTGGACGAGTGGGGCAGCGGTCTCCGAGCGGCGGCCGGCATCGAACGGCGACCGGCGTCGGCCAACGCACTCACGTCGCACCTGTCGTACTGGACCGACAACGGCGCGGCCTACTGGTACCGGACCGAGGCCGGCCGGACGATCGCCGACTCGCTGGTCGACGTCGTGACCTCGTTGCACGACCACGACGTGCCGGTTCGGGCGGTCGAACTCGACTCGTGGTTCTACCGGCACGAGACGAGTCGCCCGATCGCCGAGATCGGCTATCCGCACGACGTCCCACCGACTGGTGCATGGGAGTGGAAGCCGCGCGACGACGCGTTCCCGGCCGCTGACTTCGAGGCGGATGGCCGCGACGCGATCGAACGTTTCGCTGATCGGCTCGACCGTCCGCCGCTCGTGCTCCACGCCCGCCACATCTCCCCGGACGCGCCCGATGTCGACCCGGCGACGTGGTGGGTCGACCTCCTCGCCGCCCACCCCCAGGACCCGGCCTACTTCCGTCAGTGGTTCGACGACGCCGTGCGCTGGGGTGCGACCTGCATCGAGCAGGACTGGATGCTCATCTACTGGTTCGGCGTGCGCGCCCTTCGCTCGACGCCGGGGCGGGCGGCGGCGTGGCAGCGGGCGCTCAACCAACACGGCCGCGACACCGACGTCGACCTGCTCTGGTGCATGGCGACTCCTGCCGATCTGATCGCCGCAGTGGAACTCGACCGGGTGATCGCAGTGCGCACGAGCGACGACTACCGCTTCGCCGACGACCCGGCGATGTTGTGGACCTGGTTCCTCACGGTCAACCGCCTGACGAACGCGCTCGGCCTCCGGGCGTTCAAGGACTGCTTCTTCTCGAACCCCGACATGACCGAGGGATCGGACCCGATCGACGGCGACCGACACGCAGAGCTCGAGGCGCTGCTGTCCGCGTTCTCCGGAGGGCCGGTCGGCATCGGTGACCGAATCGGCCGGACCGATCGCGAGATCGTGATGCGAACGTGCGACGACGACGGCGCCCTACGACACACCGATCGGGCGATCGGACTGATCGACGACTGCCTGTTCGGAGCCCCGGCGACGGGTGACCGACTGGCATGGGCCACCACTTCGTCCACCGTCATGTCGGCGAGTGGCGGCGAACGAACGTGGACCTACGTCGTCGCGATCAACACTGCCACCGAGCGACGCACCATCACCGACCGGCTCCAACTGAAAGAGATCGGCCTCGACACGCCGCACCAGCTCTACGACTGGCGCGCCGGCTCGACGGTCGACGGTTCCATCATCGAGCTCGAGCTGGCGCCGCGCGACTGGGCCTTGTTCGTGTGCTGCCCGATCGTCGACGGCAGGTTCGACCTCGGCGACACGTCGAAGTACGTCACCGTCGCGGTGCCCTGACGTTCTCGGTCGGATTCTTCCCGGGAGATCGGGACGAATCCGACCCGAGAATGACCGAGAGCGCCGGTGGCGCGGGCCGGCCGATGTTGACCTGAGCAGGAGAAGGTCTACGGTTGACCTCGTGACCGACGAACAACGTCCGTACGGCGGAGGAACCGCGGATGCCGGCCTGAAGAAGGTCCGCACCCGCCACTTCCAACGCGCCAAGGAGACCGGGATCAAGATCACCGGCCTCACCAGCTACGACTACCTGTCGGCATCGATCTTCGACGAGGCCGGTATCGACTTCCTGCTGGTGGGCGACTCGGCCGGCAACACGGTCTTCGGCTACGACACGACGATCCCGGTCACCGTCGACGAGCTGATCCCGCTCACCGGCGCCGTGGTACGCGGCGCACGGCGCGCGTTCGTCATCGCCGACATGCCGTTCGGTTCCTACGAGAACGGGCCGGAGCAGGCCCTCGCCACGGCTATCCGGTTCATGAAGGAGACCGGCTGCCCCGCCGTGAAACTGGAAGGCGGCGTTCGCAGCGCCAAGCAGATCAAGCGCATCGTTCGCGCGGGCATCCCGGTGATGGCGCACATCGGGTTCACCCCGCAGAGCGAGCACGGACTCGGCGGTCACATCATCCAGGGGCGGGGTGAGGGAGCCAAGGCGCTCCTCGCCGACGCGCTCGCCGTCGAGGAGGCGGGAGCGTTCGCCGTCGTGCTCGAGATGGTGCCCTCCGAGGTGGCGGGCAAGGTCACCGCTGAGCTCTCGATCCCGACGATCTCGGTCGGTGCCGGCCCGCATTGTGACGGCCAGCTGCTCGTATGGAGCGACTGGGCCGGCTTCACCCGAGGCCGGATCCCCAAGTTCGTCGAGCAGTACGCGAACATCGGCCAGACCCTGCTCGACGCCGCCGTGAGCTATCGCGAAGACGTCGAGTCGGGTGCGTACCCTGCCGAGCGCCACGAATACGCTCCCTGACCGCACCACACCTCGAGCGGAAGAGACAGCATGAACGACCTGGTACTGGACTCACTGCAGCGTCGAATGCGCGCACTCCACTCGCTCTACGAGGATGCGGTCGCGACCATGACGATCGATCACGTCAACCACTTCGAGCGCGATGGCGTGGTGCCGATCGCCTTCTGCCTGTTCCACATCACCAACATGATCGACGCGTCGTTCATGCTGATGACTGGTACACCACCGATCTGGAACGACGAGTGGGCAACACGCGTCGGGATGACGATCAACGACCACGGCAAGCACCGCACGGTCGAGGAGATGCAGAATCAGCGCATCGGCGACTACGAGGCCTTCCAGGAGTACATGAACGCCGTGTTCGATCGAACCGAGGCGTGGTTGGCGGACCTCGACCCGGCCGAGCTGACGCGGGTGGTGATCGAGCGACCCTTCCCGCCGCAGATCGCGAGCACGTACAGCGCCCGCGTCGCCGGACCGGGCGGCATCACGTTGCTCGACGCGACCGAGTGCTGGATCTACCAGCACGGCTTGCGCCACATGGGTGAGATCGAACTCGCACGGGGCCTGGTCGGCCTCAACGGCATGACGTCGTAGCCGGCGGCGGGCGCCGCGTCGGCCGGCCGTCGATCCACGAGCGTCATTCGTGACGGGTCCGGTGGGTACCGTGGGGGCCATGACACGAGTCCTCATCGCCGTCGACGGAACCTCTTCTGATCGAATCATCGTCAACAGCACCCACAAGCTGTTCGGCGACGAGGCCGAGTACGTGCTGATCAACGTGCGCCGTGACCCGATGATGGTGGCGGCGACGACGATAGGTGTCGGCATGACGGCGATGGTTCCTGCCGTCGATCTCCGAAACGAGTACGGCGACGAGAGCGAAACGCTGCAATCCGAGGCCGACCTCGCAGCGGACACGGCCCGTGCAGCTGCGGCCAGCGCGAACCTCGACGATGCGGTCGCCGTCGGAGAGATCGGGCTCGAGCCCGATGCGATCCTGCACGCCGCAGACGAGTACGACGTCGACGTCATCGCCGTGGGAGACCACGACCGCAACTGGTTCTCCAAGTTGGTGTCGCCGTCGGTGAGCGAAGCGATCACCGATCGGGCCGACGTTCCCGTCTTGATGATTCGCGTCCCCAAGCACTGAACGCCGACCAATCGCGCACATCCCCGATCGCGTCGCTCGGCGATGTGAGACTTCGGCCGTGCCGACCACCGCACACGAACTGGAGCCGATCTCTCGCGGCGTTCGACTGTTCTCCCATGCGCACGCGCAGCCGCGTGCCCGCCGCGCGACCGACGTCTTGCTGCTCGGGGTCTCGCTGTTCGGGCTCCTCGTGGTCGGACTCGTCGCAGAACCGGAGCCCGGATACTCGGTCGCGCTGACGGCATTGCTCGTTGCGCTGCCGCATGCGCTCGACGGACTGTGGCGGGTCTTCGTCGACATGCCGTTCGTGTGGGCTGCGGTGGTCTTCGTCGTGGCCGTGGTCCGAGGGCGTCGATCGATCGCGCGCGACATGCTCCTCGCCGTCGCCGTTGCGATCCTCTTCTGGCTGCTGCTCGGCAGGACGGTGACCGGTGAATGGCCATCGTTGCGCGACGCGATCGACATCTCGGACCTGCCCCCCGTGTTCCCGGCCGCCCGAATCGCCGTGCCCGGCGCAGCCCTCATCGCGGCGTCGCCCCATCTCGTGCGGCCGGCACGACGACTCGGGCGATGGCTGCTGGCCATCGGCGCATTCTCGACCATCGCCTTGGCGATCAGCCCGCTGTACGGCGTCATCGCAGGCGTGTTGAGCGCCGCAGCAGCGGCTGCGGCCGTGCATCTCGTCGTCGGCTCGAGTGGGGGACGGCCGAGTCTCGACGACGTGCAGTACGCGCTGGCCGAACTCGGGGTCCCGATCACCGACCTCGGCGTGGCCGACCGGCAGGACGCCGGCCAATTCGCCGTGACCGCCACGGGGGTCGACGGCAGCGACCTGATCGTCAAGGTGTACGGGCGCGACGCGCACTATGCGGCGGTGCTGTCCACGGTCCAGCGAACGATCTGGCTGCGCCGGCCCGGCTCACCGGTCGGATTCGGACGGCTGCGTCAGGTCGAACACGAGGCCCTCCTCACCTTGCTCGCTCGCCAGGCCGGGATCTTCACCGACACGGTCGTCACAGCGGGCGTCACGGCTGCCGACGACGCGCTGCTCGTGTTGAGCCGGACGGGCACCGAACTCGTGGAGCCGAATCGTGTCGTCACTCCGGAGACGGCGACCGACCCCCGGTTCGTGGGGCCGGACGGGACGGACCGCATCCGCGAGCTGTGGGACGTGGTCGCTCGACTCCACGGGGCCGGCATCGCCCACGGCCAACTCGACGAAGACCATGTCGTCATGCACGACGCCCGGCTCGGGCTGATCGACTTCCGGGGGGCGTCGGTCGCCGCGACCGACGCCCAGTTCCGAAGCGACGAGGTGCAGGCGTTCGTTGCGACGGTCGTGCTGGGTGGGAGCGATCGCGCGATCGCCGGGTTCGTCGAAGCACGCGGAAGCGATCAGATCGCCGCATCCCTGCCCTACCTCCAGCCGGCCGCGCTCACCCCCGATCAGCGTCGCATGGTCCGATCGCTCGACATCGACCTCGACGACCTGCGTGACGACGTGGCGGCCGCGATCGGACTCGACGCACCGAAGTTGGTGCAGTTGCGCCGGTTCAGTGTCGGGTCGGTCGTACGGGTCGCGCTGCCGCTCCTTGCCGTGTTCTTCCTGGTGTCGGCACTCGCCGGCTTCGACTGGAACGAGTTCGTCGAGTCACTGCAGGATGCGAATTGGTGGCTGGTGGCGACCGGCGCCATCGTGGCCCAACTGCCTCGCATCGCTCAGGCGGTGGCCACCCTCGGCGCTGCTCCGATCCCCTTGCCGCTCGGTCCCGTGTACGCGCTCCAACTGGCGATCTCGTACGTGAACCTCGCGATACCGACGGCGGCGGCGCGCATCGCCGTCAACGTGCGGTTCTTCCAACGGCAGGGCGTGCCGGCGGGCGCGGCGCTGGCGACCGGCGCGCTCGACGGTGTGAGCGGGTTCATCGTGCAGGCCACGTTGCTGGTCTCGCTGCTGTTGTTCACGCCGCTCGCGCTCGACCTCGACATCGGTGATCCGGCGAGCGATGCCGCCAACCTCCTCGGCGTCATCCTGGCCGTGGTGGCCGTGGCAGCGGTGGTGGTCGTGTCGATCAGGAAGCTTCGGAGCTTCGTCGCCGGGTGGATCCGACGAATCGCCGAAGAAGCGTGGAGCGTGCTGCGCGGTCTGAAGTCACCTCGTCGCCTCGCGATGTTGTTCGGTGGCAACCTCGCGGCCGAGCTGATCTTCGCCGCCGCCCTCGGCATCTTCGTGCTCGCCTTCGGCTCCTCGGTCCCGTTCGAGGAACTGTTGTTCATCAACATGTGTGTGTCGTTGCTGTCGGGACTGATCCCCGTGCCCGGTGGCATCGGTGTCACCGAGGGTGGGCTGATCTTCGGGCTCACGTCCGTCGGCGTGCCCCAGGAGGCAGCTTTCGCAGCCGTGATCCTCTACCGGCTCTCCACCTTCTACCTTCCACCGATCTGGGGCTTCTTCTCGCTTCGCTGGCTGGAGAAGAACACCTATCTCTGAGTGGGATGTCTCTGAGTGGGATGACTCTGAGTGGGATGACGGCCGGGATGCGCGCCGCGATGGCCTCGACTCACGACGTTGCCGGAGTGGCCACCTCGGCCTTGGACTGCCGGGACGTCATCCGTTGCCAGACGCCGAGCGTGGCGAGACCGATCGGGATGATCACGACCCATGTGAGCACCCGGAAGATCAAGACGCCGGCGGTGATCTGATTGACGTACTGGGATCCCGCAGCTGCGGTCAGCAAGCCGATGTAGGCGATCTCGCTGACCCCGGCATCGCCCGCAGTGATGGGCAACACCGTGAGTCCCTGGACGACCGCGTAGACCACGAAGATCTGGGGCCAGCTGATCGCGTCCTCGGCAGTCCCGGTGAAGCGGATGGCCATCAGCAACAGAGCGAACCGAGTGGCCGCGGTGGCCACCGTCGCCCAGGTCCCGATCATCCACCGGTCGCGTAGCCGTCCGAGCGATTCGGACCGGGCGGCGATGAGCGTCTGGGCGACGTCGGGAGGTTCCGGCTTGCGCAGCAGACGCAGGACGAATCCGTACACCGGCGCGATCACACGGCCGATCCTGGCGGTGCGTTTCTCCGAGGAGACGATGAAGGCGATCGCGAAGATGCCGAGACCGACCAGCACGGCGATCACCACGACCGTGCGCAGCGTCCCCTCGATGGGCGCATCCGACACGAGGAGGCCGATCGCGGCGACGACCGGGAGCACCAGTTTGATCCCGATGCTGAACACGCTGCCGGCGGCCACGGCGAGTGTGGAGTCGGCGGGGGAGTATCCCCACGCCATGAACATGCGGAGTCGGAACGGTAGATCACTCGGACCGGGGATGATCGATGTGACCCCCGCCGGGCCCAGATAGGCGACGACACCGCGGCGGACCGGGAGCCCGGGGACGAGCGATGCCGTGAGGAGGCCCTGAGCGGCGATCCAGATCACCCACATCGCGAGGAGCGCAATGAAGTCGGCGTCCTCGAGCGAGGTGACGGAGTCGACGATTGCCTCGTAGTCGAGGTCCTCGAACGTCGAAATGAGGATGAAGCCCGAGATCACGAGCGCCCCGATGATGAGGATCGCGCGGAAGATGATGCTGCGGACCTTCGCCTTGCTGCTCCCGAGCGGGTGTTCGGCCGCCAGCTCCCGTTCGTACACGTCGATCGGGTCGAGCAGCACCGATTCGGGTACCACCGGGTCGGGCACGATCGGATCCGTTGGGGCAGGATCGGACATCGCCACATGGTGCCACCTCGCGGGCCGCGTCCCTCGTATCAACCGATCAACTTCGTCCGGCCGCCGGTCGTCGTCCGAGCTGCACGTGACGTACCTTCACCACGGTGTCGGACATCGCAATCGTCTACTCGGTCCTCGGTGCGGTGGTCGTGCTGTTCATCTGGAACCGTCTCCCCGTCGAGATCGATGCGATCGGAGCGGCTCTCACCCTCGCCGCGACCGGAGTGCTCACGGTCGACGAGTCGCTCGCCGGCCTCGGGGACCAGGCGGTGCTGTTCATCGCTGCCCTGTTCGTCGTCAGCGAGGGTCTCGATGCGACCGGCGTGACCACATGGGCGGGCCAGCGGCTCATCGAATCGGTCGGTCAGAGCAGGACCAGGCTCGTCGTGTTGACGATGTTGCTCGTCGCCGGCCTCACCGCGCTGATCAGCGTCAACGGCGCCGTCGCGGCACTGCTCCCGATGGTCGTGGTGATCGCTCTGCGCCTCGGCCGTGCTCCGTCGCAGTTGTTGATGCCGCTCGCCTTCGCTGCGCACGCCGGCTCGCAGCTCGCGTTGACCGGCAGCCCGGTCAACATCCTGGTCGCCGACGCGGCCGAGGACGTGAGCGGGACAGGGTTCGGATTCATCGAGTTCGCCATCGTCGGCGTGCCGTTGCTCGCCGGCACGATCTGCGTCGTCGTGCTGTTCGGATCCCGACTGCTTCCCCATCGTGTCGCCGAGGTGCTGCCACCCGATCTGAGCGCGCACGCGCTGACGCTGGTCGAGCAGTACTCGATCCCTGATCGCATCGTTCATCTCCGGGTGCTCGCGGATTCCGCCGTGGTCGGCCGGAGCGCCGGTGAACTCGCGGTGACGGCCGGCTCTGCCGCCGAGCTGCTCGGTGTGCAGCGCCGAGGCGGCGACGGACACCAACACGCGATGCTCCACGGGCCGATCGCAGCAGGCGACATCGTGTTGTTCGACGGGAACGCCGATGAGATCGAAGCGCTCGCCGTCGAGCTCGGCCTCGATGCGTCGGTCGCGCCGCCGCTGCCCGCGTCGCACGCGCCGATCGTCAGTAGGGAGTACGGGTTGGTCGAGCTCGTCGTGGCGCCACGTTCCGAGCTGGCGGGGCAGGTGATCTTCCCGGGGATGCTCACGGCAAGCGGCGAGATGGTCGTGCTCGCGGTCCAGCGCAAGGGGTACGACCTCGGACCGGAACCGGTGACGCTCGCCGTCGGCGACACACTGCTCGTGCAAGGCACGTGGGAGTCGATCGAGGCGAACGTCGTCGATACCGACGTACTGGTCGTCGACGACCCCGATCTGGTGCGCCGCCAGACGGTGGCGTTCGGGGCGCGGGCCACCCAGGCCGTGGTCGTGCTGCTCGGCATGGTGGTGTTGCTCGCCACCGGCGCCGTCGCGCCCGCCGTGGCCGGGATCCTGGCCGCCGCAGCGATGGTCGTGCTCCGAGTGGTCGACGTGCAACAGGCGTATCGATCGATCAGTTGGACCACGGTGATCCTCGTCGGGGCGATGATCCCGTTGTCGACGGCACTTCAGAAGACAGGCGCGGCGACCCAGTTGGCCGAAGGGCTCGTCGATGTCGTCGGCGACTCGCCGTACCTGCTGCTGGCGGGTCTGTTCCTGCTGACCGCGGTTCTCGGGCAGCTGATCAGCAACACTGCGACGGCGCTCGTCGTCATCCCGATCGCCGTTTCGGCCGCCGCCCAGGCCGGGGTGTCGGAGCGCCCGCTGCTGATGGGGGTGTGCGCGGCGGCATCGGCGGCGTTCCTGACACCGGTTGCCACGCCGGTGAACCTCATGGTGATGGGGCCAGGGGCGTACCGATTCGGCGACTACTGGAAGCTCGGCGGGGTGCTGCTCGCCTGGTTCTTCGTGGTCGTGATGATCATCGTGCCGCTCGTCTGGCAGTTCTGAACCCGACGTCGGACCCAGGCACCGCGTCGCGGTGCGTCAGCGGATCGCCGCAGTGTCGTCGACGCCGGCCCAGGCCGCCCGCAGCGACTCCTGCTCGAGATCGTTCTCCCGGATCTGGCTGATCACGCCGGCAATCGCGAGCGCGAAGTAGATCGCGTACCACCACCAGTCGTCACTGGCCGACCTGGTGGTCAGGGTCGAGTCGAATCCATCGGTGTCGATCACACCGAAGAGCAACATCAATCCGGCGGTGATCGCGCTGGAGCCGGCGAACGCCGTGAGCAGGGTGAGCAGGATCATCGGCATGTCGCCGACGATGGCCACGAAGGCGAGCACGCCCGCCGTGACGACGCCGACGAGGATGATCAACCACGACCAGGTGACGCCGAGGGCCGTCATCGCGGTGGTGCCGAGGATGAACCCGATCGCCGTCATCCCGAGCAGCACGGCGACGGCGTAGTACAGGTAGGCGAGAAGTCCGAACACGATGGCGACGGCGAACCCGACGATCCACGACAGCGTGGTCGAGAGGAACTCGTCGCCGCCCGTCGAGATGAGTCCGGCGCCGAGCACGAACCCGGCGAAGGCACCCCAGATCGGGATGATGATGCGCATCGCGAAGTAGCCGCGAAAGCAGAACACCGCGCCCACGAGGATGGCGAGGACTCCGAGGACGATGTCGTTCATGCAGACACTGTGGCAGGCCTCAGGTACGAAGTAGTTGATCCTCGCACCACTCCAATGCGTCATCCAAGGTGCCAGAAATGTGGATCTCGGACACGTTCTCGGAGAACTGATGGAGCGCATGGAGGCTGAAATCGTCGTCGATCCCCGACACGACCAGCATCCCACCTCGCTCCGCCAGGTCGGCCGCGATCGGACGCAGGAGATGGGGGAGTGCGTCGTGGATGATGCCCGTGCGAGCAAGGTCGACGACGACGAAGCGGGCGGGCCGAGCCGCTTTGGCTTGGGTCTGCACGAGACTTCGCGCAGCCAGTTCGGCGTCCGCGAACTGGATGTCGCCGCGGAGCACGATCGCGAGCACGAGGTCTCCCATCGCTCGCAGTTGATCCATCGCGTCCGGCGACCGCTTGCGGCGGGAGCCACCATCGGCGAGCGTGCGCAGGGTCGGGGCCCGGCTGGCCCCGCGGCGTCCGCTGTTCACGAGGTGCAGGCCGAGCGTGGCGGCGAGTTCCCGGCACACGTTGACCCCGCGCACGCTGTTGCCCTGTTCGTCGAGGCGGGGCGAGTACACGGCGACGCCGAGCTGACCGGGCAGGACGGCGAAGATGCCACCGCTCACACCGCTCTTCGCCGGGAGGCCGACCGACACGATCCATCGTCCGGCGCCGTCGTACATCCCGCAACTGGCCATGACGGCCAACACGTGGCGGGCGGTCGGCTGGGTCACGGCCAGGGTGCCGTCGATCGGGTTGCGCCCACCGTTCGCGAGCGTCGCTGCGATCACGCCGAGGTCGTGGCAGTCGACCTCGACCGAACACTGGTCGAAGTAGAGCTGGAGTGATGATTCGACGTCCGGGCCCATCGACCCGGCGCCGCGCAACAGATGGGCAATCGCTCGATTGCGGTGACCGGTCGCCCGTTCGGATTCGGCGACCTTCCGGTCGACGTGGACCTGCCGACCGACGAACTTCGAGTACCCCGCGAGCAGATGGCCGAGCGCCTCGTCGCCGTGACGGGCGTGCAGCAGATCGGCGGCCGTGATCGCACCGGCGTTGACCATCGCATTGCTGGCACGGCCTGTGGAGGGGTCGAGGCTGATCGCATTGAACGCATCGCCGGTCGGCTCCAACCCGATTCGTGCTCCGACGACGTCGGCCCCGAGCTCGTCGAGCGCCATCGCATACGTCAGCGGCTTGGACATCGACTGGATCGTGAAGCGGTGGTGCGAGTCGCCGACCTCGTACACGGTGCCGTCGACCATGACGATGCAGATGCCGAACAGTTCAGGGTCGACGTCGGCGAGTTCGGGGATGTACGTCGCGACGTCGCCCGACCGGTCGGCGAGATGCGCCGCGTGCAGGTCGGTGAGGTAGGTGAGCAGGGGCGTCATCGCCGGATCGTAGGTCGGCGTGTCGGTGGCAGCGACGACGACGGCGACGGTGTGGCATCGAGGTCGCGCATCGGCCCCCTCGACTCGGGTGGTACCGGTGCGCGACCGTTCGCGCCGTTCTGACCCCTACGAATCGAACGGGGTCTACGAATCGAACGGGGTCAGGCGATGATCTTGGCCTTGGCGGCCGCGTACTCGGCGTCGTCGAGCTTGCCGGACGTGTGGAGGTCGGCGAGCGTGGCGAGCTGTGTTGCGGAGTCAGCGCCAGCAGCGGTCTCGCGGATGTAGCTCTGCATCGCAGCCTCGTTGGCCTGCGCGGCCTTCATCGACCGCTCGCCCATCTTGCTGCCGCGGGCGATGACGTAGGCGAAGATGCCGAGGAACGGCAGGAAGATGATGAAGATCGACCAGATGGCCTTGCCCCAACCCGACAGATCGTCGCTGCGGATGATGTCGCCGAAGATCTGGAAGATCAACATGATGAAGATGAAGAACATGAAGAACCAGAGGAACGACCAGAGAACTTCCCCGGTTCCCCATTCTGCTGCGAGTGTCACGTTGTGACCTTTCTGCCGGCCTGAAGCGGCCGGATTCGTGGGCGTTGACCCGTCGGTGCCCGGCTGGTTGCCGAACGGCGATCATCATGACTCCTGAGCCGGACCCTTTCAACCGGTGTTCACGCAATGACCTACAATTCGTCCACTTCGGACGAGGGATCCCACCGTCACCGGTGTCAACCTGTCCTCCGTTGTTTCACCCTCAAACCGAATCTGAGCGACACGGAGGTGTCAGATGGCCCTGGGCCCAATCGAAATCCTGGTCATTGAGTTCCCAGGCAACCAGTTCACGGGAGAGATCATCCCCGAACTCGAGCGCCTCATCGAGAACGACACCATCAGCATCATCGACGGTCTGCTCGTCAAGAAGGACGACAACGGTGACGTCACCTTCGTCGAGTTCGACGAACTCGGCATCAACGACGACGCGTCGAAACTTGCCGGCGTGCTCGACCAACTCGACGCGCTCATCTCCGACGAAGACGTGGAGGAATGGGCAGCCGACCTGGCGCCGGGCAGCTCCGAAGCGATTCTCGTGTTCGAGCACACGTGGGCCAAAGGCTTCCGCGATGCCGTCGTCAACTCGGGCGGCATCCTCGCCGAGAACCTTCGCATCCCGGGCGCAGTGGTCGAAGAGCTGATGGCTGAACTGGCCGAGATCAGCGACTGACCACGATCCGACGCTCGACGAACACACTCGAACCCAACGAACAACGAAACAGGAGAACGACATGATGCGACGTATGGGACGCCCAGGTCTGGTCGGCACGATGGCACGCACGGCGGTCGTCGCCGGAACCGCCACCGCGGTCGCCGGCGGAGTCAGCAGGCACCAGCAAGGCAAGCAACAGGCCGCAGCGACCGAGACCGCAGCGCAACAAGCTGCGTTCGATTCGCAGCAGCAGGTTTCAGAGATGCAGGCCCAACTGGATGCGATGCAGGCGCAGCAGGCTGCTGCAGCGCCACCACCGCCGGCGGCTGCTCCAGCGGCGGCAGCACCCGACCTGATGACCGAGATCTCCAAGCTCGCTGATCTCAAGGCCGCTGGTGTGCTGACCGACGAAGAGTTCACCGCGGCAAAAGCCAAGCTGCTGGCCTGAGCAACCCATGACGACCGACGACACGGGCGTGTCCACCGTCGCGCCCCCAGACAGCTCCAACACGGACAGCTCCAACACGGACAACGCCGGCAGCGCAGACAAGGTGCGCCGCCCTGGCTCTGCGCCAGGCTGGTTGGTGTGGGCGATGATCGTGCTCGCGTCGGCGATCGCGATCGGCGCGTCGTTCAACGCGTGGCTGAATCGAGAGCTCCTCGACACCGACAACTGGGTCGAAGTGAGCGACGAGGTGCTCGCCGATCCGGCGGTGCGCTCCGCGTTGTCGGTGTATCTGGTGGACGAGTTGTTCTCGTACGTCGACGTGTCGGCCCAACTCGAAGACCGCTTGCCCGATTCGTTGCAGGTGCTCGCCGGCCCCATCTCACAGGCGTTGCGCCAGCCGGCCATCGACGGTGTCGACCGGTTGCTGGCCTCGCCCAAGGTGATGGCAGCCTGGTCGGACGCGAATCGCCTCGCGCACCAATCGCTCGTTCGCATCCTGAAGGACGAAACGAGAGATGGCGTCAGCACGACCGATGGGGTCGTCACCATCCAACTCGGAACGTTGGTGTACGACCTCGGCACGCAGCTCGGGCTCCCGACGGCGGTGCTCGACCGGATCCCACCGGAGGCCGGAACCTTCATCGTCGCCGATTCCGACCAGCTCGAGGCAGCACAGGACGCCGTGAAGTACGTCGAGGTGCTGAGCGTGGTGCTCCTGCTCCTCGTGATCGTGCTCTACGTCGCAGCGGTGTTCCTGGCGAGTGATCGCCGCGCGGCACTGCGCAACGTCGGCATCGCGTTGTCGGTGAGCGGATTGCTCGTCCTGCTCGGGCGATGGTTCGCGATCAACTACGTCACGGACTCGATCGAGAAGTCGGATTCGATCGAGGCGGCCGCGCGGTCGATCGCCATCATCGGCACCGGCATCCTGAACGAACTGGCCTGGACCGGCGTCGCGATCGGGCTGGTGATCTTCACCTACGCACTGCTCGTCGGGCCGACCCGGGCGGCCTTTGCGGTGCGCCGCGGCCTCTCGCCGATTCTCATCCATCGACTCGGCGCATGGGTGCTGGCCCTGGCGATCCTCGCCCTCGTCGTCCTGATCACGCCCGGTACCGGCGCGCAGACCTGGCTGGGCCGAGGCACGCTGCTCGTCCTGCTGATCGTCGGCGTCGAGCGTCTGCATCGCCTGGCCAAGGCCGAGCACGCCGACACGTCGTTCTCGAAGGTTGCCCGCGAAGCGGGGGACTGGTTGAGCAGCGACACCACGTCGAGTGCGGTCACCACATCGACCGGCGACTGACGCCGGCGAGAACGATCGTCGACAACAAAAGGACCGCTCGGGCGATGCCCGAGCGGTCCTTTCGCGTCATGAGTGCTTGCCGACCTGCGGGTCAGCAGCGCACAGGATCAACCCAGTACTTTGGCCTTGGCGGTCGCATACTCGGCATCGTCGAGCTTGCCCGACGAATGGAGTTCGGCAAGCTTTGCCAGCTGTTCGGCGTCGGTTGCGCCGGCGGCGGTGGTTCGGATGTACGAATCGACCGCCGACTGTTGAGCCTGCATCTGCTTGGCCTGTCGTTCCGCCATCTTGCCGCCCCGGATGATCAGGTACGCAAAGATGCCGATGTACGGCAGGAAGATGATCAGGATGGTCCAGATCGCCTTGCCCCAACCGCTGAGATCCTCGCTCCGGAAGATGTCGGAGAAGATGAAGATCAGGAGGTAGATCCAGATGATGAAGATGAAGAACCAGAGGAAGGACCAGAGGACTTCCCCGGTTCCGAAGTCTGCTGCGAGCATGTTGCACGCCTTTCTGTGTTGTTGAGTTTGCTGTTGATGGTGATTGTCGGTGGAGAACTGACCAGGTGGAACGATTCGCGATGTTCAGCTCATGATCGCACGATGACCGACGGCGCGGTGGCGCCGCCGAGCAACACGGAGACCAGGATGCCGAGCGGCAGTGTTCCCCAGTAGCTGAGACCGAGGCCGAGATTGCCGAAGAAGAGCATCAGCAACCAGGTCGCCGGGAACGTGGCGAGCAGGAAGATGATGAACAGGGCGATGAGTGATTTGATCATGGGTCCTCATTTCGTGACAGGTGCACGATTCAGTGCGGTGCAAAATGTATGTGTTGGCGGATCTGCGTACCGTGATGCTTCATCGACCGGGCGAAACCACTAGCGTTCGAGGCGTGCTGATCCTCGCAATCCTCGGTCTCGGAATGGGCATTGGAGCCCTCGCTCAACTCATCGTCGGCAAGGAAGGCCCGCGCGTCGATTGGACGATGGCGTTCGTCGCCGGCTTCGCGGGCTCGCTCGTCGGCGGCCTGCTGTTCAGCCTTCTCGCGGGAGACGGTCTGGCGATCCGGCCGAGCGGCATCCTGGGCTCGCTCATCGGAGCGATCATCATCACCGCCGCTTGGCAGTGGTTCTCGCGTCGCAAGAAGGCCGAAGCCCGAGCTGCCGAGCGCGCCGTGGCCCGTTCGGGCCGACGCCACCCGGGCTGACCTGCGCGATGGTCGAGGTTGAACGCAGTGTCCCCCTCGACACGACGGCGGGCCTGGTGTGTGCGCACCACCACTTGTACTCCACGCTCGCCCGCGGCATGCCGGCGCCGCCCCGTACGCCGACGGAGTTCCTCGAGATCCTCGAACTCGTGTGGTGGCGCCTCGACTGCGCGCTCGACCTGGAGATGATCGCATGGTCGGCCAAGCTCGGTGCGCTCGAAGCGCTCGAGTCCGGCTGCACGGCGGTCATCGATCACCACGAGTCCCCCCACGCCATCGAGGGGTCGCTCAGCGTGATCGCCGACGCGTGCGCCGAGGTCGGGGTACGCGTGTCGACGTGTTATGGCGTCACCGATCGGCATGGACCCGACGGGGCGCGTCGGGGGCTCGAGGAGAACGACCGGTTCCTTCGCGCCGGCGGACGTGGGATGGTCGGCGTCCACGCCGCATTCACGTGCGAGGACGACACCTTGTCCGCGGCGGCCGAACTCGCCCGTGACCGCGGTGTGGGCGTCCACGTACACGTCGCAGAAGGTGCAGCCGATACCGGCGCCGCTGAACGGCTCCGCGACCTCAGCGCCGACGATTGGCTCATCGTGCATGGCGTCCACCTGCCCGACGATCACGGCCTGCGCGGAACGATCGTGCACAACCCGCGGTCGAACATGAACAACGCGGTCGGCTACGCCGCGCCGACGCGATTCGCGAACCCTGTCGCGCTCGGCACCGACGGCATCGGTGCCGACATGCTCGACGAGTTCCGTCTCGCGTTCGCGCGCTCGCGTGAGCACGACGTCACGACGACCCCCGCGACTGCATGGTCCTGGCTCGAACAGAACTGGGCGCTCTTCCCCGATGCCCTGAACGATCGAGTCACGTGGTCGTACTCGCCCTTCGATCCGTGGCGGCTCGCTTACACCACCGGCGTGCGCGCCCTCCGTGTCGAGATCGATGGTGACGCCGTGCTCGACGACGGGCGGGCGACGCGCGTCGACGCAGACGAGATTCGTGCCAAGGCGACCGAGCAGGCGGCCCGGTTGTTCGCCCGGCTCGACGACCTCTGACTCTCGGGAGCAGGGCGAGACGCACATGGATGTCGCCGGCTCGCGGAGGTGACGCCGCCGTCGCCCTTGTGTCAAGATCCAGACTCCTGCGACTGATCTCACTTGGGGGTGCACGATCGTGAAGCAATTGACCGGGCTCGACGCGAGCTTTCTGTACATGGAGACCCCGACGACGTTCGGACACGTGAACGGCCTCGGCATCTACCAACGACCGTCACCGGACTTCGACCCGTTCGACCTGGTGTACAAGCGCTTCGAGGGGATGATCGGTCGACTCGAACCGATGCGTCGGCGGCTGGTCGAAGTGCCCATGCGGCTCGATCATCCCTACTGGATCGACGACCCCCACTTCGATCTCGACTACCACGTCCGACACATCGGCCTGGCGCCCCCCGGAGCCGCCGACCAGCTCGCCGAGCAGGTGGCGCGCATCGTCGCCCGACCGATGGATCGTTCCCACCCGCTGTGGGAGTGCTACGTGATCGAGGGCCTGGCCGACGGCCGTTGGGCGATGCTCACCAAGACGCATCACTCGACGATCGATGGTGCATCCGGCGTGATCCTGCTGAACATGCTCACGGACACCGATCCGGACGCGTCGAACACACTCGACCCGGTGCCGTGGGAGGGCGAACCGATCCCGAGCGACACCGAGATGCTGCGCCTGACGGTCGCGCACCTGGCGACGAACCCGCTGAAGAGCCTGCGCCTCCAGTTGCGACTCGTCCGCGACATCGCCTCCGCAGCCGGCCTCGCCGGCCTCAGCGACCTCGCCTCCCAGGCCCGCCACACGATCACCTCGATCGCGACCGGAGCGACCTCCGAAGACACGACGCCCCGCGTGAGCATCCCACTCACGCCAGCGCCGCCGGTGCCCTGGTGCAGGTCGATCACCCCGCACCGCCGGTTCGCGATGCGCTCGACATCGCTCGACAACATCAAGGCGCTCAAGGACGCCACTGGGTGCACGGTGAACGACATCGTCATGGCGATCTGCGCAGGTGCGCTGCGCGAATACCTCATCAAACACGACGCCCTGCCGGACAAGCCGCTGCGGGCCATGGTGCCGGTTTCGATCCGCACCGGCGACGAGGAGGATCCGTGGACGAACCGTGTGTCGAGCATCATCGCCGAGCTGCCGACCAACTGTGCGGACCCGTTGGAACGGGTGAAGCGCTGCCATGAGGCGATGAACGCGGCCAAGCGCCAGATGGACCTCGTGCCGGCGACGGCGCTCACCGACATCACGCAGTTCACGTCGCCGGTCGTGGCGACCTCCGCGATGCGCCTCATCTCTCGGCTCAAGCTCGCCGATCATGTCAACCTGCCGGCCAACGTCACCATCTCGAACGTGCCGGGCCCGCGCCAACCGCTCTACTTCGCCGGTGCGCGAATGGACAACTACATCCCGGTGTCGACGATCGCCGACGGGATGGGCCTGAACATCACGGTGCACAGCTACATGAACCAGCTCGACTTCGGCCTGATCGCCGACCGCGAGCTGGTACCCGACCTGTGGGACATGGTCGACATGCACATCGACGAGATCTCGCGCCTGTTCGACGCGACCGGAGCCGAGTGGGTCGAGCCACAGCTCGGCCCGTCGCTTCGTCGCGGTGGCAACTCGGTGAAGCCCGTCCCGCACCGCAAACCTCCCGTGACGCAGACGCCCGCCAAGAAGCGAGCGGCCAAGAAGCGCGCGGCCAAGAAGGCCCCGGCCAAGAAGCGCGCGGCCAAGAAGATCCCCGCGGCTCAGTCCTGATCACCCGGCGATGAGCCAAGTCCCCGCATCCGGTGGTTTGGCTCATCGCCGACGGCGTCGTTGCGTTGCGATGAGCCGAGTCCCCGCATCTGGTGGTTTGGCTCATCGGCGGCGCGGGTGCTGGCGGGGGCAGCTCGAGTTCTCGCTGGCAGGGGCGGGCGGCGAGACTGAAGGGCGATGGACTTCGACCTGCCTTCCGACGATCACTCGCAGCGACTCGCCGTACGGTCGTGGCTGGCCGAGCACCCTGACGCGTCGCCGAAGGATCTCGCCGAGGCGGGCTACGTGGTGCCCCACTGGCCAGCGCCGTGGGGCCTCGATGCCGACCCGATCCACCAGCTGATCATCGACGACGAGCTGACGAAGGCCAACGCTCGTCGCCCCAGCAACCCGATCGGCATCGGCTGGGCGGCGCCGACCATCTTCCTCGCCGGAACACCTGAGCAGCACGCGCGCTACCTGCCGAAGATCTTCAGCGGCGAGGAGGTGTGGTGCCAGTTGTTCTCCGAACCCGATGCCGGCTCCGACCTCGCCAATCTCGCGTGTCGCGCTGTTCGTGACGGCGACGAGTACGTGGTCAACGGCTCCAAGATCTGGTCGAGCGGTGCGCACAACGCGCAGCTGGGCATCCTGATCGCACGTACCGATCCCGATCAACCGAAGAACAAGGGCATCTCCTACTTCATCTGTCCGATGGACCTTCCGGGCATCACGATGAGCCCGATCGTCGACATGACGACGGCTCACTCGTTCAACCAGGTGTTCTTCGATGACGTACGCATCCCGGCGTCGCTGCTCGTCGGTGAGGAGAACGACGGCTGGAGACTCGCGAAGGTCACGCTGTCGAACGAACGTGTGTCGCTGTCTTCGGCCGGCTCGTTGTGGGGGGTGGGGCCATCAGCGGAGGAATTGATCGGGCTGATCCGGGATTCTGGCGGGCTGGGGCACGAGCCGGTGCTGCGCGACGAAGCGGCGCGGCTCCACATCGAGGCGATGCTCCTGCACCTCAACCGGATGCGCAGCCTGTCGGCCACCCTGAAGGGCAAGACGCCGGGCCCCGAAGCGTCGATCCAGAAGATCATGGCGGACGAGCACGGCCAACATGTCATGTCGCTCGCCAAAGCGCTCGCCGGCGCCGACGGGATGATCGCCGGTTCGGGCCCGGTCGGACGGGTTGCGACGTCGAGCCAGGGCGGACCGACCGAGAACCGGTTTCGCGACGACGGCCTGTCCGGTGACGGCGGCGAGCGACGACCTGCTCGGCCGTATCCGGACGTCGATCCGATCTGGCACTACGGCTACCTCTTCCATCCGGCATTGACGCTCGGGGGCGGCACGTTCGCCGTGCAGCGGAACATCGTGGCCGAGCACGTGCTCGGACTGCCGCGCGAGCCGAGTGTCGAGCGAGGTCTGACCTGGTCGGAGTCACGCGCTCAACGCGCGTGACGGGCGTCGACCGACGGCTGAGTCGAATAGGGTGCCGAGCCGTGACAGGCCTGGGTATCGACATCGGTGGCACCGGAATGAAGGCAGCGACGGTCGACCTCCAGACCGGCGAGCTGATCGCCGATCGATATCGGATCGACACGCCGAGGCCCGCGACGCCAGCGGCGATGGCCGTCGTGGTGCGTGAGCTGGTCGAACACTTCGAGTGGACAGGCGGCGTGGGCGTCGGTTTTCCCGCCGTCGTCCGCAAGGGGGTCGTCGAATCGGCGGCCAACATCGACGAGTCGTGGATCAACGTCGATGCCGATGCACTGTTCACCGCGGCCACCGGCCTCGACGTGCACATGATCAACGACGCCGACGCCGCCGGGCTCGCTGAGGTGCACTTCGGTGCTGGGCGAGATCGCGCGGGCGTGGTGATGATGTTGACGTTCGGCACCGGGATCGGCTCAGGGCTGTTCATCGACGGCGTGCTCGTGCCGAACACCGAACTGGGCCATCTCGAACTCGATGGGTTCGACGCCGAACAGCGTGCCGCGGCAAGCGCTCGTGATCGTGAGGGCCTCAGCTGGTCGGAGTGGGCGCAGCGGGTCGAGCGCTATCTGCGCCACGTCGAGGGGCTCTTCTCGCCGGACCTGTTCATCGTCGGTGGCGGTGCCAGCAAGCAATCCGGGAGATGGCTGAAGCACATCGACATCAGGACCGAGATCGTCCCGGCGCAGATGGCCAACAACGCCGGCATCGTCGGTGCCGCTCTGGTTGCCCGCCGCACCGGGCGATCCTGACGGTGCAGCCGTGACGGTGGGATCGTGATCCTGGTCGTCGGCGAGGCCTTGGTCGATCTGGTGATCAGCGTCGACGGATCGGTCAGCGCCGCCCTCGGCGGGGCGCCGTACAACGCGGCGCGAGCGGCTGCCCGGCTCGGCGCCGCAGTCACCTTCGCCGGTGGGCTGTCGCGCGATCGGTTCGGCAGCATGCTCGTCGACCAGTTGCTCGCCGACGGCGTGCAGATCCTGGAATCGGCACGCAACGATCGGCCGACGACGCTGGCGGCGGCAGAGCTCGACGCCGCAGGGGCGGCCACGTATCGGTTCTACTTCGATGGCACCGCTGCACCGGAATTGTCGCTCGACTCCCTCGGCGAAACGACCCGGGCCGAGATGGTCTTCACGGGCGGTCTCGGGCTGGTGCTGGAGCCGCTCGCCAGCGCCGTCGTGGCCATGATCGCGGCGCTGTCCTCGACCACTGTGCTGTTGGTGGACGTGAACGCTCGGCCCGCCGCGATCCGCGACCGAGCGGCCTACGTCCAGACGTTGCGGCACGTCTTCGATCGGGCCGACATCGTCAAGGTCAGCGACGAGGACCTCGAAGTGCTCGCTCCCGATTTCGACGTCGACTCGATCATCGCAACCGGTGCGTCGGCGGTGATCGTGACGGCTGGGGCATCGTCGACGAAGATCGTCCACCGGTCCGGCGTTCGTTCGATCCCCGTTCCGCCGCTCGCCGCCCCGCTCGTCGACACGATCGGCGCCGGCGACACCTTCATCGGTGCGTTCATGGCGTGCTGCAGCACATCAGGTCTCGGCCGGTCCGATCTCGCCGGCCCGACCGGGCTCGACGACATCGTGCGCGCGGTCGACATGGGTCATGCGGCAGCCGGCATCGTCGTCACCCGCCACGGCGCCGACCCCCCGACGCCATCCGACCTGCCCTGAAAAGCCACGTTTGCGACAAGAAACTGGAGACCCGCTCCGCCGATTCCTTGCCACAAACGTGAAATGACGGGCTCAGACGAGGTAGTGGCGGACGGCGAGGCGCTCGGCGGAGTCGTCGCCGGGCACGGCCAACTGAGCCACGACACGCAGCCCGGGCCATTCGACAGGTGCCAGCTGTTGGTACTCGAACGTCAGCTCACCCGCCGTCGGATGGTGGAACCGGCGCAGGCGAGTCTCGAAGCCGGACACGTCGTGTTCCGGCCACCAATGGTCGAAATCGATCGATTCGGCGCGCAGGAGCTCGATCAGATCCTGGAGTTCCTCATCGTGGCGAACGGTGGATGTCGCTGATCGGAATTCTGCCAGCGCCTGGCGGGCGTGGATGTCCCAGTCGACGATCAATTCACGCGTCGCCGGGTCGGCGAACAGCACCCACATCAGGTTCCGTCGCGGCGGCTCGAGTTCGGCGATCCGGGGGTACAACCGCTCCTGCGCATCGTTCCAGGCCAGGAACTCCCACCGTGGTCCGAGCACGTACGCGGGCGCCGGCATGAGTGCACCGATCAGGCGCTCCAGAGCGGTTGGCGCGGTGCTCGGCACGTCGATGCCGGCGGTGCCGGGCTCGGCGAGCGACAACAGGTGCTCCTGGCCGGCATCGTCGAGACGCAGCGCTCGCGCGATGGCGAGCAGCACGTCGCGTGACGCGTTGATCCGTCGGCCCTGTTCGAGCCACGTGTACCAGGTGAGCGACACGCCGGCGAGCATCGCCACCTCCTCGCGACGCAGTCCCGGCGTGCGCCGCCCGCGGCCGACCGGTAGCCCGACCTGATCGGGCCGCAACGATTCCCGACGGCCGCGCAGGAACTCGGCGAGTTCCTTGCGGTGATCGGTCGTGACGGCCATCGGCACAGTCAAGCAAGCCGGACGGCGGTCGATGAACCGGCGTGTTCAGTTGCCGGGTGCTGGGACCACCGCGGTGCGACACGGCTGGCCGCGCAGCGAGCCGCAGGCCGGGGCGGTGGCGGGCGCCTCGACGCCGGGGATGACCGGCAGGACGACCGACGACGGGAAGTCGCCACCGATGCCGATCTGTACGAGCTCGCCATCGGCGATCGTCTCGAATTCCCACACCGCACGGTTGCCGCCAGGAGCGTCGACGGAGATCCGAATACTCGACCCGGAGCGGAAGACGTGGGCGAACGGGAAGATCTCGACTCGCATCAGCGCGAATGCGCCGTCGCCGGGCAGCGGCTCGGCGTCGGCCTCGAGATGCGTCTGCACCGGTCGCTGTTCGGTCGATGCGGCCTCGTCGAGCGCGCGGTGGCTCGCCCGCAACCAACCTGACTGGACGTACACCTCCTGCCCGTCGGGGCGGATCTCGCTGAGCGTCACTTCGATGTCGGTGTCGGCTGCGTCGGCCGTGACCCACAGGTCGGCCGATGCCGATCCGACCATGACGAGGGTCTCGGAGAGCGGCGACGACGCGAACGAAGCGGCCGTCCCTGCGGCAGGCTCCTGCCAGTCCCACACCACATCGGTACGCCACAGGTCCGACGAGTTCCCGTCGTAGAACGTCTGGGCGATGCCGGTGGGGTCGGCGGTGTATTCGACGCGGGCGTTGTCGGTCGGTGCCTCGGCGCCCAGCGTGCCGTCGGCGCCGAGGAACCAGCGCGTGAGCTCGGTCTCGGGAATCGGCCAGGCGTCGAACTGCTCCACGAATCGGGGGAACGGAGCGAGCGGCGGCTGCCCGTCGGCCGCTCCTTCCTCGAACAGCACGTTGATCGGCGGCTCGCTCTCGAACGTCGCGAGGGCGTCCTCGTAGGCGACCCCGGCGAAACGGTCGGGCGGCAACTCGACGGCATCGACGCCGAAGATGCCACCAGCCAGCACCGGCGCGACGACTCTCGCGGCGTCGAGCGACGGGGTGCGTTTGCCGACGTAGAGATCGAGGAACTCGACGAAGCGCGGGAAGACACCTGGCCCGATCGATTCGGTGTGCAGACCATTGACCAGCGAGGCGTAGAAGTGCTCAGTGCCCGTGAACTCGTCGAGCATGGTCGGGAAACGGCCACCCGTCTGTTCGTCCTGCCACGCACCGGCGAGGAATGTCGGGACCTCGATCTGGTCGACGAACAGCCTCGGGCTCAGCTCCTCACCGATCGCCGGGTCGTAGAACGGGTGGTCGAGGATCATCGCGGTCGGGTCGGGGTTCTGGAGCCGCAACTGCTGGTTCTGCTCGCACTCGACGTCGCCCTCGGCGATGCGATTCGCCGCCCACTCCTGACCCTCCGGCTGGCCCTGGTCGGCTCGGTCCTGCGCCCACGCCACGGCGAACCCGGTGTTCAGGATCCCTCCGGGGTAGAGCGTGCTGCTGAACGTGTCTTCGATGACCGACAGCGGCGTGATCGCGACGAGGCTCGGCGGCTGTGTCTGTGCGACGAACAACTGGCTGATGCCGGGATAGGAGATGCCGACCATGCCGACCTCGTTGTCGAGCACCCACGGCTGTGCGGCGACCGCCTCGACCACGTCATAGCCATCGAGGCTCTGGACGTACTCGAAGTAGTCGAACGATCCGCCACTACAGCCGGTACCCCGCATGTTCACACCGACGTATGCGTAGCCGAGCGTGGTGAACAGGTCCTTGAAGCCCGATTCGTCCGGGTTGCTCGGCGTGTAGCCGGAGTACTCGACGACCGTCGGGTACGGCCCGTCCTCGGGCGGGCCGGGGAGCGCGATGTTCGCGCTCAGCGTCGTGCCGTCGCGAGTCTCGATGTAGCCGAAGCCGGGAGCCTGCAACGTCTGGGCAGCGAAGAACTCGGGCGCCGGATGGTCATCCCGTTCGAGGGTCGCATACCAGTCTGCCGTCGTGCCCTCGGGGGTCGACAGGTAGTACTTCGCCGGTTCGGCGAGGTCACGGAAGAGCAGCGAGCCGAATTCGTCCACCGTGCCCGTGGCGACGACGTCGCCCAGGCTCAATGGGCCGACGCTGACCGTGACCTCGGTGCCCGGCTCGGCGTCGACGATCGCCAGCTGCTCGACGCCCGGCTGAACCTCGAGCTCGATGACCGGCGGTGTCGTGGCCGGGGTCGTGTCGACAGCCGTGTCGTCGATGGCGTCGGTCGCGGGCGGCGAGTCGTCGGTCGTCGCTGTCGATTCGACCGTCGTCGCTCCGGAGTCGGTCGGTGCATCGCTGTCGTTGCCGTCGGACGAGCACGACACGATCGCAATCGCAACGACGCCGAGCAAGAGTGTTCCCCCACGAATCATGCTGCGGATACTGCCACCCCCGATCCCCGGTGACCTCAGCCACCACGAGAACAGCGTGGATCAGCGAATACGGTGGCGGCCGTGCAACGCATCCCCGACGTCTCGGAGTTCTCGACCGAGGCAATGCTCGACGACCTTCGGCTCCTGGTGGAGGTCGAGTCGCCGTCCCTCGACATCGAAGCGGTCACGACGTCGGCCACTGTGCTCGCTGGCATCATCGAGCGGCTCCTCGGCTCGGCCCCGACGCTGGTCGACAGTCCGTCCGGCCCGCACGTCCACTGGTGCGGCGGCGGTGATGCCAAGGTGCTGCTGCTCGGACACCACGACACGGTGTTCCCGCTCGGATCGTTGGCCGCTCGACCGTTCACCGTGGCCGACGGTACGGCGACCGGCCCGGGCGTGTTCGACATGCTCGGCGGGCTCGTCCAGGCACTGCACGGTGTGGCGGCACTCGACGATCGGTCCGGGGTCGAGATCCTGATCAGCGCCGACGAGGAGGTCGGTTCCGTCGAGTCGAGAGCTCTCATCGAGGCGCGTGCGGTCGCCTGTGGGGCGGTGCTCGTGCTCGAACCGTCAGCCGACGGCGGGCTCCTCAAGACCGGACGCAAGGGCGTCGGCACCTTCGAGGTGACGGTGCACGGCCGGGCCGCCCATGCGGGCCTCGAGCCAGAGAAGGGGATCAACGCGCTGATCGAGGCGTCGCACCAGGTGCTGACGATCAGCGAATTCGGTGATCCCAGCGCCGGCACGACGGTCACGCCGACCGTCGCGGCCGCCGGTACGGCCGAGAACACCGTGCCCGCCGAGGCTCACGTCAAGGTCGACGTGCGCATCGAGTCGGCCGGCGAACGCGATCGCGTGGAAGCGTTGATGGCAGCGCTCACGCCCGTCGACAGCCAGGCAACGATCTCGGTCACCGGCGGAATCGGCCGACCGCCGATGCCAGAATCGGCGTCGGCGACGCTCATGCCGGTCGCTCAGCTGGTCATGCCCGGCATCACCGGTGTACCCGTCGGCGGCGGCAGCGACGGCAACTTCACGGCCGCTCTCGGAGTTCCCACGCTCGACGGCCTCGGTGCGGTCGGTGGGGGTGCCCATGCCGACACCGAACACATCGTCGTCGCCGCCATGCCCGAACGGGCCCGCCTGGTCGCCGGCATCGTCGCCCACCTCACCGTCTGACTGACCCGCCGTCCCCACCCGGATCCTCGTTTGCGACAAGAATTCGGAGAACCGGGTCTCCGAATTCTTGTCGCAAACGGTGATTGACGGGCTGAGATCTGAGTTGGGGGCTGGTGGGGTCAGAGGTTGGGGTCAGAGGTTGGGGACGTTGGTTCGATGGGGTCAGACTGTGGGGTCGGGGCGATCGAGGGCGGGGGTGACGTCTCCGGCGGAGAGCGTGCCGACCTTGCGGTAGACGTCGAGCTTGTTGCGGGTGTCGGTGATGTCGAGGTTTCGCATCGTCAGCTGACCGATGCGGTCGAGCGGGCCGAACGCGGCGTCCTCGACCCGTTCCATCGACAGGCGGTCCGGCTCGTAGGTGAGGTTCGGGCTCGTCGTGTCGAGGATCGAGTAGTCGTCACCGCGCCGGAGGCGCAGGGTCACTTCGCCCGTGATGGCGGAACCGACCCAGCGCATGAGCGGCTCGCGCAGCATCAGGCTCTGGGGGTCGAACCAGCGACCCTCGTAGAGCAGGCGGCCGAGTCGGCGACCCATCGTCGAGTAGTTCTCCAGTGTGTTCTCGTTGTGGATCCCGGTCAGCAGCCGCTCGTAGCAGATCTGCAGGAGTCCGAGGGCCGGACCCTCGTAGATGCCGCGGCTCTTGGCCTCGATGATGCGGTTCTCGATCTGGTCGCTCATTCCGAGGCCATGACGACCACCGATCGCGTTGGCCTCCATCACGAGGTCGACCTGCGACTCGAACGTCGTGCCGTTGATGGCGACCGGCCAGCCCTCCTCGAACCTGACCGACACGTCCTCCGATGCGATCTCGATCGAGGGATCCCAGTGGGCCACACCCATGATCGGGCTGACGATCTCCATGCTGGTCGACAGTTCCTCGAGCGACTTCGCCTCGTGGGTCGCCCCCCAGATGTTGGCGTCGGTGGAGTACGCCTTCTCGGTCGGGTCGCGGTAGGGCAAACCGCGTTCGACCAGGAACTCACTCATTCCCTGGCGGCCGCCGAGCTCGTCGACGAACTGTTGATCGAGCCACGGCTTGTAGATCCGCAGGTTCGGGTTGACGAGCAGCCCGTAGCGATAGAACCGCTCGATGTCGTTGCCCTTGTACGTCGAGCCGTCGCCCCACACGTCGACGCCGTCGTCGGCCATCGCCCGCACCAGCAGCGTGCCGGTCACGGCGCGCCCGAGCGGTGTCGTGTTGAAGTAGGTGCGGCCGGCGGTGCGGATGTGGAACGCACCGCACTGCAACGCGATGAGGCCCTCGCGGACCAGCTCGTCGCGGCAGTCGACGAGGCGGGCCTGCTCGGCGCCGTACTGCTTCGCCCGGTCGGGCACCGTGTCGAGTTCGGGTTCGTCGTACTGGCCGAGGTCGGCGGTGTAGGTGTACGGGATCGCCCCTCGCTCCCGCATCCACGCAACGGCGGCTGACGTATCGAGGCCGCCGGAGAAGGCGATTCCAACTCGCTCACCGATCGGCAACGACATCAACACCCGTTGCCCCGTGCTCGTGGATTCGTTGGGGGGTGTCGCGCTCGGCATGGCGGTCGACGCTAGCGGTCGTCGGTTTTCACGACACCGGTGAGCGACCCGACCGCGACGAGCAACACCGCGACGGCGATGGCCAACTCGATGACTGCGAGGCCGATCGACCGGGAGAAGTCGGGCACGGCGATCGCGGCGAGCACGAGTGCCCCGACGATGTTGATCCACGGGAGTTTCCTCACCGGGTAGCTGGACAGCAGCCCGAACCCGATGGCGATGGCGAACGGCAGCAGACGGACCGGCAACGATTGCGGGCTCGACCGTGCCCCGAGCCACCAGGTACCGATACCGAGTTCGACGCTCGTCTTCCAAACGGTCGAATAGGCGAAGACCACGAGCGCCCACACCGCGACCGAGGCAATGCGCCACGACGGGACGAGATCGCCGGCACGCAGCGACGTCGAGGAGGGTTGGCCGTCCGAAGTCTCGACGTCGACGATCGGTGGCGGCATCACCGGATCGATCGTAGGCCGCGGATGGTCCGGCACGACTGGCAGCTACCCTCACCGTCCGTGTCTTCACCGTTCGCAGGCAGCGACGCCCCGGTGCCCGAGCCGTTCGCGAAGCTCTCGATCTTCTACCCCATGTGGAACGAAGAGGAGTACATCGGCCGCGCGCTCGACGCCGGCCGGCGTGCCTGCGATGGACTGATCCGTTCCGGTGAGATCCTCGACTACGAGCTGATCGTCGTCGACGATGCATCGACCGATTCCACTGGCGCGATCGCCGACCGGATCGTGGCCGAGGATCCGCGGGTGAAGGTGGTGCACCACGAACGAAATCGAAAGCTCGGCGGCGCGATCAAGACGGGTTTCGCGACTGCGACCGGTGACCTCATCCTCTACACCGACGCCGACCTGCCCTTCGACATGGCCGAGTTGCCCCGCGCGGTCCGCCTGCTGCGCGACTACGACGCCGACATCGTCAGCGCGTACCGCTTCGACCGCACCGGCGAGGGCTACCTCCGTTCCGTGTACACGTTCGTGTACAACCTGCTCATCCGCACGTTGTTCGACGTGAAGGCACGCGACATCAACTTCGCGTTCAAGCTGTGCCGGGCCCGGATCTTCGACCACGTCGAACTCACGAGCGAGGGTTCGTTCATCGATGCCGAGTTGGTGATCCGCTCGACCCGCCTCGGCTACGAGATGCTTCAGTTCGGCGTCGACTACTTCCCACGCACGCGGGGGGTCTCCACCCTGAGCTCGCCAGGGGTGATCGTCACGATCATGCGCGAGATGTGGAGCCTTCGCGCCGACCTGGAAGAGATCGAGCCCGTCGTCAATCGCTCGACCGGCCAGATCCAGAACAGCCAGATCCAGAACAGCCAGGCATAGGACGACACGAACGACGCACCGTGAACGAACCTGACCGCGACCGACGACTGGAAGAACGGGCGGTCACGGGCGACGTCGGCCCGGCGGCGGCCAAGAAGTGGTTGCCGGCGGTGGCCGCAACGGGGTTGCTCGGAATCGTCGTGCTGGGTGGAGTCGCTCTCGGCGGGGGCGATTCAGGATCGTCGGTACCCGACGTCACGACCTCGTTGCTCGCTGACATTCCGGCCGAGACGGTCGTCGCGGTCCAGGAGATCGACGAGTCGGTGCCGATCGTGAAGACGCCGCTCGACCGGACGCTCGGAACGGGAGTGACGGGCGACGACGTGAAGGCCGTTCAGCAGCGGCTGACGGATCTCGGCTTCTGGCCCGGGCCCATCGACGGGGTGTACGGCGACGAGACGATCAGATCGGTGTGGGCGTACGAGAAGCTCGTCCTCGGGGTCGCGAGCGACGAACCGACGGGACAGGTGACCCCCGAGATGTGGGACGCGATGCAGGATCCGTTCGTCATTGCGCCTCGCCGCACCACTTCGACGCCAAACCACGTCGAGGTCTACCTTCCTGAACAAGTGGTCGCGATCTTCCATGGCAACGCTCCCGTGATGATCACCCACGTGTCGAGTGGCAGCAACGAGGAGTGGTGCGACGAGGTGACGATCAGCCCCGGCGAGTTCGGCAACGAACGCGGGCTCGAAGCGCTCGTGCGTGGTGAGTGCGGCATCTCGAACACGCCAGGTGGCGTGTTCAGCGTCGACCGAGAGGTGGCCGGTATCCGTCAGAGCGCCCTCGGTGGGATGTACGACCCGGTGTACTTCAACTACGGCATCGCCATCCACGGCGCGCTGAATGTTCCGCTGCACCCTGCCTCGCACGGCTGCATTCGTATTCCGCTCGCACTGTCGCCGACCATGCAGGAGCTCATCGGCATCGGTGACCAGGTCTTCGTCTTCGATGGTGTGCAGGAGCCGGAGGCCTACGGCGAGCAGCCACCGACCTTCAACTGGATCGACGAGAACTACGTGACCACGACCACTTCGACCACATCGACGACGACCACCACGACGACGACCGTCGCACCGACGACCGTCGCGCCGACGACCGTCGCGCCGACCACTGTGGCACCGTTACCCGCGACCACCGTTGCACCGGTACCGCCGACCACCATCCCAGGGGGCTGACATGACCAACCCGACGTCACGCACGTTCGACGAGTACGACGAGTTCGGTCTGTTCCACGAGAACATCGCCGAGTTCGATCTCGATGTCGAATTGCCGCCCGTGCAGCGGATCGACGTCGTGGTCGAGGAAGCGTCGCCGGACGCGCCCGCACGGGTCGTGAGCGCGCTTCGGTGGGGGAGTGCCGAACCCGAACTCGTGTTGCTCCACGGCGGCGCCCAGAACGCCCACACCTGGGACACCGTCGCGCTCGCGCTCGGCCGCCCCCTCCTGGCGATCGATCTCCCCGGCCACGGCCACTCGGGATGGCGTGCCGACGGCACCTACACCCCGAACAACCTGGCCGACGACGTCGGTGTCGCCATCCGCGCACTCGCTCCGAATGCCGCCGCCGTGGTGGGGATGTCGCTCGGCGGCATGACCACGATGGCACTCGCCGTTCGTCACCCGGATCTCGTCCGCAGTCTCGTGATGGTGGACATCACACCAGGCGTCAACGCGGACAAGACCAAGGCGATCACCGACTTCGTCGACGGCCCCCAGGCGTTCGACAGCTTCGACGACCTGCTCGCGCGCACCATGCAGTTCAACCCGACCCGTTCGGAGTCATCGCTGCGAAGGGGCATCCTGCACAATGCCGCGCCGGCTGGCGACGGATCGTGGGCGTGGAGGTACGACCGGGGGAGCCGCGCCCGCGCCGAGCGGAACGCGGAGACGTCGACGGAGTCGCAGACACCGTCCGAGCCGGCGCTCGACACGGCGACCATCGGTGCCGTGATGAACCCGCTCTGGGAGGACTTCGCATCGATCACCTGCCCGATGATGCTCGTTCGCGGATCGTTGTCGCCCGTGGTCGACGACGACGACATCGCCGAGGCGGAACGGCGCCAGCCCCACATCGAGGTCCACGTGGTCGACGGTGCCGGCCACAGCGTGCAGGGCGATCGCCCGGTCGAACTCGCCGCGCTGCTCAGCGACTGGCTCGACGCTCGAGCGCAGCGCTCGGTGCCTGACCCCGGCGTCGCGTGACGGGTCAGAGATCGGCGAGGCAGCTGTCGATGCCTTCGACGACTCCGGTGCGGAACGCGTCGATCTTCTCGAACAACCCGCCGCGCACGTCGTCGGTGCTGGTCTCGTCGGAGAGCCCGATGATCGTCTGGATCGCCTCGTCGAGATCGCCGGCCGACACCCGCACCGTTCGTTCCTCGCCGCGCGGCAGCGGCAGCGCTCCGTCGACCGGGATCGTCGTCTTCACCCACGCGCCCGTGAGGCAGTCGTTGAGAAGCACCCGTTCCTCGCCCTCGAGGCCGGTGTCGAGCGCCTGCTGGACGGCCTCACTCCACGCCGTGCCGATCAGATACCCCACCGAGAAGTCGCCGAGCGCTTCGTAGATCTCCCGGGTGGCCGGTTCGTTCAGGTACACCGTGTTCGTCGAAGCGCAGTACACCGCGCCCTCCTCGAATTCGGCGTCCTCGTCGTCGCAGTCGACGTCGGCGCTCGTCGTGGCGCCGACGAGCGTGATGTCCTCGAGCGCAGCGGCCGAACTCGGGATGTCCCCGTTCCAGAACAGATTGAGGTCGATCGGGATGAACCCGAGCAACTCGTCGTCGCCGTATCCGAGCACTGCGTCTCCGCCGCTCTCGAGCTCGTCCATCGTGAACTGGTTCGGCACCAGTGGCAAGGGCGCTTCCAGCACTTCGGTGCAGCGTCCCACCCCCTCGTTGAACCCCACCTGGAACGCACCGACGCGGTCGAACGCCGATCCGTGTCCGCCGGCGATGAACTGGTCGACGCCGACCGGGTCGCTCACCTTGGTCATGGCGATCAGCCCGCTGCGAACGTCGGCGTCGCTGAACGACAGGATGCTCGATTCGCCGTTCGTGACCCGTGCCGCCCACGCGCCGGCGAAGCAGTCGGCCTGTTGCTCGGTGTAGATCGTCGCAAGGCCCCGATCGAGCTCGCCCGCACGGCTCTGGATGGCGTGACCGAACTCGTGAGCGAACACGATGCCGATCGTGCCGGGCCCGTACTGGTCTGCGAGTGCGGCAAGCAGACCGTCGTCGCCGTCGTCGTAGATGATGAAGTCGCCCTCGGCGCAGTAGAACGCCACGTACTGCTGGACGTCTTCGTACCTGGTGCGTGGTTCGCCGCACCCGGGCAGGTCGTCGGGTCGCGCCGGGTACGCCGCGAAGGTGCCGCCGCTCAACGACTGGAACGCGCTGCCGTACGCCGCTGGGTACTGCTCGGTCCACCAGGCATCGAGATCGGTCATCACGGCGAGGAGGAAGTCGTCGTAGTCGTGTGGCGTCTTGTTCGATCCGAAGTTGATCGCGGTCGGGTCGATCTGGGTCGGCTCGATGCTCGGTGCCGGCGCTCCGGTGGTGTTCGGTTCGGAGTCCTCGGTCACCGGGTCGGGGGCCGGTTCGGTCGTCGGCGGATCGGTGGTCGACGGATTGGCCGTCGTGGGATCGGTGCCAGGATCGGTCGCGCCAGGT